>NZ_JBIVTK010000008.1:0-193395 GCF_044756725.1 Paenarthrobacter sp. NPDC091669
GAATCAACAGAGGGTCGCAATCATGCCGGGGTCAGCAGGCCAGCACACCCATATCCTGCACCAGGAAACGGGCTACGAAAAAGGTAACGAGGGTCCCGCCCAAGCACGCGGGACGTGAGAGAGCAACCGGGGCTAGGCTTTCGCGATCGCCTCCTTCAGCGCCCCCAGCACCAAGGTGACCGAGGCGCTGTTGGCGTTCGGGCCCATCATCCCTATGCGCCACACCGTGTCCGCAAACTCCCCCACCCCCGAGCCGATCTCCATACTGAAGTTCTCCAGAAGGTAAGCGCGGACGGCAGCCGAGTTGACGCCGTCGGGCACCTTCACGGTGGTGAGGCTCGGCAACCGGGAGCCTTCGGCAGCGAACAGTTCCAGCCCCATTTCCTGCAGCCCGTTCTGCAGAGCGGCGCCGGCGGCACGGTGGCGGGCCTGCACCACGTCCAACCCCTCGGCGAGAATCCGGTCCAAAGCAGCTTCAAGCCCGGCGATCATGGTCACGGGCGCTGTGTGGTGATAGGTCCGGGCGCCACTGGCCGCTCCGACGTACCCGCCGAGCAACCCGATATCGAGGTACCAGGATCGTGGATCCTTGACGCGGCGCTCGAAAGCCCGGTCGGACACAGTGAATGGCGACAGTCCCGGCGGCACACCAAGGCACTTCTGCGTGCCGGCATATCCGACGTCGATCCCCCAGTCGTCCGCCAACAACTCCAGTCCGCCAATGGACGTAACGGCATCGGTGATCAGTAGGGCATCGCCCTTTCCGGCACCGAGCGCGGCGATGTCGGAAATGACGCCCACTGAAGTTTCAGCATGGACTGCCGCAATGACTTTCGGATTCGGGTGCGCAGAAAGCACACGATCGGCATCGACAGGCTGGCCCCATTCGTGATCAACCCGGACCACCGTGGCCCCGCAGCGCCGTGCGACCTCGCACATCCGCGCCCCAAACAGTCCGTTGACAGCGATAACTGCCACGTCGCCGTCGGACACGGTGTTCACGAAGGCTGCTTCCATGCCGCCGGAACCTGTGGCACTCAACGGGAGCGTCCGCGCATTGGACGTTCCCCAAACAGTCCGGAGTCCCTCACAGGTGTGGTCGAGCCGCTCGATGAACACCGGATCAAGGTGCCCCAGCACGGGATAGGCCAGGGCAGCCATGGCTTCGGGGTAGCAATTGCTCGGGCCGGGACCGAACAGGAACCGGGACGTCAGAATGTGCGGCATGTGCGAACTCCTTAGCTGGTTGAGGTCATTCTGCCCCAGCGTGCTGTGTGGGGCGAGCCAACCGCGCCTGCCCTCTCGTTTTGTAGGGAATGAGCCGGTCCACGCCCCAGATCGCCAGCCCGAACGCCGCAAAGACCGCGCCCAGGACGCTGGCCCCGGTCCAACCCCACGCATCGTAGACCGGCGCAACAGCTGCCGCGCCCGCTGCACTTCCCACGGAATAGAACACCATGTAGCTGCCGATCATGCTGCTGGCCGACTCCTCAGCTCCTGCCACGATCAGGGTCTGGCTGCTGACATGGACGGCCTGCACTGCGGCGTCGAGGACGATGATGCCCGCTACGAACCACAGCAGCGACCAACTGCCGAGGGACAAAGCCACCCAGGAACCCAGAAGCGCAGCGAGGCCCCAAGCCGTGACCCGCTGCGCCCATCCACGGTCCGCCGCGGCGCCTGCCCTGGACGCGGCCACCACACCGACGAGGCCAGCCAGCCCAAAAAGTCCGATCAGGCTCGGCGGCAGATTCCACGCGGGACTGCTGAGCAGCAGGGACATACCGCTCCACAGCACCCCGAAGGACGCAAACAGCAGCATGGTGATGAGCGCCCGAGTACGGAACACACGGTCACACCGCGTCAGGACCACCACCGATGAGACAGCCCTCCAGTAGCGCACCTCTCCCCTCCCGGCCCGCTCCTTGGGCAAGGCGCGAAAGACCGCGACGGCCAGGACCGCACCTGCCACCGCCGCGAGTACGTAGACAGACCGCCATCCCCACAGATCCGTCAGGCCTCCCGCCAGCGTCCGGGCAAGGATGATGCCACTCACGACGCCGGCAGTGACGGTGCCGATGTTTCCGCCCCTTTGCCCGGGGGTGCTGGAGGCGGCGGTATACGCCACGATGGTCTGAACCACCGACGAGGCCAATCCGAGGAACAGGAAGCCACCCAGCAGGGCCGTCTGTGAATCTGCCAGGACCACCACGGATCCGCCTATGGCCGTCGCCGCGATGTGAAGGGTGATGAGCAACCGGCGGTTCATGACATCCCCCAAAGGCACCAAGAGAACCAGCCCAAGAAGGTATCCGGCCTGGGACGAGGCCACAATCCAGCCCACCCCGGACGTTGGAATCCCCAGATCCGTCCCGATGCGCTCAAGCAGGGGCTGCCCGTAATAGATGTTGGACACCATGAACCCGGCCGTCACAGCGAGCAGGAACAACAGCCGACTGCTGAGTCCTCGGCTTGATTCCTTCAAGTGTGTGCTCACAGCGCCTCCATAATTGGTTTCATAATGCAACCATATGAGCTTATGGCAGAATGGTTTCATGTTGCAACCAAGTGAAGTTGAATGGACGGACCCCGAATGTCCCGTCGCCAGAGCCGTGGACTTGGTGGGCGACAAATGGACCCTGCTCATCATTCGGGACTCGTTGGACGGCAAGCGGCGCTTCTCCGAGTTCGAGAGATCACTGGGCGTGGCTAAAAACATCCTTTCGGACCGCCTCCGCCTCCTGGTGGAGAGAGGCGTCATGACCAGGATTCCCAACGAACGAGGCACCCGAAGCGAATACGAGCTGACGGACGCGGGGCGCGATCTGTTCACCCTGGTCCTCAGCCTCCGGCAATGGGGCGAGCGAAACGCCTTCACCCCGGGTGAGGACCATTCGGTCCTCATCGATCCCACCTCGGGTCAGCCCGTCCCGGAACTGCGCCCAGCCAGCAAGGGTGGCAAAGAGCTTGGCCCGGAGCAGACGTTGCTGGTCAAAGTGGGCCAGCCGTTGCCTGAAAGCCAACCCCTGCCTGACCACGTGAAGTAGCGCGAGCCGGCCCGAAAGGCGCTCCCAGGAATCTCCGGGCAGCAACTGCTAAGGTTGCTCACCAATACTGAGGCCGCCACGGATAGGGGACATGAGTGACGACTGAAGGAAAAGAGGCGCCGGAGCAAGGCGTTCGCGGCGAAGTAAGCCAGGACAGGTTCGTCGCCGGGCAGGACCTGACCAATTGGAAATCCCCCGCGGGCCGGACACTGGCCCGAGGCGCCGAAAAGGCCACGTCACTGCTGGGGCCCTACACCGCGCTCATCATCACCTTGATGGTTGGGCTCGCCGCAGCCCTCTCACTGGCCCTGGTCTTCGGCGAAGTCTACGAGTCCGTGACGGAAGCCGACGGCGTTGCAGGTTTGGACGATCCCGTCCTGGCCGCAGCAAAGAGCGTCCGCTCTCCAGCTTTGGACTCAGCCACCACTGCCTACACGAATATTGGCGGCACCGTGGGCATGCCCATCCTTGCCGTCGGCATCATGATCTTCCTGGCCACCAAGCGGCGATCATGGACGCCCGTCATCCTGATGCTCGCTGCTGGCCTGGGATCTTTGGTCATCACTATTTTGGGCAAGCCCATCTTCGGCCGCGCCCGCCCGGACATGGCGGACGCCATTCCTCCCTACGAGCATTCCGCGTCCTTCCCCAGCGGCCATTCCCTGAACTCCATCGTGATTGCCGGCATCGTGGCTTACCTGATCATCCTCCGGCTCAAAACCTTGCGGGCGCGGGTCATCACCGTGCTGGCGGCCGGAGTCTTTGCCTTCACCATGGGCCTGAGCCGCGTCTACCTTGGCCACCATTGGCTGACGGATGTGCTGGCAGCCTGGGCTATCGGCGTGGCATGGCTGGCCCTGGTCATCACCGCCCATCGCCTGTACCTGACAGTGCGGACACGGCGCCACAAGGCGGTAGTCTCTTGACACCAGGCCGATCGCTCGGCTTAACTGAATTACGTATGCTGAAATAACAGTTCCATGATGCGGAAGCTGGAAGCAAAGGCTTCCTCTTGCACCAGCAAGAGTTCCGCATAGCCCACACCATGGATGCCAGCATTTGCACGAGGATGTCACAAGCATGGAGCTTGCAGAATTCAACAGTGTTGACCGGGACGAGGCCATCAGGATCCTGACCCCCTGCCTGGATATCAGCCGCTGGGTGGAGGCCATCGCTGATGCGCGGCCCTTCGCCACAGTCGACGACCTGCTGGGCCAGGCCCAGCGCGCCGCCGAACCATTCACCGCTGCCGAGGTGGAGTCCGCCATGGCACACCACCCCCGCATCGGAGAACGCCCCAAGGCCCAGACCACCGAGGCCGCGATGTCGCGTTCGGAGCAGGCCGGAGTGGATCCTGGAGACAGCGACACCACTACCGCCCTGGCTGAGGGCAACCGGGCCTACGAGGAAAAGTTCGGCAGGGTCTTCCTGATCCGTGCCGCCGGCCGCAGCGCCCAGGAAATCCTCAGCACCCTTCAGGAACGCATCACCCACACCCCCGAAGAAGAAGACACGATTGTGGCTGGCCAGCTGCGGGAGATCGCACTGTTGCGCCTCTCCGGTTTGGTCAGCGAAGGAGTCAACGCATGAGCGTTTCACAAGTAACCACGCACATCCTGGACACAGGTTCCGGCCGCCCAGCGGCGGGTGTCGCCGTCGTACTTTACGTCCGTGAAGGCGACGACTGGACCCTGGTGGCGAAGGGCGAAACCGACGCCGACGGCCGCATCAAGACCCTCGGCCCGGAGCGGATCCCGGGCGGCGCTTACCGCCTGAATTTTGCCACCGGCGCCTACTACGAGGGCCTCGGCACGGAGACGTTCTTCCCGGAAGTGGATCTGAACTTCACAGTTTCCGACGCCGGTGAGCACTACCACGTACCGCTCCTGCTGAGCCCGTTCGCATTCTCGACGTACCGCGGCAGCTAACCCCGAAGTTTGTGTACAGATAATGCCCCTAAGGCGACTCCTTGGGGGCATTATCTGTACACAAACGCCAAACGGTAGGCTTTAACGCATGGCTTCAGAGGACACCACCCCCAACTCCGCCCGCCGCGAGATCACGGTCCGCCGGGCACCCAAGTTTGTACCTTTCATGATTTTGGGAGCCGTGGTCGGTGCAATCGTGGCCGCCATCATCGCGTACGGCCGCCAAGCCGACCCCGCCTTCGACGCTGGCACAGTGTTCGGCTTCTTCCTGATCGTTTGCGCGGGCGGAGGCGTCATCCTCTTCTCGATTCTCGCCCTGGTCCTGGACCGCATCAGCGTCAAGCGCTCCCAGCGTGCCGTCGTGGAAGCCGTTCCGGATTCGGTTCCGGACCAAGGACCAGAGAACGACGACGTCCGCTAAGTCGGGCGCCCGGCCCGCCTCTTCGGAGGGGAGCCAAATGTGAGACACACCGCATTTTTGAAGGAACACGCCTGTTCTAAGCCCGTTCAAGGGGTCACATAGGCTGCGGGGGAACGTACCACGGCCACAACATGAGACAATCGACCAGTGGCACGTGGCGACGGAAAACTTTCTCATGATCTTCTCCCCGGCGAAAAAGGCCCTCAGGACGCTTGTGGCGTCTTTGGGGTCTGGGCTCCCGGTGAAGAAGTAGCAAAACTCACCTATTACGGGCTGTATGCGCTGCAGCACCGCGGACAAGAATCGGCTGGTATAGCTACCAGTGACGGCAAGCGCATCAATGTCTACAAGGACATGGGGCTTGTGTCCCAGGTCTTCGATGAGACAACCCTGAACACCCTGACCGGGCACTTGGCCGTTGGCCACTGCCGGTACTCCACCACCGGTGCAAGCCACTGGGCCAACGCGCAGCCAACCCTGGGTGCAACAGCAACCGGCACGGTTGCCTTGGCCCACAACGGCAACCTGACCAACACCGCTGAGCTCCGGGAAATGATCCTTGAGCGCAACGACGGCCAGCTGACCGGTGAGATGAAGCAGGGCAACACCTCGGACACCGCACTGGTGACCGCCCTCCTGGAGGGTGAAGAGGGCAAGACCCTGGAGCAGACTGCACTGGAGCTGCTGCCCAAGATCAAGGGTGGCTTCTGCTTCGTCTTCATGGACGAAGGAACGCTCTACGCAGCCCGCGATACCTACGGCATCCGCCCGCTGTGTCTTGGCCGCCTGGACCGCGGCTGGGTTGTCGCTTCCGAGCAGGCAGGCCTTGCCACTGTTGGTGCGAGCTTCATCCGCGAGATCGAGCCCGGCGAATTCATTGCCATCGACGAGGACGGCGTCCGTTCGCAGCGCTTCGCCGAGGCAACCCCCGCCGGCTGTGTCTTCGAGTACGTCTACCTCGCCCGTCCGGACGCTGCCATTGCCGGCCGCTCCGTATACGAGGCACGCGTTGAGATGGGCCGCCAGCTGGCCCGCGAAAACACGCATGAGGCAGACCTCGTCATTCCCGTTCCTGAGTCCGGTACCCCCGCAGCTGTTGGGTACGCCGAACAATCCGGCATCCCCTTTGCCCATGGCTTCGTCAAGAACGCCTACGTGGGCCGCACGTTCATCCAGCCCTCGCAGACCCTGCGCCAGCTGGGTATCCGGCTCAAGCTCAACGCCTTGGAATCCGTCATCCGCGGCAAGCGCATTGTGGTGGTGGACGATTCCATCGTTCGCGGCAATACCCAGCGCGCCATTGTCCGGATGCTCCGGGAAGCCGGTGCCGCCGCGGTGCACGTCAAGATTTCCTCTCCCCCGGTCCAGTGGCCCTGCTTCTACGGCATCGACTTCGCGTCCCGCGCGGAACTGATCGCCAACGGTGCCACCATCGAGGAGATCTCACAGGCGATCGGCGCTGACTCTCTGGCCTACATCTCCGAAGACGGCATGATTGGCGCTACCCAGCAGCCACGCGAACGCCTCTGCACGGCCTGCTTCACCGGCAAGTACCCCATCGAGCTGCCGCATGCGGACAAGCTGGGTAAGAACCTGCTGGAGCGCACCGACCTCGGTGGCCTGGAACCGGCCGCCCAGTCCCAGACCGTGGACGATTCCGAGGACCCCGCCGAGAAGCCGGGCGCCACGGGCTGCGATCCAGGGCCCGACGCCGAATTCGAAAACCTCCTTACCGACGCTGATCGTTTGACCGACGCCGACAAGAAAGAGTCTGTATGAGCTCCGCAACACCCGCCGCTGGAAGCACCCCGAACACAACAGGCATCACCTACGCTTCTGCTGGTGTCGACGTTGAAGCGGGCGACCGCGCAGTCGAACTCATGAAGGGCGCCATTAAGGCGACGCACAACTCTTCGGTGATTGGCGGCGTCGGCGGTTTCGCTGGCCTGTACGACGTCTCCAAGCTGCTCACCTACAAGAAGCCGCTGCTGGCCACGTCCACGGACGGTGTTGGCACCAAGGTGGCCATCGCGCAGGCCATGGACATCCACGACACCATCGGTTTCGACCTGGTGGGCATGGTGGTGGACGACATCGTCGTTGTAGGTGCTGAGCCGCTCTACATGACCGACTACATCGCGTGCGGCAAGGTTGTTCCGGAGCGCATCGCAGACATCGTCCGCGGCATCGCTGCTGCCTGCTCCGTTGCCGGCACCGCCCTTGTTGGTGGCGAAACCGCTGAGCACCCGGGCCTTCTGGGTGAGCACGAGTACGACGTCGCAGGTGCCGCAACCGGTATCGTCGAGGCCGACGCCCTGCTCGGTCCGGACCGCGTCCGCGCCGGCGACGTCGTGATCGGCATGGCCTCTTCCGGCCTTCACTCCAACGGTTACTCCCTGGTCCGCCGCGTAATCAACCACGCCGGTTGGGCCCTGGACCGCCAGGTTTCCGAGCTTGGCCGCACGCTGGGCGAAGAGCTCCTGGAGCCGACCCGCGTTTACGCGGCCGACTGCCTGGACCTTGCCCGCACCTTCCCTGTTACCGGCGGCGCGGCAGTTCACGGCTTCAGCCACGTCACCGGTGGTGGCCTGGCTGCCAACCTGGCCCGCGTCCTTCCGCAGGGCCTGGTGGCAACTGTTGACCGCAACACTTGGGAACTCCCGGCCATCTTCAAGCTGGTCTCGGAGCTGGGCAACGTGCCGTTGGCCGACTTGGAGCGCACACTGAACCTCGGCGTCGGCATGGTTGCCATCGTTTCCGCCGAAGCAGCAGACGCTGCAGTGGCCCGCCTCAACGACCGCGGCCTTCCGTCCTGGGTCATGGGCACCGTTTCAGCTGACAGCGACTCGATCGACAAGACCGGCCCGGACTACGTCCAGGGTGCCAAGGGCGTCGACGGCGGCGCTGTCCGTTTGGTCAACGCGTACGCCTAAGCGGTATATCGCTTCATAAAAGGAGCGGCCGGGCAGTCTTGGACTGTCCGGCCGCTTTTTGTTGTCTGTTTCTATGTCTGGATCAGGCTCAGGATTCCGCCCTGCGGATCCTGGATGGTGGCCAGTGATCCCGTTTCCGGTTTGTCCTCCGGCTCCACGAGGAGCTCTCCCCCGGCTGCCACTGCCGCTTCCACGGCTTTGCGCAGGTCCGCTACACCGAAGTAGATCTGCCAACCAGCCTCGTCGCCCTCATCGGCAGGAACGATGCCGGCCACTTCGTCGCCCTTGACCATCAGCGTGCTGTAGCTGCCGCCGTCGTCCTGGGGATATTCGGTGACCTCGTGGCCGAAAAGCTGTTGGAAAAATGCGACGGCGGACTGCGGCTCGGGCGTCAACAGTTCAGCCCACGCCAACGCACCGGGCTCGTTGAACAGGTGGCTGCCCACATGCGTTCCAGCCTGCCAAACACCAGTGGTTCCGCCGCCGGGAGGTTCGATGAACGCCAGGACCCCCGTATCCGCCACAGCTTCGGGACCAAACTGGAGCTTCCCCCCTGCGTGAACGGCGTCGTCGGCGATTTCGTCAGTGTCCGTGGCAGCAATATAAATGTTCCACTGGCCATGCGTTCCGGCCGCCTCCTGCATGGGGTTCTGCGGTGCGATCACAGCCACCAACTGGTCCTTGACGAATGCTTGTGCGTAGCTTCGGCCATCAGGAGTGGGAAGGTCCTTGAAACTCCACCCGAAAACCTGCTGATAAAAATCCTTGGCCGCGGCCACATCCCTGGTCTGAAGGTCAGCCCAGCACGGCTCACCGTTGGCGTAATGTTTCCGTGCCGTCATGCTGCCAGGCCCGTCATGATGCTGAATGCTGCCCCGGCAGGATCCATGAGGACGGCCATGCGGCCTACTCCCGGCACGTCGAAGGCCGGGGCAATGACGTGGCTGCCCAACTCAACGGCCTGCTCCACCGTGGCATCAATATCCACCACGTTGAAGTAGGTCATCCAGAACGGCGACAACCCCTCAATGGGCAGCTTCAGGGCACCCGCAACCCGTCGTCCCTCCACCAGCAGGCTGGTGTACTCCTGCAGGTCACCGGCCGGTTCAGTTTCGCTGGTGCACCCTGTCACAGCCTCGTAGAACGCTACGGCTTTGGGGACGTCATGTGTTTGGAGCTCATTCCAAATCATGGCGCCCGGTTCATTGACCAGGCCTGATCCCGGGTGGTTGCCCGCCTCCCAGAACCCGATCTGGGCCCCGGTGGGATCTGTGGCGAAGAACATACGCCCCGAACCGTTGGGGACGGAGTCAGGAGGGGAAAGCAAGGTTCCTCCAGCCGCTTCCACGCGCTGCGCCGCTTCATCAGCCGAGTCCACCGCCAGGTAATTTGCCCAGTAGGACGGCATCCCTTCCGGAGCATCGGGCATCTGCTGCATCATTCCGGCGATGTAACGGCCCTTGAGCTTGGCCATGTAGTAGGTCATACCGTTCCCGGCGTCCATGGCATCCAGCTCCCATCCGAAGAGGTCGCTGTAGAACTTCCTGGAAACGTCAATGTCGTTGGAGGAAAGGTCCACCCAACATGGTGTCCCCTGTTTGTAGCTGTCAGCCTCCGGCATGGCGTTCCTTTCGATGCGCTCGAACCTCCAGCCTACGCAAAAAAGGGCCCTCAGGGTACGCCAATGAATGACGTGCCCTGGGGCCCTTTTTCAAAAGATAGACGGCATCCGAAAATGCGCGTTGACCTTGTAGTACGACGGCGGTGCGCTACTCAGTGCCTACGGCACCTGTTGGTTGCGACAGCTATCCGATCCGGCGGGTGTCAACCTCGTCGTCGTCGTCTTCCGCGTACTTGTCCTCATAAGCCGAATAGTCCGGCTCCGGGGGATCGTCGGGGAAGTGGCTCTTGACACGACTGGACGGACCCGTGAGCTCCCGCTCAAGTGCCGAATAGTCAGTGTTCGGGGAGTAGTACTTAATATCCCGAGCCTGCTTGGTAGCTTTTGCCTTTTGACGGCCGCGCCCCATGGCGTGACCCCCTTTTGTACTTGGACCGGAGGTGGTCACCTTGGCTATCGGTGAGGCCCCGGAATGTTTGGTCAATTTGTCGTATGTCTAGATTACATGCTTTCAGGGGTGCCTGCGCGCCACCACAGGCCCGCGTCCATGCCGACTCAGGCCAAAAGCACGGCCAAACACCTCCCCGGGGGCCAAAAATTGGGTAGAGTCTGCCTCAATGCGGCGTCACAGCAGGAAGGCACACTCCGGAAATGAGCCAGGACAATACTCCACCGCGCGATGGTTCACCACGCGATCAGGACAAGGATGGGGTGCCGTCCGCGCCCAAAAACCCACCGCCTGCCGCTGATGAGCAGCCACCAGCGGCTGGTGGGCGACCACCTGCAGCGGGTGAGCAACCTCCCGTGGCTGGTGGGCAACCTCCTGCGCCCGGCGAGCAGCCATCGGCAGTCCCGTTGCCGCCGCCGTCCGGACTTCAGCCGGATCCCGCACCCGAACTTGACCCCGATTTCGTGCCCGACCCCGGGTCCCAGCCGGATCCCGCCATGCCACCTACCGACGGACAGGCACCTTCCTACGCCATGCCGTATCCGGGGCAACAGCCGGATCCCGGGCAACAGCCGGATCCCGGGCAGCAGCCCTATCCGGGGCAGGAGTCGCCTCCGGAAGCCCACGGTGATCCAGTCAAGAGGCAGAGATTGGTCATCGGCGGGATCGTAGTGGGCGTGCTCGTCCTCATTGGCGTGGTGATCTGGGTACTGCTGAATCTGTTGGGAACCCGCCCCGAAGCCGCTGTCCCCACTCCGAGCGCCACGGCTACCCCTGGCCCGCTCCCCCGTGACGCCAACTCCAAGGACTTCCAAGTGGGCGACTGCTTCGCCGACTTTGATCCCAACGCCAGCGAAGCACGCGCCGTTGCCTGCGATACCGAACACTCGGCCCAGCTCATTGGAGTGCACGCATACCCGGGCGACGATTCCTTCCCCGGAACCAACGCCCTGCGGGACAAGGGTCGCGAGGTGTGCAAGGCCGCGGTGGCCAAGCTCAACGAGGCCGCCGATAACTACGTTCTGCTGCAGCAGAACGTTTATCCGAGCACCACCAGTTGGGATCGGGGCGACCGTCGCGTCGATTGCTTCATCGTGGTGGACTCGGGCAACACCATCAAGGAAGACCTCCTGCAGAAGTAGCCCGCGGCTGCACATGCATCCGGCGGGCCACTTCCTGCGGACCTTACTTCCGGCGGCCTTACTTCCGGCGGACCGTGAGGCCCGTTCCCACGGGAGCGCCGCCGTCGGGGCCGGTCAGCGCTTCGAAGCCCTCAACGGTGAGCTCGTCCAGGTCGGCTGCGGTGTCCACCAGCACGGTGTCTCCGTCGCTGATTTCACCGGCGAGGATCTCCTTGGCGAGGCGGTCGCCGATCTCCCGCTGGACGAGCCGGCGCAGGGGCCGGGCCCCGTAGGCGGGGTCGAACCCTGACATGGCCAACCATGCACGGGCTCCGTCCGAAACTTCCAGGCTCAAGCGGCGATCCCGGAGTCGGTTGCTGAGCTCGGCTACGTGGAGCTCCACGATCCGGGCCAGTTCCTCCACGGAGAGTGGATCGAAGAGCACGATCTCGTCCAGGCGGTTCAGGAACTCCGGCTTGAACGATGCCTGCACCACAGCCATGACAGCCTCGCGTTTGGCCTTGGCATCCATGGTGGGGTCTACCAGGAACTGGCTTCCGGAGTTGGACGTCAGCACCAGGATGGTGTTGCGGAAGTCCACGGTGCGGCCCTGACCGTCGGTGAGCCGGCCGTCGTCGAGGACCTGCAGGAGGATGTCGAAGACCTCCGGGTGGGCTTTCTCCACCTCGTCCAGCAGCACCACTGAGTACGGCCTGCGCCGCACAGCTTCGGTCAGCTGGCCGCCCTCCTCATAGCCCACGTATCCGGGAGGGGCACCCACCAGGCGGGCCACCGAGTGCTTCTCGCTGTATTCGGACATATCGATCCGGATCATGGCGCGTTCGTCGTCAAAGAGGAAGTCCGCCAAGGCCTTTGCCAGCTCTGTTTTACCGACGCCGGTGGGGCCAAGGAACAGGAACGACCCCGTGGGGCGATTGGGATCGCTGATGCCGGCGCGGGCGCGGCGCACAGCATCGGACACAGCCTGCACAGCCTTGCTCTGCCCGATCAGACGCTTGCCAAGCTCCTCTTCCATGTGCAGCAGCTTCTGCGACTCGCCTTGCAGCATGCGGCCGGCCGGGATCCCTGTCCAGGCGGAGATCACCTCGGCGATGTCGTCGGCGGTCACGTCTTCAGCAACCATCAGCTCGGGCTTTGACTCGCTCCGGGCCGACTCCTCCTCGGCAGCGGCGCTCAGCTCGCGTTCCAGGGCGGGCAGCTCGCCGTAAAGGATCCGCGACGCCGATTCGAGGTCGCCTTCGCGCTGGGACTTGTCCGCCGCCGAACGCAGTTCGTCGATTTTCGCCTTGAGATCGCCCACACGGTTGAGCCCGGCTTTCTCAGCCTCCCAGCGCGCATTCAAGGCGCTGAGTTCCTCGTTCTTGTCGGCTTTGTCCGCGCGGAGGGCCGCCAGCCGTTCCACCGATGCAGGATCGGTCTCGCCTTGCAGGGCCAGCTCCTCCATGGTCAAACGGTCGACGGCGCGGCGAAGCTGGTCGATCTCTTCCGGCGCGGAATCGATTTCCATGCGCAGCCGGGACGCGGCCTCATCCACGAGGTCGATGGCCTTGTCCGGGAGTTGGCGTCCGGAGATATAGCGGTTGGACAGCGTCGCTGCGGCCACCAGCGCCGAGTCGGCGATGGCTACTTTGTGGTGCGCCTCGTAACGCTCCTTCAGGCCGCGGAGGATACCAATGGTGTCCTCCACGCTGGGCTCGCCAACGTAGACCTGTTGGAAGCGGCGCTCCAGTGCGGGGTCCTTCTCAATGTTTTCCCGGTACTCGTCCAAGGTGGTGGCACCGATGAGGCGAAGCTCGCCGCGGGCCAGCATGGGTTTGAGCATATTGCCTGCATCCATGGCGCTCTCGCCAGTGGCGCCGGCACCTACCACTGTGTGGATTTCGTCGATGAACGTGACGATCTGGCCGTTGGAGTTCTTGATCTCCTCAAGGACAGCTTTCAGGCGCTCCTCGAACTCGCCGCGATACTTTGCACCGGCCACCATGGAGGCGAGGTCCAGGGCGATGAGCGTCTTGCCGCGCAGGCTCTCCGGGACGTCACCTGCCACCATGCGCTGGGCCAAGCCCTCAACGACGGCTGTCTTACCAACGCCGGGCTCACCGATGAGGACGGGGTTGTTCTTGGTTCGGCGGCTCAGTACCTGGACAACGCGGCGGATCTCGCTGTCACGCCCGATGACCGGATCCAGCTTGCCGGAACGCGCCACGGCAGTCAGGTCGGTACCGAACTTCTCCAGCGCCTGGAAGGTGTTCTCGGGGTCCGGCGAGTTGACGTTCTTGTCCCCGCGGACTCCCGGCAAGGCGGCGAGCAGCGCCTCGTGGGAGGCACCGGCGTCGCGCATGAGCTTTCCGACGGCGTCACTTCCAGCCGAGAGGCCCAGCAGCAGATGTTCAGTGGAGACGAAGGAGTCGCCGAGTTTGTCGGCCTCGTTCTGGGCAGCCTGGATGGCCTGCATGGATTGGCGCGACAACTGCGCCTGCTGGACAGAACTGCCCGAGGAAGACGGTAGCAGCTTGATGGCCGAACTGGCCTGCACGCTCACGGCATCAGGATCGGCGCCGGTGGCGCGCAGCAGGGCCACCGCAACACCTTCGCGCTGGTCCATCAGCGCCTTCAACAGGTGCGCGGGCTCAAGCTGCGGGTTGCCGGCAGTCGAGGCATTCATGGCGGCCGCAGAAAGGGCCTCCTGGCTTTTGGTGGTGAATTTGACGTCCAAAGAGTGCTCCCTTTCTGGAGTGGATCCGATGCTTTCAAAGTTGAGTCTACTACGCTCAACTTTGATTTCCGGCCCACTGTGTTCCATGTTTGCCCACGGCGAAACCACTGTCCAGATAAAACCATGACTATGTGAATAACGGGTAGCTCGTGCACCCGTAGGCTGGGGCCATGGAGACCATTTCAAGCGCGGCCGAACTCGAAGAACTCATAGGCCTGCCCCTTGACCGCACGCGAAAGAAGGTGCGTACGTCACTTAGCGAGTTCGATCGCCTGTGGCTGGCCTCGAGCCCCTTTTGCGTGGTGTCCACCACGGACGCCCAGGGTCGCGTGGACGCCTCTCCCAAAGGGGACCCCGCAGGATTCATCCACGTCCTGGACGACCAGACCATCGCCATTCCGGAACGGCCCGGAAACAAGCTCGCCTTCGGCTTCCACAACATCCTGGAGAACCCCAACGTCGGCATCCTGTCCGTTGTCCCCGGCCGGACGGACACCTTGCGGATCAACGGGACGGCTCAGATCGTCCGGGACGCCGATTTCTTCGATCACATGGTGGTCAAAGGGCACCGGCCCCGCGCCGCCATCGTGGTCACCATTGACGAAGTCTTCACGCACTGCGGCAAGGCCTTCATACGCAGCGGCTTGTGGCAGCCCGAGACCTGGGAACCTGAAGGGCTGCCCAGCATCGCGGTCCTGTCCAAGGCCTACACCCAGCCGGAGACGCCACTTGAAGAGCTGGAGACCTACTACGGACCGTCCTACGCCGAGCGGATGTACCGGGACTAATTTCAGGCCGGGTACAGCGAGACCAGCGCGGACTTGACCACGAACCTCACCTCCATGCCAGGCACCAGGCCCAGATCGGCAGAGGCGGCCGGGGTGATGTCGGCGGACAGGACCTGCGCGGCGTGTCCCAGGCTTGCGCGCACCCTGATCTGGTCGCCGTGTGGTTCGAGGTCCGTAATGACCACGGGGAAGGAGTTGCGCGGGCTGCCGTGCACCTCCCCGGGAAAAACGGAAACGCTCGACGGCGGGAACGCTGCCACGCCTGCCTGGCCGGGCCGGGGTGACCAGCCGGGATCATGCTGGCCGGCAAAAAGCCGGCCATCCGGCGTCGTAATTCCGTCCTCACTGAGGGTTCCGGCAACGAGGTTAAGCCCTGCCAAGCCGGCTGCGAAGTGGCTTCTGGGCCTTTCAAGGACCTGGCGTGTAGGGCCTTCCTCGGCGATCCGTCCGTTTTCCACCACGATGACGCGATCGGCAAGCATGTAGGCGTCCAGGACGTCGTGCGTGACAATGATGGCTTTGCGGTCCTGAAGCACCCTTTTGAGCACGCGGCGCAGCAAGGGAGCTGCGTGGATATCCAGCGCGGCCATGGGCTCGTCCAGAAGGAGGAGTTCCGGTTCGGCTGCCAAAGCGCGGGCCACGGCAACCCGTTGGGCCTGCCCGCCGGACAATTGGGCGGGCTTCCTGTCGGCCAGCGGCAAGGCGTCAACCTCCGCCAGCCAGTGCCGGGCAGTTTCCCGTGCCTCCACCTTCGAAGCCCCCGCACTGCGCGGTCCGAACGCCACGTTGTCCAATGCGTTCAGGTGGGGAAACAGGAGCGCTTCCTGGGCCAGCAAAGCAGTCCCCCTGAGGTGCGGCGGGCTCCAGAACCGAGTGCCGCCGTCGAAGTTGAACAACGCACGTTCGCCGCCTTTCGCTGTGCCCATCTTTGCAGCGCCGGAATCCGGCCTCAGCAGGCCGGCGATCACACCCAACAGCGTCGACTTCCCGGCCCCGTTGGGACCAAGGATGGCAACCGTCTCACCGTCGCTGATCTTGAGGGAAATGTCGAAATTCCTGGCACCGAGGCTGGCCCGCAGTTCGAAGCTCACGATTGGACCTCCACTGATTTGCTGCGCTGCCGGTTGCCGTAGCTGAGCCCCACCACAGCAACCGCCACCGCCACCAGCACCAAGGACAGCGCGACGGCGGCATCGGCGTCGGTCTCGCGCTGCAGGTAAATCTCCAACGGCAACGTACGGGTGACCCCTTCCAGGCTTCCCGCAAAGGTCAGCGTAGCTCCGAATTCGCCCAGGCTGCGCGCGAAGGACAACACGGCACCGGACGCGAGCCCCGGCAGGACCAACGGAAGCGTGACCCGGCGGAGGACCGTGGTAGGCCGGGCGCCGAGCGTCGCTGCGACGGCTTCGTACTTGTTTCCAGCCGACCGCAGCGCCCCCTCCAGGCTGACCACCAGGAATGGCAGGGCCACAAACGTCTGGGCCAGGACCACCGCGGTAGTCGAAAACGCAATCTGGATGCCGGCCGCTTCCAAGGACTTCCCCAGCAGGCCCTGCCGCCCAAACGTGTACAGCAGCGCGATGCCCCCGACAACAGGCGGCAGCACCAACGGTAAGAGGACAAACGCCCTCAGCAGGCGCTGACCTGGAAAGTCGCCACGCGCCAGCACCAACGCCAAAGGCACCCCCAGCACGATGCAGAGCACCGTGCTGGCAGCCGAGGTCCGTAGGCTCAGGCTCAGTGCTGCGAGCGAGGACTCCGAGGTGATGAGTGGGATGAACTGCGGCCAGTTGACCTTGGCCAGCATTGCCACCAATGGCAGGACCACCAGCAATCCTCCGACAGCGGCCACGGCATATATCCACCGCGGTATGCCGTTGTACCCGGAGGTGTCTCGTCTCATCAGCGTTCCCGGTCCGCTACGGCGTGCCGAAGCCGGCGTCGCCCAGGATCTTCCGGCCGTCGTCGCCGGTGACCATGGCAATGAATGCCGCTGCCAACGCCTTGTTCTTACTGGTACCTACGGTGGTTATGGGGTAGGTGTTGACGGCCTGGTCCGATTCCGGGAAGGGGATGCCCTTGACCTTGTCGCCGGCTCCCTTGACGTCCGTGACATAGACCAGGCCTGCATCTGCCTCGCCCGAGGTGACCTTACCCAGGACATCGGTCACGGACGATTCCTCGCTGACCGGACTTAGGGTGGTTCCGCTTGCCTTCTCAACGGCGTCCGTTGCTGCTCCGCACGGCACCTGGCTTGCGCACGTGACCACCTTGACGCCGGGCTTGGCCAAGTCGGCAAAAGAAGAGATCGACGCCGGATTGCTGGGTGGGACGGCAATCTCCAGGACGTTCGTGGCGAAGTCGGTCGCCGTGCCATCCACGAGGTTGGCATCGGCGAGCTTGGCCATGTTCTTGGTGTCGGCTGAAGCGAAAACGTCAGCGGGGGCGCCCTGGGTGATCTGCGTGACCAGGTCGGAGGAGCCGGCGAAACTCAGATGCACCTTGGTGCCCGGGTTCCTGGCTTCGAAGTCCTCGGCCAATTGGGTGAAGGTCGTTTTCAGTGATGCTGCGGCGAAGACGGTGATCTCTCCCGAAGGCTGCCCCGACGTTCCGCTGCTGGCCGGGGCTGGAGTGCCTGAAGCGCAGCCTGCCAGGCCCGTTGAGAGAGCGCTCGCAAGCAACAACGCAGCCAATGGCTTACGGGTGATCCTCATATGATGCTCTTTCCCTGGGGTGTTTCGATGATGACCGTGGTGGCCTTGACCACGGCTGTGGCCACCGAGCCGAGCTCCAGGCCGAGCTCGCGCACGGCTTCACTGCTCATCAGCGACACCACGCGGAAGGGGCCGCATTGAAGCTCCACTTGCGCCATGACCTTGTCCGCGGTGATACCCGTGACCAGGCCAACGAACCGGTTCCGGGCCGAGCTTCCTGTTCGGGATGGATCGTCCGGCAGATGGGATTGGTCCCTGGCCAGCGTTGCCAATTCCAGCCCGTCCACTGCGAGGCGTCCGGCCGGGTCCTTCTGGGCGGTCAGCGTTCCATTCTCCGTCCAGCGCCGCACGGTGTCGTCGCTGACACCAAGGAAGCGGGCGGCCTCGGAGATTCGTATTTGCGGCATAAACCGAGTGTAGTTCCGCATCTGCGTCTGAACAGTGCTGTTTTCTTCGCAAAACGAATATTACTGTTAGCGTCAATGGCTTCACTGGCGCACCCGTTCCCGCTCGGGGCACCCGTTCGGCGGCACTGGCGCTACCTTTCCCGCGCGACGCACCCGTAAGCACTGGTGCGCGGGGCGCGAAGTGGTGCACCGCCGTCGTGCGCAACCTCAGCACCCCATACCGCAAGGCAGCTCCCCCTTCCGCCATGCGCACCCGTTCGGCGTCACTGGCGCACCCGTTCCCGCGCGACGCACCCGTAAGCACTGGTGCGTGAGGCGAGAAGTGGTGCGCCGCCGTCGTGCGCAACCTCAGCACCTCGGACGAACTTGCTCCACCTCACGGGTGAAACCGTCCGAAACGGCGCCGACGCCGGGGCCGGGCACCCTAGTGTTGAGGACATGTCCACGAGCATCCAAGCCCTCCGTCCCGCAGCCGCACCGATCGTTGCCGCTGCCATGCTCGTGGCGCTGATGATCCTCGACGAGCACGGCTTCGATTCTGCGAGTGCCGTCCTGTTTGCGCTGACCGCAGCGGTGGCCGCCGCGGAGCTGATTCCGGTTCCGGCCTTCATCTTCGCGTTCGCAGCCTTGGGGTTCCAGGCATTCGGCGTCTTCCCGAGCGTGATGGTGACCGGCGCAACCCAGTTCGTCATGCTCCCCGTTCTCATCTTTTTCGCAACCCTGGGCTGGAGGGAACCGCAGCGGTGGCCGCTGCCCGTCGCCGCTGTTACCGCCGCCGGGATGGTGGCCGTGAACTGGTTCGCTGACACCAGCTGGATCAATTTCGTGTTCGGCAAACAACTAGCTGAAGCAGGAACTTTCAGGATCGCGTTGTATGCCTTCCTGGTTTTCGCTTCCTTCACCGCCCTCAACCTTGCGGGGTGGGCGGCAGCAGCCACTGTTCGGCAGGCTGCCGTCAACCGGCAGGCCAAAGAGCAAGCGGAATCGCGCCTCGAATCGACGGCCGGGGCGCTGGTCGTTGAGCAAGAGCGCAACAGGATCGCCCGGGAATTGCATGACGTTCTTGCACACTCGTTGGCTGTGATCACGGCGCAGGCCGAGGGGATCCGCTATGTCCACCGGACCGAGCCGGAATCAGTGGAGGAAGCGGCCGGCATCATTGCGTCGTCAGCCAGGAGTGCACTGCAGGAGACCAGACGACTGGTGCAAAGCTTCGGCTCCGAACTCGACGGCCCGGCCCCCGGAGCGGCTGATCTGCCGGCCTTGGCGGAACGGCTTCACAGCAGCGGTATGCCCGTGGAACTTCACACCCTCGACTTGGAAAGGCTCTCGCCCGTGGAGGATCTCACCGTGTACAGGATCGTGCAGGAGAGCCTCACGAATGCCTTCAAGCACGGCGACCGTAGCGCTGGCGCTACCGTTACAGCGCATCGCGACAGTACCGGCCTGCGTCTGACCATCCGCTCAAGGCTGGCCGGCGGCGGAACGGAAGTGCCGCCGTCGGGAACCGGCCGCGGTTTACCCGGCATGCGTGAACGCGCGACGGCGGCAGGCGGCCACCTCTCTGCGGTCACCAACGGCCAGCTCTTCGAAGTGGAGGCGATCCTGCCATGAGTGGGACAAAGATCCGTGTAGCGCTGGTGGACGACCAGCCTCTCTTCAGCGCAGGCCTGAAGATGATCCTTCGCAGCCAGCCGGACCTGGACCTGGTGGGAGAGGCAACGGACGGCCAGCAGGCCGTTGCCCTCGCTGCGGAAGTCGGGCCGGACGTGATGCTGATGGATATCCGGATGCCGGTGATGGACGGGATTACCGCCACCCGCCGGATCACGGACAGCACGGGCCAGACCAAGGTCATAGTGCTCACCACCATCCAGCACGATGAGGCAGTAGTCCGGGCCATTCAAGCCGGTGCCGGCGGTTTCCTCACCAAGGATGCGACACCGGAATTCCTGCTGGCGGCCATCCGGACCGTCCACTCGGGCCATGCAGTCATGGCACCGTCGGTCACGAATGAATTGCTTCGCGACTACACCACTCCTTCGGCCGCCAATTCGTCCGTACTGGAGCCCTTGTCCGCCCGCGAGCGCGATGTGTTCATGCTGGCGGCCAAGGGCCTGGCCAACGGGGAGATCGCGGCGTCGCTGGTGCTCAGTGATGCCACCGTCAAGACCCACATCGGCAGCATTCTTTCCAAGCTCACGCTCAAGAACCGTATACAGCTGGTGGCATTTGCCTACCAGAACAGGCTGATCGGCTAGCTCTACCTGTGCTACCTAACGCCCTGCGACTACCGGGGCTGGCCACCGCATTGCCAAAAACAGACGATAATTCGTCACGAAGGAGAGACAGTGAAGAAGAAGACTATTGGGGCACTGATTCTTGCCGCCGGCGCAGCTGTAACCTTGGCCGCCGCTGGCACACCTGGAGTTTCCTCCATCCTGACCAAGCCCGCCGACCGACCGGTCTCCGGAATGACCACAGCCGCTGAGCAGTTTGCGTCCGAGGATGCCACGGCACAGAGGGGCGTGGCGGAGGCTGTCCGGCAGTGCATGGCGAAAGCCGGTTATGACTACACCCCCGCCCCATCCGGACAGCAGTCAATGGATTTGAAACACCACATCGGTTACACCACACTCACCGTTGAAACTGCCCGCGCATCCGGCTACGCCTCATTCAAGCCCCAGGGGCCCGGTGAGCCGGCCACGAACTCTGAACTGGGAAAGCTCTTTGCCGATCCTGCCTTCCAGACAGCATTGAACGGTGGCGGGCCCTCGGAGCAAAAAGTGGTCCAGTCTTCGGAAGGGACAGGCATGCATTGGGGAGGGTGCACGGCCGAGGGCATTACAGCCATCTACGGCAATGCCAACGACTACATGCGGGCCACCGGCTTGGCGTTCAACTCATTATTGGTTGCCACGAACGCTGCGGCTGCGGACGCCGACATCCAAAGTGCGGTGGACGCGTGGAAAAACTGCATGTCCACCACGGCCTTCCCTTACAGCCGCCCGGATGAGGCCGCTTCCGCCGGCTTGGACGCTGGAGGCAAGAAGGAGCTCAAGATCGCCGTCACCGATGCCACCTGCCGTGCGGACACCAACTTCGATGCGAAACTCACGGCCGTCCTGGACAAGTACCTGACCACGCGGATGGTGGAACTCGAGCCCGAGGTGGCTGCGGTCAAACAGATTCGAAGCGATGCCTCGGCCCGGGCAAAGGCCTTGTTGGGGTAGCTGGTACGGCGCGGCACGGTTGGGGTCGCATCCGTTTCCGCAGGGCGCACCCCTTCGGCGTCACCGGCGCACCCGTTCCCGCGCGACGCACCCGTAAGCACTGGTGCGCGGGCGCGAAGTGGTGCGCCGCCGCCATCGTCGTCGTACCCGCTGTCATCGGGGCGCCGTCGTGCTCTAGCACCAAAGGACCCGCCGCCGTACCCTGTTCTAGGGAGAGAGTCTTAGGCGCGAAGGAGCGTCCCATGGAATGGATTCGACCGGACAACCCCACCTACGACGAGGCCCGGAAACTCTTCAACGCGATGATCGACCGCCGGCCGGCCGTGATCGCCAAATGTTCTGATCCCGGCGAAGTTGCTGAGGCACTCAGATACGCGCACAACCACAATCTGGACGTCGCGGTTCGTTCAGGCGGACATTCGGTGGCGGGCATGTCCACCAACGACGACGGATTGGTGGTCGATGTGCGCCCGATGAAGTCAATCAGCGTCAACACGGAGGCGAAAACCGCCACAGCGGGTGCCGGGCTCACGTGGGGTGAGTTCGACCGCGCAACCCAACAGTACGGCTTGGCAGTGACCGGCGGGCGCGCATCCACCACGGGTGTCTCCGGCTTCACGTTGGGCGGAGGCTCCGGCTGGTTGGAAAGGTCTTACGGCTTCGCGTGCGACAACCTGCTCTCCGTCGACCTCGTCACAGCGTCCGGAGATCGGGTGACCGCCAGCCCGGGCGAGAACCCCGAGCTGTTCTGGGCACTCCACGGCGGAGGCGGGAACTTCGGAGTGGCAACGTCCTTGACCTTCAAACTGCACGACGTCGGCCCCACCGTGATGGCTGGCCTGATGCTGTTTCCCGGTGAGGACGCCACGGCTTTGTCCCGGGCCTACCGACAGCTCGCCCTTGACGCGCCCGACGCCGTAGGGACAGCACTCGTGTACCTCACCGCTCCCCCGGAAGAGTTCGTCCCGGAGGACATGGTGGGCAAACTCGCCGTCGGCATGGCCTACATCCACGCCGGCGATGTTGAAGCAGGCGAAGAACACGCCAAACCGTTCAAGGAGCTCGGTCCCGCAGTGGACCTCGTGGCGCCCATGGGTTACGCAGACTTCCAATGCATGATCGATGACCCTCCGGACCACTACAACTACTGGAGCGCGGACTATCACAACGAACTCTCCGACGACGCCCTGGACGTTCTGGTGGAATCTGCCCAATGCCTTCCGGGACCGAACTCCCAGCAACTGGTGGCACGTTGGGGCGGAGCAGTCGCTGGGCCCGCCGCGGCAAACACACCGCTGCAACACCGCGGCGCAGCATGGGTCAGCCATCCGTTCGGCCTGTCCGAAACGAAGGAGGGCGGTCAAGAGGCCAAGGCATGGGTGAAACAATTCCGGAAAGACATTGCTCCCCACACCACGGGCGGAGTGTGGCTGAACTTCATCGGCGACGAAGGTCAGGACCGCATCATGGCGGCCTACGGCGAACAGAACTACCGGCGGCTGTCCAAGGTAAAAGGTGAGTTCGATCCGGACAACGTGTTCCGCGGCAACCAGAACATCCTGCCCGCCGAGCGCTGACATATCTCCAGGCTCCTTCCCAGTTGCCGTGAACAGTACGGGCAGTGAAGCCCGAATTTCCGGGGCGGCAGCACGGCGGTAGACGTCCCGACGGCCGGCAACTGGGAAGGATCGCTTGGGACTACACTTTGGCAATGGCCGTCTACATCGATCCGCCCTTGTGGCCAGCACACGGGACCGTTTTCTCGCATCTGGTATCGGATTCATCGCTGGAGGAGCTTCATGCTTTTGCAGCCGCTGCCGGGGTTCCGGAGAGGGCCTTCGACGGCGACCACTACGACGTTCCCGAACGGCGCTACAACGACTTGGTCCTCGCCGGCGCCATCCCCGTTGAGGCTCGGGTCCTGGTCCGTAAACTCATTGCCAGCGGGCTGCGGATTCCTGCGCGGGAACGAAGCAAAGCCTTGACGGTCCCTCTGATGGAAAGATGGAACAGCATCTTTCCCGGCCACGAGGAATTGGGCCTTGAACTGCTGGAGCGGTGGGGCGGGGACGGCAGGAAGTATCACAGCCGTACCCACCTCCTGGCAGTTCTTGAGGCCCTGGACGTTCTCACCGAACCGGCCCTGCCTGCACGGACAGTTTCCTTGGCAGCGTGGTTTCACGACGCTGTTTATGAGGGTGTGGCCGGACAAGATGAGGAAGACTCAGCCCTGTTGGCCGAGGACCGGCTGACGGCCGTGGGGCTATCCCCCACCGATGTGGCCGAAGTGGCACGGCTGGTCCGACTCACGTCCTCCCACTCCCCCGAGCCCGGTGATCATGCCGGGGCCCTCCTCTGCGACGCCGATCTTTCCGTCCTCGGTGGCGACCAGCAAGCCTATGCACGCTATCTGGCGGCCGTCCGCGAAGACTACGCGCACGTCAGCGACGCCGACTTCGCGAAGGGGCGCGCCGCCGTCGTACGTCATCTTCTGGGACTTGACCCGCTGTTCCATGGGGAACGCGCCAAAGCCTTGTGGCTCGACGCCGCGCGCCGCAACCTCTCGGCGGAACTCGCGTGAGTGGTTCGGTCAACGAACCTGGTGCACCGCAACGGCAGCTTCCGTACGCGGTCCGGTTCGAATGGGGGCTCGACGGCGCCCGCGCGGTAGTGCCCGGAGCCGACCTTGCGGTAGTGGTTGACGTCCTGTCGTTCACCACGTGCGTGAGTGTTGCGGTGGACCGCGGGGCCATGGTGTTTCCATACCCTCTGCGGGACGCGGCGGCGAGCGGGTTCGCGCTCCGTCATGATGCCCTGCTCGCGGGACCCCGGGATTCTGAAGGCCTGAGCTTGTCACCGTCCAGCCTCCGCCGTGCCCGCGTGCTGGACCGCGTGGTTCTCCCCTCCCCCAACGGTGCGACCATCAGCCACCAACTTGGGTCATCGGCTCGTCAGGTAGTGGCTGTATCGCTCCGGAATGCCGCGGCGACGGCCGAGTGGGCACACGCAACCTTGCCCGCAGAGGCCGTGATTGCCGTGATAGCAGCGGGCGAAAAGTGGCCAAACGGGGCGCTGCGGCCGGCGGTGGAGGATCAGCTGGGGGCGGGCGCGTTCATCGCCGGGCTCCAGGCAGCTGGACGTCGCAATCTGTCTCCCGAGTCGGAGATCGCTGCTGCTGCGTTCAACTCAGCCGAACCCCGGCTGGCGGCTGTTCTGCGCGGCTGTTCCAGTGGGCGGGAACTCATCGACGCCGGCTTCGCCGAGGATGTCAGCATCGCGGCGGAATTGGACGGGAGTTCTTCGGTGGCACTCCTCAAAGACGGAGCCTTTCAGGGCATGGCTTTCCCCGAATAGACGCTCCGCTGCAGGTTGGACGGTAGGAATCGACTGCTGTGCAGCGAGTCGTCTAAAGGGAACCCACCGGCCTAACGGTAGGTGCTGACGAACGGCTGGTTGGTGGGCACAATCTGCTTGCCCAGCGGCATCAGGGACACCGGGATGAGCTTCAGGTTGGCGATGGCCAGCGGGATGCCGATGATGGTAATGGCCATGGCCACTGCGGTGACCACGTGGCCGATCGCGATCCAGATGCCCGCAACGAGCAGCCAGATCACGTTGCCAAGGAGCGCGAACACCCCGGCACCGCCCGGCTTCTCCACCACCATTTGGCCAAAGGGCCACAGGCAGTAGGCACCGATCCGGAACGAAGCGATGCCCCACGGGATGGTCACGATGAGCACGCAGCAAATGATGCCCGCCGCGAAGTAACCCAAGGCCAGCCAGAACCCACCAAAGACAAGCCAGATGATGTTAAGGAGCGTTTTCATAGTTCCCATTCTCCCCTGTGGGCCTGACAAAAAGCCTAGGGGTCTGCCCTGATTTTTCCCTGACCTATGAGTGTATTTCTGTGCGGTTCAGGCCAGCAGTTCGTCCAGCTTGTCGAACGAGGTGCCCCAGCCGTCGCGGGTCATGTCCACCCACTCCTGGGATTCGAATGGTCCCTGCGTGACGTTCATGCGGGTACGGCCGTTGAGGTCCTCGAACTCCAGGCGCATCTCCTCAAACTCGTGATCGGCGTCCGGAGCGGCTTTGGCTTGAGCAACCAGAAGAGCGGGGGTTTCCAGCTCCGTGATGACGGCTTCAATGGGGGCTTCCTGCTCGCCGTCCTCGTCCGACCACACCATAACCACCTGCCAGATGCCGCCCACCCGCGGCTCAACGATGATCTTCTCCCGGGGAGCCTCCACCTCCACGGGTCCGAACCACTGCGCAAGCTTGTCAGGCTCCATCCAGGCGTCGAAAACCTTCTCACGAGGGGCATCAAACTCGCGGCTCATGGTCAGGGTGAAGTGTTCCGTGCTCATTGCTTGACTCCTGGTGTCCGTGTGATTCGTTCTCTTGGGAGCGAGTCTAGAGGGTGTCACCGACAACGTCGTTGGACCTGGGAGAGCGAACCGCCCATGCACGCGGGACCTGGGAGAGCGAACCGCCCAAGCACGCGGGATGTGAGAGTGCGTCAGGCTTTGGCGGCTTCGACGAACGCGCGGATCTTGGCCAGGTCCTTCACGCCACGGGATGACTCGACACCGGAGGACACGTCCACACCCCACGCGCCGGCCGTAGTTGCTGCGAAGGCTACGTTCCCGGATTCGAGTCCGCCGGCGAGCAGCCACTGGCGGCCGTCGAGCCCCTTGCCACGGACCGATGCGTAGTCCCAGGCCTCCCCCGACCCCGGCACCGCGGCGTCAACCAGGAACACGTCCTCGCCCAGATCAGCGAACTCGTCCTGGGAGGCACCCATGGTGACGGCGCGGATGAGCCGCATCCCGGCGTCGTGCACTGTTTTTACGTCGTCGGCAGTCCGGTGACCATGGAGCTGGAGCCACTCGAGTCCAGCCGCCCGGGCCGTGGCAACGGCATCAGCCGCGGACTCGAGCCGGAACACGCCCACTGCACGAACACCGTCCGGAACCAGCGGGAGCAGAATGCGCACCTGATCCGGGCTGACTTCGCGCGGGCTGGCCGTGAGCACGAATCCCACGGCGTCCGCACCGGCGTCGACGGCTTCACGGACGGATTCCGGCGTGCTCAATCCGCACACTTTGACGAACATTCCCGTGCCTCCAGCCAAAAAATCCCAACGTTTTCCACATATGACGTTAGCAAGCCGCATTGCCATCGCAGAAGCGGTGTCCACCACTAGGCTGGATGGATGGAGATCATCCGCTTTGCCGACATCCATCCTGAACCGTGGCGCAACGGGGGCGGGGTGACGCGTGAACTCGCCAGCCATCCGAAGGCCGCATCGGCCCAGGACGGGGCATGGGATTGGCGCGTCAGCATCGCCGACGTCTCCAAGGCCGGAGATTTCTCCGTCTTCCCGGGCATGGAGCGCGTGATCACCATCATCGAGGGCGAATTGCTGCTGCTCACGGTGGACGGATCCGAGCACCCGCTCGAGAAGTACCGACCGTTCCGTTTCTCGGGCGAGGCTGCGTCGGGGGCCACTCTTCCGACAGGGGACATCCGGGATCTGAATGTCATCGCCCGGGAGGGAGCGTTCAAGGGCTACACGTCCATTGTGGAGATTTCCAAGAAGCGTGCGCACCCGGTCTTCGAAGGCCAGCTTGCCGTCCTGCTGGAGGGTAAGGCCACTGTTGCGCCCGGCGCGGCTGTGGAGGAAGAGTCCGACGGCGACGCCCCGGCAACCAGCGCGGCCGAACCTGTTGAGCTCTCACGGTATGACGCCGTGGTCGGCTCCGATACCCGCAGCCCGGAAATCTTGGGCCGCGGCTTCATCGCTGTGATCTCGATCGACCACGTGGAGTCGCACTCCTGAGCTGGTGACGTTAACCACCAGAAGTGGCCACCCCGCACGGGAGTTGCTAGCCTGAATTGAAGGTTCCGCTCTGGAACCTCCGGACGACGGTTCAGTACCCGGAATGCGACAAGACTGGCCAAAGGAAAATGTCATGTCGTGGATAATTCTCATCCTTTCCGGAGCACTCGAGGCCGTCTGGGCCGCAGCGCTCCACCGGTCCAAGGGCTTCCGTAAACCCGTTCCGACCGTCGTCTTCCTGGTGTCCGTTGTTGCCAGCATGGCCGGACTCGCCATCGCGATGCAGTCCATCCCCACAGGCACGGCTTATGCGGTGTGGGTTGGCGTCGGCGTCGTACTGACCGCAACGTACGCGATGGTCACCAAGGTTGAACGCGCGACGACGGCCCGGCTGCTCCTGCTCGCCGGCATCGGCGCGTGTGTGGTCGGCCTGAAGGTGGTGGCGTAGCCATGACTGGGAACAAAGCCAACACAGCCAACACCAAGAACGCCGGCAACGGAATCTTCTGGATCATTCTTCTGGCTTCAGCACTGCTCGAAGCCGTGTGGGCCACCGCTTTGGGCCTGTCCAACGGCTTCACACAGCTCATGCCAACCGTGGTCTTCACCATTACTGCGGTGTTGAGCATGCTGGGACTGGGCATCGCGGTGAAGCGAATCCCCCTCGGCACTGCCTACGCCGTGTGGGTGGGTATCGGCGCAGCACTGACTGTCGGCTGGGCCATGATCACGGGCGTGGAGTCCGCGAGCCCGCTGAAGCTGCTGTTCATCGCGGGAATCGTGGGCTGTGCCGCCGGTTTGAAGGCCCTGCCTGCCGATAAGCCTGCAGCCAACGCCGAGTAGCAACCACTCCGCCGGGCGCTCCCTTTCGATGGCTAGCTGCGTAGTAGACGTCTCCTACCATCGAATGCGCAGCGAACCATCGAATCGGGCAGGGCAGGGCCGGCCACGTCCACTCCCCAGCAGGAATACCTTCCGCGTCCACAGAGTTCACGCCAACAAAGGGCCCTCTGGAACACCTACGCGCATTGGAGACTTTCATGACTGCAGTTCAGCTCGGCGGCCTCACGGTCAGCCCCCTCGGCTTTGGCGGAATGGCCCTGACCCCGGTCTACGGCGGAATCGATCCTGAAGACGGCCTGCAAACACTGAGGCATGCGGTGGACGCGGGCATCACGTTCATCGACACTGCGGATGTATACGGCGCTGGAAGCAACGAGGAACTGGTGGGCAGGCTCCTGAAGGAGCGCCGCGACGACATCCAGGTAGCCACGAAGTTTGGAATTGAGGGCAACCCCGCGGACGGGTACACGGGAGTCCGCGGGGATGCGCCCTACATCAGGCAAGCGGCGGAAGCGAGCCTCCGCCGCCTGGACACTGACGTGATTGACCTCTACTACATGCACCGCCGGGACCTCCGCGTTCCGATAGTGGAAACCGTGGAGGCTATGGCGGAGCTGGTCCGAGAGGGCAAGGTCCGGCACCTCGGGCTGTCGGAAGTGACAGCCGAGGAGCTCAGGCAGGCCAATGCTGTTCATCCCATTGCCGCGGTCCAGAGTGAATGGTCAATCTGGAGCAGGGATGTTGAACTCAACGTTGTTCCTGCAGCCAAGGAACTTGGCGTGGGGTTCGTGCCTTATTCGCCGCTGGGCCGTGGATTCCTTACAGGAACCGTCAGCGCGGGCGATCTCGGGGAGAATGACTTCCGCCATAAGATCCCCCGTTTTGGTGACGAGGCACTTGATGCGAACCAGGCCGTGGTGGCCGCGGTTCGCGAGGTAGCCAGTGGGCTGGATGCAACTCCGGCCCAGGTAGCCCTGGCTTGGCTGTTCGCCCAAGGTCAGCGCCTTGGGATTTCCGTGGTTCCCATCCCCGGCACGCGCAAAGCGCACCGGATCGACGAGAACCTGGGGGCACTGTCCCTGCAACTGGGGACAGCACAACTTGAGGTGCTCGACCAGGCCGCGGCCGGCGTCGTGGGTTCACGATCGGCCGACCCCAACTGGGTGTCGCAGGGCCGCGAAACCAACCCGGCAACTGCATAGACTGACACGATGGATTCGCTTATTCACTCATTGCGTGACGTCACCATTCGCAGCATCTCCGTCAGCGAGATGAACAACAACGTGTACCTGTTGACGTCGAAGTCCACGGGGGCGCAGTTGTTGATCGACGCCGCCGACGACCTTCCGGCCATTCAGCAGCTGCTTGAGGACGCTGCCGCTGATTCGCCAGTCGAGACGAAGTTGGCCAGAATTGCCACCACCCACCAGCACTGGGACCACGTCCGGGCTCTGCCGGAACTCGTGGAAGCTACCGGCGCCAGCACTTCCGCAGGAGCGGACGACGCCGATGCGTTGCCGGTTCCGGTGGATGTCCGGCTTGGGCATGGCGACGTTGAGCGGTTTGACGACATCGAGATCACGGCGGTTCACTTGCGTGGACACACCCCTGGCTCGATCGCTTTTGTGTACCAGGATCCTGACGGGCCGGCCCACATTTTCAGTGGGGACTCGTTGTTTCCGGGAGGAGTCGGCAACACACAGAAAGATCCTGCACGCTTCACTTCACTGTTGAACGACGTGTCGGAACGACTGTTCGACGCCTATCCGGACGAAACCTTGGTGCACCCTGGCCATGGACTGCCCACGACACTCGGCGCCGAGCGGCCACACCTTGAGGAGTGGCGCGCCCGGGGCTGGTGACTTGCGGGGCCTTCTCTGCACGCTAAACCACAGGAATAGCGCGCAGAGCGGGCCTCACAACGGGTGGGGGGTTAGCGGCCGCGACGCTCGTTGGACGCGGGAGCCGAAGCGCGACGCGGGCCGCTGCGTGCCGGACGACCTGCGCCGGAGCCACCACCGCGGCCGGAGTTGCCGGAGGCACCCGAACCGTAGGATCCACCGGACGCAGCGCCCGTGGCGGAAGACCAAACGGCCTTGTTTCCACCGGTGCGGGTGCTCGTGGTGGACGCCGTGCGCGGAGCCGAAGCTGAGCGCTGACCCGTAGCCGGACGACCACTGCGGCCATTCTGACCCTGCGAGCCGGGAACGTCGTTGCGGTGAGTGGAAGCTGCCTTGCCGCGACCACGTGAGCTGCGGGCGACGTCGTCGTTCATTGCTGCCCGACGCTCAGCGCGGTTGACGTCCGTACGAACCGGTTCAGCCGCAACCTTGCCACGTCCGTTGCGACCGCCACGGCCACCAGCGGTGGGAGCAGCCTGCGTGGAGCGGCGTGCGCGCTTGCGCTGGGCGTTGGCACCGGTGGACGTGCCGCCACCCTGCGGAGCTTTCGCTGCGAGGAGGGCCGCACGGGTGCGGGGATCAACCTTGTCCGCGATGTCGCCCACGAGCTCGGCAATCAACGGGGAGTTGGCCGTGACGCGCTCAAAGTTGACGTCAACGCCGGCAGCCTTCATGAGCTTCTTGACGTCGCTCTGCTGCTCGGGGAGCGTCAGGGTGACTACGGTGCCATCGGAACCGGCGCGGGCCGTACGGCCTGAGCGGTGGAGGTATGCCTTGTGCTCTGTGGGCGGGTCCACGTGGATGACGAGTTCGACGTCGTCAACGTGAACGCCGCGGGCTGCGACGTCGGTGGCCACCAGGACGCGGACGTCACCGTTGGAGAACTCGGCAAGGTTACGGTCGCGGGCGTTCTGCGACAGGTTGCCGTGAAGGTCGACGGCAGGGATGCCGGCGTCGGTGAGGGTCTTGGCAAGCTTGCGGGCGTGGTGCTTGGTCCGCATGAAGAGGACGCGGCGGCCGGCGCCGGAGGCCAGTTCGACGATGAGCTGCTTCTTGACGGTCTGGTCGTTGACCACCAGGACGTGGTGTTCCATGGTGGTGACAGCGGCCTGGGGATCGTCCACGGAGTGCGTCAGCGGGTTGGAAAGGTAACGGTTGACCAGCTTGTCAACACCGTTATCCAACGTCGCGGAGAAGAGCAGGCGCTGACCCTGGGTGGGGGTCATGTCCATGAGCTTCTTGACGACCGGGAGGAAGCCGAGGTCGGCCATGTGGTCTGCCTCGTCCAGCACGGTGACCTCAACGGCTTCGAGGGTCAGGATGCGCTGGCGGATCAGGTCTTCAAGGCGACCCGGGCAGGCGATGACGATGTCGACGCCGGCGCGCAGCGCCTTTTCCTGGCGTGCCTGGGAGATGCCGCCGTAGATGACTGTGGTGTTCAGGCCCATGGCCTTGGCCAGCGGTTCGATGGTGGCGTTGATCTGGGTTGCCAGTTCACGCGTCGGGGCAAGCACGAGGCCCATGGGGCGGCCCGGCTTGCGGAAGTGCTTTGCTTCGCGCTCGGCCAAGCGGGCCACGAGCGGGATGGCGAAAGCGATGGTCTTGCCGGAACCGGTGCGGCCACGGCCCAGAACGTCGCGGCCTGCGAGCGTATCCGGGAGGGTCTTCACCTGGATGGGGAATGCCACTTCGATGCCATCTGCGGCAAGAGACTCAGCAATGGGCTTGGGCGTGCCAAGGGCAGCAAAAGTAGTCATAAACTTCATGTCTTTCGGGCGGTGTCCAGTTGCGGACATCGGCCCCCGACGCCGGTTGGGCCAGGGGTTCGCCGAGGAAAAGTCAGGTGGTCTACCGATTCGCTTCAACAGCGGTGGCCGGGACCAAATAGAACGCGTTCATCGACGCAGGATGTGCCTCTCACATGAAAAATGCCCTGCCGCGCAGCCGTTCAGGCCACCTGCTTTAGGGCGTCACCGCACATCAAGTGTTCCCAGCTTAGCAGTGTTTCTCCTGCGGACCTGCATCGGGGCTGCTCAGGCGCCCGTTGCGAGGCCTGCTTTGCGCGACTCGGGGCCCGCGAAACCCGCAGACCGGGCCCCACAACTACCTCCCCCACCCGTTGCGGGGCCTGCTTTGCGCGACTCGGGGCCACCAATGCGCGCAGAGCGGGCCCCACAACGGGTCGGGAATGGGTCAGGCGTTGCGCGTGAGTTCGGGTTCGGCGTCGGGTGCACTTGCTTCGGCACGTGACACACCCTGCCGGGCGCCCTCCCCCGCCCTGCCCGCGGCGACCCTGCCCGCGGCAGCCCTGGGTGCGGCGGCCCTGGGTGCGGCGACCCTCGGCGCGATCAGGACCCCGACGACGGCGATCACCGCCGTCAGCGCGAAGACCCCCGCAAACGAGTTCGTCGTCGTAAAGGCGGTAAAGACGAGTCCCGTGAGAGCCAGGGAGAGCGCGCCGCCCAGGGAGTCGGAGATGGACATGGCCGCACTGTTGAAGCCCTGGTTTTCAGGGGTGGACAGTGCCAACGTCATCACGGACAACCGCGGGTACATGAGGCCCATCCCGGCGCCGGCGAGGATCCAGCCGCCGATCGCCACGGCCGCAGGCAGCGCAAACGCGGCCGTCACCAAAGTCGAGATCACGGCAACCAGCACCAGCGCGGCCCCGATTTTCACGGCCAGCGCATCTACCAGCCGGGCACCCAATCGCCCCTGAACGGCAGAAGCCCCAGCCCAGGCCAGCGCGGCACCGGTCAGCGTCAGTCCAGCAAACGTCGGTGTAAACGCATAGCGCTCCGTCAACAGGTACGGCAGGTACACCTCGGCGCCAAAGAACGCCGCAGACGCGAGCCCGCGCACCAGGATCACGCTGGGCAACCCCCTGCGGGCGGTCAACGTTCCGCGGGGCACCAGTGGGCGGACCGCCGTCAGTGCCAGGACAAGCGCGACGACGGCAATCGCCCCGCCCACGCCCGGAACCTCTGCTGACAGGTTCAGTCCGAGGACGGCAACAGCTGCGAGCGCAGCCCACCCCATGCGGCCAAACGCCCACGGGATGGGCTCGCCGACAGATTCCGAAGCAGCCCCGGATCGTATCCCCCGCACAGCCGGCACCACCATGAGCAGCGCCGGAACCACCAGCCCCACAACGCCAAGGAACACCCAGTGCCAACTGCTTAGCTGGGCAACAACCCCTGCGGCGAAGGGTCCCACCAAGGACGGCACCACCCAGGAGGCGGCGAAGGCGGCGAAGATCTTGGGATGCAGCACGGGCGGGTACACGCGGGCCACCAACACATAGAGGGCAACAGTCATTGCCCCACCGCCAAGCCCTTGGACCAGCCGGCCCAGCACCAGGATTTCCATGGTGCCGGCCATCCCGGCAATCAGCAGTCCCACCACGAACAACGCCACCGAAGAATACAGGGGTGCCGCCGGACCACGACGATCCGACCAGTTCCCCGCTGCCACCATGCCCATCACGCCTGTTGCCAGCGGCCCGGCGAAGGCCAGTGCGTACAGGCTGGCTCCGTCGAGGTCGCGGCTTACCAGCGGCATGATGGTGGTTACTGCGAGGGACTCGAACGCGCTGAGGAATACCAGCGCGCAGGCTCCCACGGTGGCCAGCAAGTAGGGGCGGCTCAGTATCCCGGCCGTTGAGGTGTCAGAGGTCATGGTGGTTACCCTAGAACCTCAACTAATGTTGAGGTCAATCCACCGCCCACCACCGGAAGCAATGTCATGTCGCAAGCCGCAACACACCGGCCCCTCAGCATCGGTGAGCTGTCCGAGCGAAGCGGAGTGTCGCCGTCGGCCCTTCATTTCTACGAACGCAACGGGCTCATCGAAGCCGAGCGGACGGCCGGCAACCAGCGCCGGTACAGGCGCGACACGCTCCGGCGGGTCGCATTCATCAAGACCTCCCAGCGGGTGGGCCTGCCGTTGAAGGACATCCGTGAAGCCTTGGATTCCTTGCCGGACGGCAGGACTCCCACCAAGCGGGACTGGGCGAGGTTGTCGCTGCGGTGGCGCACGGAGCTCGACGAACGCATCGCCGCACTCCAGCACCTCCGCAACGACCTCGACGGGTGCATCGGCTGCGGCTGCCTGAGCCTGAAGTCGTGCACACTGCAGAACCCGTCCGACGAGCTCGGCGCTTCAGGGGCCGGGGCGCAGCGCTGGAACCAGCCCACGTAGCCGCATCAGAGGATGGCGGTCATGACGTTCCACCCGGCGCCCACCTGCAGGTCGGGTTGCAGGCCACCCGACGCCGTTCCGCGGTAGAGCTTGAGGTTTCCGTTGGCATCGCGCGCCAGGACATCGGGCACCCCGTCGCTGTTGACGTCGCCGGGTGTCACCAGCGCCGTCATGACGTTCCAACCGACACCCACCTGCTTGCGCGGCAGCCACCCCCCGCTGCCGTTCCCTTCGTAGAGCCACAAGGTGCCGGCCGCGTCTTTGGCCACGATGTCTCCTCCCGGAGCCCCAAACTCCCCCGGCCCCAGAAGGGTGGTCATCTGGTTCCATCCAATTCCCGCTTTGACGCGCGGGAGCCAGCCGCCTACCCCGTTGCCCGGATACAGCCAGAGATCCCCTGCGGCGTCGCGGGCCATGACATCGGCTTTACCGTCACCGTTGAAGTCGCCGGGGGTAACGACGGCGGTCATGGCATTCCAGCCCACGCCCACTTTGGTTCTCGGCAGCCAATTCGAGCGTCCGTTCCCGGGATAGAGCCAGAGGTCCCCGGCAGCATCCCGCGCCAGGACGTCAGCGTGGGCGTCTCCGTTGAAGTCGCCGGCAGAGAGGATGAGGCTCATGCCGTTCCATCCCGAACCCACCGCTGACCGTGGAAGCCATCCCTTCTTTCCGTCGCCGGGGTAGAGCCACAGGGTGCCTGCGGTATCCCGGGCGAGAACGTCAGTGGCGCCGTCGGAGTTGTAATCCTTCCAAACGTTCTTTGGCGGGCCGGAGGTGTCGATGACCCAGATGGCGTTGCCCTCAAAGGCGGCGGCGTAGAGCTTGGATCCGTCCGGTGCCATGGCCTGGACAGACGCGGAGGCACCGAGTTCGATGGTCTCGGCCAGCGGGATGGCTGACGTGTCGGACCTGGCGCCCCACACTTGGACCACCGTTGACTGGGTCCGGTAGAGGCGTGTTCCATCCGGGTGGACAACCATGGTGCTCCACTCCTGCCTGTCCGGAGTGGCCTGCCCCACACTCAGAGTCTCAAGATTGAGCTGGGACACCATGGGATTACTGATCACCCGACGACCCGGTGAAGGGTAGTACGGCTGTCCATGGTCCTCGAAAAAGGCGTGTTTGCTGTCCGGAGTGAAGACCGGAGCGGACGGTGCCAGGAACGTCGAGAAAGTGGCCAGGACCTTATCGGTGGCGGTGTTGATGACCGAAAGTCCCCATCCGTGCACCGTCACCAACCGGGTTCCGTCCGGTGACATGGTGCCATCCGTTCCGGTCATCGGCCCGGCGCCAAGGACGGTTCGGCTCTTGGTATCAATGACTGCGACGGATGCGCCCTTAAGCGCGTAGAGCTTGGCACCGTCCGGAGTTGCGAGCAGCTTGGTGATGGTGCCACCTGTAGGTATTTGGGCGGTCACCTTGCCCTGGGCAACATCAACCACTTTCACGCCCGCGTTGGCGAGTCCCACGTACAGCGCCGTTCCACCCGGGCTGGCCACCATGCCGGTCACGTCGTCGGCCATCGGGACCACAAACTTTACGGTCATGGTGGATGTGTCGACGATAGTGACGCTGCTGCCCGTCGCCATGAAGGCCGATGTGCCCTTCGGACTCAGCACCATTGCCGTGGTGGCGCCGGCCTGGACGCTCTTGGTCGCCACTCCCTGGGCTGTATCGATGACCGAAAGACGACCCTCGGGGCTGGCCACAAAGAGCCTGCTGCCGTCCTTGTTGAGCTCCACAAATCGCGGGTGGGCTACGTCGATTTTCCGGGGATCGGCCGGGCCGGCTGCCTGGACCACCGCCTGGACCGTCAGCGCCCCGGCGTCGGACGTTGGTGAAACCGCCTGCGAGGGTGGCGCCGCTGCCATCACCACCACAGCTGCAAGGGCACCTGACAGGCAGGCCTTCAGACTGAATTTTCGCGCCAGGAACACCATGAATCCCCCAGTTCAGGCGCCCCTGGATTCGCGAAGGGCGCGTGTGCGACAAAGGCTACCCACCGTCGAATGGAAATACCATAGCCGGCCCCTCACCGGCGTGGAACTTGCCGGACCAGCAACAGGCATTGCCTTCTGTCCGCCCGTAGCGGCACGCTTGGCGTATGACTGAAAAGACGCACGACGGCGGTACTCCCCTGAGCGAACAGCCCACCAGTGCGGGCACCCATCGGCACGGGCACCAGCATGAAGGAGCGCAACAGAGCGGCCTGAACCTCCATGAGGATGCGGACAACGCCGTGGACATGTGGGATGGCATGTACCGGGAACGGACCAAGGTTTGGAGCGGGAATCCCAACCCGCAACTCGTGGCCGAAGCCAAGGACCTGAAACCTGGCCGGGCCCTGGACCTCGGCTGTGGCGAGGGCGGCGACGCCCTGTGGCTCGCACAGCAGGGCTGGACCGTGACCGCTGTGGACGTGTCCGCCGTCGCGCTTGAACGGGCAGCTGCGCATGCAGCGGAAACCAGCCACCGGGACCGGATCACCTGGCAGCAGCAGGACCTCACCGAGTGGACGCCGGAGCCGGTGTTTGATTTGGTCTCGGCGCAGTTCCTGCACTCACCCCTGCTGCCGTGGCGCGACTCGGCCTTGAAAGCCGCTGCCGCCGTCGCACCCGGTGGCACGTTGTTGATCGTGGGACACCATCCCCACGGGCTGCCGTCGTGGAGCCATCACCACGACTCCGGCATGTTTTTCACTCCGGAGCAGTTGGCCGGCGCGCTGCGACTGGACCGAGAGCCATGGTTCGTCAACGTCCTCACCGACCGCGAACGTTCCGTCACTGGCCCCGACGGCGAGTCAGGCACCACCCTGGACACGGTCCTCAGGGCTACCAAGCACGCCTAAATGCCGTCGGGCAGCAGCTCCGCGTAGGGCGCCACCACCTCGCCAGTGGCGGTCGAGTCCGGGTTCAACATCCATCCGACCCGCTTGGCTGTGTTCAGCATGACCACGCTCTCCACCAGTTCGATGCCCGGGATCCGTTGCTGGACGGTGAGCTCCATCTCCAGGACTTCGGCCAAGGATCGCAGCCACATGATGATGGTGAAGTTGGTGCGGCCCGTGGTGGACGCAGCGAACCGGACGTTCCGAATGGCACGCGACTCGATGGCCGCTGCCTCGTGCCGGCCCGCCGGCACGTTCGCAAACCACTGGATGGTCACGGGAAAGCCCGAGAATTGTTGGGCAATTTCGCAGCGGAAGGACAACGTCCCGCTGGCCAGGACCCTTCCCAGTTGCCGCTGGACTGTGGCCGGATTCCGCCCCAAAGCCCTGGCGATGTCCGCCGCAGTGGCCCGCCCATCCCTGGCAAGGAACGGGATCAGCGCCAAGTGGCTCTCAGGGAGTGGGGCGGCCGTTGATTCAGGTCCCAGGGGAATGGCCTCCGGTCCTGCGAGTGCCCGGAGCGCCTGCTGCTCAGCTTTGGTCAGGACGTTGAGGCGCCAGGCGTAACCGCTGATATGGATCCGGGTGCAAAGCGCCGTGTGGTACTTGGTGAGTCCGCGGATTTCCTTCAGCCTGGGCAACAGTTGTGTGCTGAACTGTTCCAAGTCCCGTGTGATCACCGTCAGCGTCAGGTCGCGGTTGCTCGCAGCTTCCTCAACGGTGATGATCTCCGGGAGCTCGGCTAAAGCTGCGGTCACGTCCGGCCTGAGGTGCATTTCGCAGTCAACGTCCACCATGGCCAGGCACATGTTCTTCGGATCACCCGTGAGGTGCGATGTGGTCCATGCCGCTCCTGCCTCCCGGAGTCGGTCCCAACGAGCCGCCAACGTGGTGGCGTGGACACCCAGAACCTGGCCGGCATCGGACCAGCTGAGCCTGGGTGAAATTTGCAGGGCGTTGATCAGGCGCAGGTCTTCTTCGCTGAGTTCCATGACCCGATTCTTGCAGATGGCTGCATAATTCATGATCATCGCAGCGAAAAATGCATATTTCCAGATGTTTCCCACCATGTGAAGCACATCACCAGACAATGTTCTAAGGAAGAGACCCCGGATAAACCCAGGAGTAAAACATGACCATCGCTGCCGACGCCAAGGAGCTGCGGGACGACATCGTCCGCCTCCGTCACGACCTTCACCGCGAACCCGAAATCGGCCTGCAGCTTCCCCGCACGCAGGAAAAGGTGCTCAAGGCACTGGACGGACTGCCGTACGAGATCACCCTTGGTGAAGAAACGACGTCGGTCACTGCGGTTCTCCGCGGCGGTGCCCACGCTTCGGCTGAGAAGCCCGTGGTGTTGCTGCGAGCCGACATGGACGGGCTTCCCGTTCAGGAGACCACCGGCGTGGACTACACCTCCCGCGTGGATGGCGCGATGCATGCCTGTGGCCACGACCTCCACACCTCCATGCTGGCCGGTGCCGCCACCCTCCTGGCAGAGCGCCGCGATCAGCTGGCCGGCGATGTGATCCTCATGTTCCAGCCCGGCGAGGAAGGCTTCGACGGTGCCGGCTACATGATCAAGGAAGGCGTTCTGGACGCAGCCGGCAAGCGCGCGGACGCCGCCTACGGCATGCATGTGTTCTCTTCCGTGGCCGATCACGGACAGTTCCTCACGAAGCCCGGCATCATGCTCAGTTCCTCGGCGGGGCTCTTCGTCACCGTCCACGGCGCCGGCGGACACGGCTCGGCACCCCACCTGGCCAAGGATCCCGTCACCGCCGCGGCGGAAATGGTCACCGCCTTGCAGGTCATGGTCACCCGCCAGTTCGACCTCTTCGATCCCGTAGTCCTCACTGTTGGCGTGTTGCAGGCCGGAACCAAGCGCAACGTCATCCCGGAGACCGCCCGCATAGAAGCCACCATCCGGACCTTCTCCGAAGCGTCGCGCAGGAAGATGATGGAAGCAGTACCCAGGCTGCTGCAAGGCATCGCCGCGGCCCACGGGCTGGAGGTTCATGTGCAGTACGACGATGAATACCCGCTCACCATCAATGATGAGGACGAGACCACCACAGCGGAAAAGGTCATCGCCGGAATGTTCGGCGAGTCCCGGCACACCCGGATGGCCACGCCGCTGAGTGGTTCCGAGGACTTCTCCCGCGTCCTCGCCGAAGTTCCAGGGACGTTCATCGGCCTCAGTGCCGTTGCCCCCGGTGCCGACCACGCGACGTCGGCGTTCAACCACTCGCCTTACGCAACGTTCGACGACGGCGTCCTCACCGATGGTGCAGCGCTGTATGCCCAACTCGCGGTATCCCGCATCGCCGCCCTCGCCGGCAACTAACGTCCAGCCTTCCCCGCATCAGCTTGGAGAATCTCATGACCACCACCGCAGGAACGTCGGCCGACGTCACGGTCCACAAATCCCACGCGCGGACCCTCATCGGCACCGGCATCGGCAACGCCGTTGAATGGTACGACTGGGCGATCTACGCAACGTTCTCACCGTTCATCGCCAGCGCCTTGTTCAGCCAGGCCGACCCCACGTCAGCTGTGTTGTCCACCTTGGCGATCTTCGCCGTCGGGTTCGTGGCGCGTCCGTTTGGCGGTTTCGTGTTCGGCTGGATCGGCGACCGGATTGGCCGCAAAACCTCCATGACCGTGGCCGTGGCGCTGGGCGCGGTGGGCAGCCTCCTCATCGGCATCGCGCCCACGTTCGCTGCCGTTGGAGCCTTCGCATCGGTGATGTTGCTGATCGCACGGCTCATCCAGGGCCTTGCGCACGGCGGTGAGTTGCCGTCGTCGCAGACCTACTTGTCCGAAATGGCACCCAAGGAACACCGCGGCTTCTGGGCAACCCTGATCTACACCTCCGGCACCGCCGGAATCCTGGCCGGAACACTGCTGGGGGCCATCCTGACCAACGTGTTGAGCAAGGAAGACATGAGCGCCTGGGGTTGGCGCATCCCCTTCCTGATCGGTGGAGTGCTGGGCATCTACGCCCTCTTCATGCGGGCCAAGATGAAGGAAACCGAGGCCTTCGAGGCAGAGGCTCCCAATGAGAAGCGCCTGCCGATCCTGCCGCAGATCATCAAGTACCGGAAGCAGGCGTTCCAGGTCATCGGCCTGACCGTTGGTTTGACCGTTGTCTACTACATCTGGGGAGTCGTGGCGCCGAGCTATGCTGCCACCGCTTTGAAAATGGACCGCGGCGAAGCCTTGTGGGCAGGTGTTATTGCCAATGTGGTGTTCATTGCCGCCCTGCCGTTCTGGGGCAAGCTCTCGGACCGTATCGGCCGCAAACCTGTCATCATCGCTTCAGCCGCCGGCGCCGCCCTCCTGCACTTCCCCATGACATGGCTGCTCAAAGACTCGCCGTGGCAGCTGGCAGTGTCCATGTCCGTGATGCTGTTCTTCATCGCCGGAAGCGCCTCAATCGTCCCCGCCGTGTATGCCGAACTGTTCCCGACCCACATCCGCACCATCGGCGTCGGCGTTCCGTACTCCATCTGCGTCGCGGTCTTCGGTGGCACGGCCCCCTACTTGCAGACCTGGCTCGGCAGCATCGGGCAGGCCCAACTGTTCAACGTGTACGCAGTGATTCTTCTGCTGGTGGGGATCGCGTTCGCCTTCTCCATCCCGGAGACCAAGGGCAAAGACCTGACCGTCTAAGTTAGCCCGCGTTCGTTGCCAGGCCCGCTCTGCACCTTTCCCTGAGGTTTTGGGATGCAGAGCGGGCCTCGCAACGTTAAACGAAGCGGTCGCGGCCTGCCCGGTAACCAAAGAAGGCGGCCAGGGACCCGACCACCAGGAAAAGAATTCCGGCTGCTGCGAACCCGCCCGTTGCCTGATGGAGTTGGCCCACCATCAGCGTGCCGAGCGAACCTACTCCGTAGCCGACGCCCTGCATCATCCCGGACAGGTGCGCAGCCGTGTGGGCGTCGCGGGTTCGGACCATAATCATGGTGAGGGCCACCGCGGTGAGCGATCCTTGGCCCAGCCCGTTGAGCCCGGTCCAGACCCAGATCAGCTCGGTGGGGCCAAAAATCGTCAGCGCGAAACCGCCTCCGGTCATCAGCGCCACCACCATGTTGATGATCCGCTGATCCTTGAACCGCGTGGCCAGGGCAGGGGCAAACAGCGAGCCCAGCATCTGCAGCACGATCGATACCGAGACGATCAGCCCCGCCGTACTGCCATCGATCCCCCGGTCCCGCAGGATGGGCGCCATCCAGGCGAAAACGCTGAACGACATCATCGCCTGCAGCACCATGAACATCGTCACCTGCCAGGCTACGGCTGAGCGCCACACATTCACGCCGCCGTGGACTGCGTGGTGCTTCACCGCCGGCTGCCGGATTGCCAGCGGCAGGAAAAGCAAGAGTACGACGGCGGCAGGAACCGCCCAGAACCACAGCGCCGAGGTCCAGTGGCCGGTTGCCGTAAAGACCGGATACGTGAAGCCGGCGCCCAGGGCGGCCGAAGCGCAGATTGCCGTGGTGTAGAGGCCACCCATCAGGCCGAGGCGGTGCGGGAAATCCCTTTTGACGACGCCTGGAAGGAGGACGTTGCAGAGCGCGACGGCGGCACCGCAGGCAGCTGTTCCGGCAAGAAGTGCGGGCAAATGACCCATACCCGGGAACTCCACGGGCCGCAGCAGCAAGCCCATCGTGAGGACGGCCATGGCACCCAGGAGCACACGTTCCGCACCGAATCTGCGGGCCAGGATGGGGGCAAGTGGTGCGAAGACACCCAGCAGCGTGACCGGAACGGTGGTGAGGACCACCAACGCCCAGCCCGGCAGGCCGGCGTCGGACGTTATTTCCGGGAGCACCGCGGAGAAGCTGGAGAAGACGGTGCGGAGGTTGAGGCCGATCAACACGAGGCAGATGGCCAGGTAGATCAGGCCCCTTCTGCCGCTTAACTGTGTGGGATCCGGTGCAGGTTCTTCATCGATCTCTGCATCCACCGCGATCTCAGGGAGGACTGATTTCTCTTGGTACCCGGGCGTCTTGGAGGAGGTCACACGTCCTATTCTGTCAGTGCGGCTTGGGCAGGGGGTCCGTTGGGCGGGATATGACCGGTGAGCGGTATTGGACCAGCGGTGCATGGCCAGCGGTGTATGGCCAGCTGCCTTGGCAGCGTTATCCACATAGGAAAGATTTACCCTGCCTCTGCAGCATCGCGATCCATAGCGTTGAGGGCATGGACAAGACCCCCAAACCTTCACCTCACTGCACTACTTCCGAGCATCCTCTGCCGGCTTCTCAGAAGTCGCACCCGCGGAATTCTCGCCCACCGGGATTGAAGGTAAGCATCTGGAGTTTGGCACTGGCCATCGGGGTGCCCATTGTCTTCATGATCGTCTTCCCCGTGGGGATGCTCTTCATGTTTGGCGCTGAGTCACGCCCGTATGCAATTGCTGCGCACACCATTCTCCTGGTCCCCACCGGAGCTTGCTGGCTCGGGGCGTTGGTCTGTGGCCTGACCTGTCTCAGGCTGGCCAAACACCGCGATGCCGATGGGCAGCGGACCATCGCGTGGATGTTTGGGATCTTCGGGCTTTGTATTGCAGGACTCGAGGGGCTGGTGTTGCTCTTGCTGTTGCTATACGGCTGAGCTACGGCTCCCACCTCGCACGCTGGACCGGTCCCTCCCCATAGCCTCACCGGCCGAACTAACCCGTCCCCCTGAACCAAAGTATTCTGGAAAGGATGAGTGAAAACCCAGATTCCCCGCGACCCGTCACGCCCGGCACCCAGGCCTCCTTCGGTACCTATGGCGGCCGGCCCGTCAGCTTCGTGCGCCGTGGAACCCGTCTGCAAGGTCGCAGGCAGGCAGCGTGGGAAGAGCACGCTGAGCGCTGGGCGATCCAGGTCCCGCGGCACGTCGCCAACACTTCCGTTCACCCTGATTACACTTTTGACGCCGAGGCAGTATTCGGGCGCAAAGCACCCCTGATCGTGGAGATCGGCTCCGGCCTGGGCGATGCTGTGGTTCACGCCGCAGAGCAGAACCCGGACAAGGACTTCCTCGCGGTGGAGGTCTACACCCCGGGCCTGGCCAACACCATCATCAAGATCAACAGCCGCGGGCTGACCAACGTGCGCGTGGTGGAAGCCAATGCCCCGGAGGTTTTGGAGTCCATGCTGCCGGAAGGCTCGGTCAGCGAGCTTTGGGTGTTCTTCCCGGACCCGTGGCACAAGGCCCGGCACCACAAACGCCGGCTCATCCAGCCCGCGTTCGCTTCGGTCGCCGCCAAGGCCCTCAAAAAGGGTGGCTACTGGCGCATCGCTACGGACTGGTCCAACTACGCAGTGCACGTCCGCGAAGTGCTGGCAGACTCCACTGAGTTCGAGAACATGCACGAAGGCGAGCGCAGCGGCGAGGAGAGCCCGCTGACGCAGGTGTGGCAGTCCGGCGTCGAATCCGTTGTGGGCGGCGCCCCGGTGAGGGAAGGCCGCGCGCCGGTCAGCACCGAGCACACTGGTCCGAACGAGGGCGTGGATGCAGAAGGTGGCTGGGCTCCGCGGTTCGATGGCCGCATTCGGACCAGTTTCGAGAACAAAGCCCACGAGGCCGGGCGCATGATCTTCGACCTCACCTACCGCAAGATCTAGCCGAAGGACCTTTGGGGGAACCATGAGCTATCATCCACCGATCGACTACTATCAGCAACCCCAACGCACCGGTCATCGCGGCTTGGGTGCCGGGATCACCAGCATCATCGCAGCCGTGCTCTCGCCGATCGCAGCCGTGGTCAGCATCCCCTTGGGCATCGCAGCCGTCGCATCCGCCATGAGCCGTTACAACGAGGGCAACGATGCCTGGTGGTTTGGTGCGCTGGTCCTGGCGGGGATTGCGGTGGTGCTGGCGATCGTTGCAGTGGTGAGCGGGCTGATCGCCGTCTTCCGTGCCGGCCGCATGAACGCCGGACGCATCACGGGCATCATCGGTTTGGCCATCATGGCGATCAACATCTTCGGCATTGTCTTCATGGTGTTCCTGGTGCTCGGTTCAGGTCAGGGGTTCTGATGCCGCAGGTGCGCGCCGAACGATTCATCCGGTTGGATCCGGAGACCGCCTTCGCCCTCTCCCAGACCACTGGCGCATTCCGGCTCACATGGGACCCGTTCATTTCCGCCCAGGCTTTCCTGGACGGAGCCACGGCCGCCGGCAAAGGTGTGCGGACACGGACGGTCTCCCGTATGGGCCTGACAATGGTCAGCGAATACGTCTCCTACACGCCACCCCGAAACGTGGGTATGACCATGGTGTCCGGGCCGTGGTTCTTTGAAAACTTCGGCGGCGGTTGGCGGTTCACACCGGACGACGGCGGCACCCGGGCGGTCTGGAAGTACACCTTTTCGTGCCGGCCGGCGCTGATAAAGCCGTTGGCCGAGAGGATCGGCGGCTGGCTCTTGGGCCGGGAGATCGAACGCCGGATCGAGGCATTCGCCAAGGCCTGCGAGAACCCGGCGCTGGTGGCCGAACTGCGCGCCCAGGGAACCGGCGTTACAGAGCAATAGATCGCTCGGGAACCACCGCTACGGCACCGAAATCGAAGCCACCGTTTTCTCCGACTCATCGCGGAGCTCAACGCCAGCGATGCCGGCCAACTGCACCGGAGTGGCCCCGGTGATCTTGATCCGGCCGCTCTGAGTGGCCGTCCATCCGCACGTGCGTTCTTCGGCGCCGTCCCGGCCTTTTACCCACAGATACAGGGTGCCTTCCAGCGGCATCGAACGGCCCTCCACAGCGAGCTCAGTGCCCCAGTTCTTTTTCACCATGCCCACCGTCAGCTGCAAGCCGTTGTCCGCCTGAACTGAGTAGCTTGCGTCCGGTTTCGGGGGCTGGTTCAGCAGAGGTCCGGCGAGGAAGCCAACTGCAAGGCAAGCAGCGGCAACCGCACCCACCACAGCCGCCCACCGCCGTCGTGATCTCTTTCGACGGACCGACAGATCCACCAGGACTTTTTCAGGAAGCGCCTCGGGTTCCAATGGTGAGAGCGTGTCCGTGCCCCCAGCGACCGTGAGCGCGACAGCGTCAGCCCGGGGAACGGCGTCGAGCAGTGCGGGCAGGCTTTCAAGCTCTTCCAGCTCACGGCGACACTCAGCGCAAGTGGCAAGGTGGTCCTCGAACGTACGGGCTTCGTCTGCCTCGAGCCCACCCAGAAGGTAGGCGCCCAGCAACTGGTGGACAGAGTTGCCGGTCATCGTTCCACCCCCATTTCATCAAGGATTGTTCGGAGGGCTTTCACAGCATAGAAAGCCCGGGATTTCACGGTTCCGGTCGGGATGTTCAGCTGCAATGCTGCCTCGCTGACGGTGAACCTCTGGTAATGGAGGGCCACCAAAACCTGCCGGTGTTCGTGGCTGAGCCGGAGCAACGCTTCCTCCATGAGCACTCGGTTCAGGAGCTCGTCCACGCGTTCGGTGGCCGCGTGGTCCGGGAGGTCCTGTTCACCGGCTTCGAGCGGGCGACGCTGCGCTTTCCTGTAGTTGTCGATAATGACGTTGCGGGCCGTCCGGAAGAGGTAGCTGCGCAGGCTTCCCGTGATCTGCGGGGCGTGCTGCCACACCTTGAGGATGGTTTCCTGTACGACGTCGTTGGCTTGGTGGGCGTCGGAGGTGCAGCTGAGAACGAAGCGTTTCAGGGCGGTGCCATGGTCGCGGTAGATCGCCGCCACCACGTCCTCGTCCAACGGCATGGCCACCTCCCTCACTGTTTTCCTCCGGCCCCTCGCCTATACGACGACGCGCACCGGTAAATGGTTCAGCCTTGTGAACCATTCTTCCTCCACCGGCGTCGTAGGGGTTAGCGCCGGTCTATTCCGGCCGGCTCGTCAAAGGAGCTAGACATGAAGAAACGACTCTGTTTTGGATTCGGTGCGTTGATCCTGACCGCCACTCTGGCGGGCTGTGGCGGGAGCCCCGGGACCAGCACGACAACTCCGACCGCAGCTATCTCCTCTGCGGCCCCCACCTCGGCTTCGCCAACTTCGGCTTCCACCACCGCTGCCGACGGTGCCGACATGAAGGTTGCGTCCTCCAGCGCAGGCCAGATCGTGGTGGACAACAATGGCATGAGCCTCTACTTCTTCACCAAGGACGTCAAGGACTCTGGAACCAGCGCTTGCGTGGACGCCTGCCTCGTGGCGTGGCCGATCTTCACCACGACGTCGGACGCTCCCACTGTTGATGGCGTCACCGGAACGGTGGGAACCATTGCCTCGCCGGACGGAAAGAAGCACGTGACGCTCAACGGCATGCCGCTGTACTACTACGCCAAGGACAAGGCTCCCGGCGACGTCACAGGCCAAGGCGTGGGCGGCGTCTGGTACTTGGTGAGCCCGGCCGGGGAGATGATCAAGGGCGCTGCGGGTTCGGGCTACTAAGGCGCTGCGCCGACGGTGCTGCGCCGCGGGTGCTGCGCCGAGATCGCGGGAAACCTGCGATGTCGCCGAAAGGTTGCGTGCGAACATGCAGGGTTCCCGCGAACTCACGAGTCGACCGCATCACCCGAGCGCACGAAGGATGCGCTCCTTGAAGGCACGCTCTTGAAAAAGGTCCTTCCATTCGATCCGGATAAACCGCCAGCCCTCCTCGACGAGTGCCTTTTCCCGCCGTCGTTCTTGAAAGATGACTTCGTCTGTCGGATTGAAGTCGAAATACTTGGTGCGGCCATCGAACTCCAGCGCCAGTTTTTCCTCTTCCCAAGCGAAGTCCATCCGATGACGACCTAAACGGGACTGCACCTCGAATTGTGGCTGCGGAGGCTTGATGCGCAACCTCTGCATCAGCTCACGGGTCAGCGTCTCACCAGCAGACTCGGACCGCGGATCCGCGTTGGCCAGGGCCTTGCGAAGCGTGCGGACTCCCCGCTTTCCGGAGGAGGCTGCCGCCAGGTCTGCAAGTGCGTTAATGTCGGCGCCGACGCGCAATCCGTGGTCCATGATCACCAGGGCTTTCGGATAGCTAAGCATTCTGGCGCAGTCGAAGATGGTGCGGTCCAGTGTTGTCGCCCGCAAACCCTGAACTGGCACAACATCATCCTCAGTGAAGCTTTCCTTGTGTCCCCGAACATCCTTGCCCCAGCGGTCCGAGGATGGCCTGGCACGGTGCAGGATATGAACCTTGTCGTCCACGCCCCATACGAACAGGCCGTGGAGCCGTGCCGCAGACAAATGGCTATAAATGAAACCGCCTGTGGACGTGGTCAGTGTTCCGTGAGCATGGGCAAAGATCCGTACTCGGGCCCGCCTCCCAGGACCCAGGGCATTCCATTTGTCACTCCTGATGTAGCAGCCATATCTCAAGCGATGAAGTTCATCGGAGTCCACTAGTTTCTTGATGCGCCGACTGTTAAGACCGAAACGCAGTAACTCGTCGGTCCTCCACATGTATCCATGCAAAGGAAGTACTGAGGCCTCTGTGCTGTTTTTGTGCGTTGACGGTGTGTTCATCGGTACAGCTTGGCCACCATGGACCACGGGCCGGAACGGGCATATCCGGCTATGTGGACAGTGCGGCGCCGGGAACCCGGGAATGCTGCGAATTCGCCGGAGTTTTGCGCACGCCGCCGCAGTTTTGGGGCGTATTCGGGGGCCCAACCCCCAAGCCAGGCCGATCCATGGGTCCGCTAGACTGCAGGCTACTCACTGGGGAGAGAACATGACACAGGACATCAGCAGCAAAAAGACGCCGACCTTGACGTTCCTGGGGGTGCAGGAAATCGCGTGGACTCTGGGGCTGATTGCCATGATCGTCAACACGACAGAGCGGGGTCTGGACTGGATCTGGATCGGCCTGCTTGTCTGCTGGCAGGCAACCATAGTGTGGGGCTTCGTCAAGTTCCGCCGCGCCAGCAGCGCAACGCCCAAGACTTAGAGCACCGAATTCGCTGGAAACACCGCGAGACCGCTGGAACGCTACGGCGAACCCGCAGCGTTCCAGCGATCTCGGCGAGGCGAGGAAGACTTACGCGTCCGCGAATTCCTCGGACTCTTCGAACTCTACGGCCGCGATGATTTCCTTGGTCTCCGGGTGGATCATGAAGGCCTCGTCGTCGTCCTCGATCATGAGGTAGTCGCCGTGGTCGGTGGAGAAGTGCCAGGCGAGGGTCTTCACGCCGTCGTGCTCGTAGTTGGGGTCGCCCATGGTGATCTTTTCCAGGGCGTAGCCGGCCACGTCGCACAGTTCGCGGATGATGACCTCGAACTCGGGGGCATTGGCGAGGGCCTCTTCGTCAGCTTCGGCCTGGCGTTCGGCGAGGTCCGGAATCAGTGCGACGCGTTCGGCGATGTGCGCTTCGATTTCTTCGTCGGTCAGAACCAGCAGTTCGGACTGGTCGCGGAGGTAGGCCGCGTTGAGGTCGATGAGGTCCTCTTCCTCAAGCAACGCTTCAAACTCGCCGTCGAGCTCGTCCAAGGTAACCACTGAGGAAGGCGGCGTTTCGGACTCGTCCAGTTCGCCGTCGAGGTAGGCCTCTGCTTCGTCCTCGGTGAGCGCATCGAACGTGGCCACGGTGCGGTTGAAGAGGTCCAGGTGGCGGGTGGCACCCATGGCTTCGAGGCCTGCGCGGACGTAAGCATCCACTTCCTCGCGTTCCGGTGCGGTGAAGACGTACTGGGCGAAGCCGCCGGACAGTGCCTGGGTCAGGTAGAAGTCCACAAAGAAGCTGTTGAGCGCAGCGGGTGCGATTTCGTCGCTGTTGAGGAGCTCCTGGTACATATGGTTCACGACGTTGACGTTGGAATCCACTACATCCGCGTTGCCGGCTTCGAAGCTGGTCTTGTTCAGGACGACGGGGTACTCGTTGGTAGTCATGGGAAATCCTCACTGCTGAAAGCTGATGGTGCTCCGGACACTTTCAACGTACGCGTGGGAGCGGCGCGGCAATCGAGGAAGAGGTTAACGGAGGGCGAAGTTTGGGAGCCGTTTTCTGCTGACTAAGATTGAGCAGATAACCTCCTGCCGAAAGTAGCCCGACGCATGCCGTCCCACACAGACGAAACCTGGGAACTGGCCATACAGACTCCTGCCATTAACGACCGCTCCCTGGCGGCCGGACTGGCCTATGCCATGGGCAGCCGCGTCAGCGGGATTACTTTCGACGCAGCCACGGGCCTTCTGATGGGCAAGATCCGCGGGACCGGGCCGCAGCCGTATTCGACGTCGGCGAAACTGGTGCGCAAGCCCAGCGGCTGGAGCTGCACCGTGGGTATCTGCAGTTGCCCGGTCCGCAAGGATTGCAAGCACGTGGCCGCGCTGCTTTTCACAGCCGAAGACCACCCCACCATCCGGGCGCAGCTCCTTTCCCAGGCGCCCGGAATTCAAACCTCACGGGTCGGCTCGGGCCAGCAGGGCGGCAGCGCCCGTCCTGCCTGGGAACAAGCCCTCAACAGGCTCATCACGAAGCCAGGTACTGCTCCCAGCGCGGCAGGCATCCAGCTCGCCCTCCAGTTCGAGGTGGAAGAGCCCGCCGCGCACTTCTCCTACACAGGCCGCCGCGACCCCATGCGCAGCGTCCGCCAACTCAAGGCCCGTCCCGTCATGATGGGCGCCAAGGGCAAATGGATCCGTGGCGACGTCTCCTGGAACAACCTCAGCTATGTCAGCTTCCGGCGGGAATTCAACGAGGTCCACGTCGAATGGCTTCAGACTTTCCTCGCCGCGCACGGTTCCAGCAACGGCCGCCAGCAGCCGTCGGGGGCCATGTGGTTGAGCCTGAACGACTTCGCTGCCAAGAACCTCTGGACCCTCCTCGCCGACGCCACCAAAGCCGGCATCCCCCTCATCCACTCCGCTGGGAGCGAGCCAGTCCGCGTGGAGGCGCAACCCGCCGTCGTCGGACTGAGTTTGGCGCGTCTGGACGCCGCCTCGGACGCTCAAGCGGATGCGCACGACGGCGGCCTGCAGCTGGCGCCGTCAGTCACCGTGGGCGGGGAGCCCGTTGACGCCGCCTCCGTGGGCTTCCTGGGCAAGCCGGCCAATGGCATCTTCTTCACCCATTCCGGGGATATCCTGCCCGGAGTTCCGCAGCAAAAGAACCTGATCACCCTGGCCCCTATCGAGGGTGGCATCACTGACGAGCTCCTGGAATTCGTCATGGACGGCCAAACGCTTCAGATTCCTGCCGAGGATGAGAGCCGCTTCCTGACCTCGTTCTACCCCAAATTGCGACAGTCCACGCCGGTGCAGGCCGCCGACGAATCGGTGGAGCTGCCCACATTGGCGGTTCCCACGCTGTCCCTGCTGGCCAATTACGGCAACGATCACAAAGTCCGGCTTCACTGGGAGTGGCACTACAAGTCCGGCACGCTGGTCACCGCGCAACCGCTTTGGCGGCACCCTGACGACCGCGGCTACCGGGACGATCCTGAGGAAGCCCGCATTCTTGAGTCGCTTGGCCGGCCGTGGGATGTGGTTTCGGCGTTGGCCGAGTCCGCCACCGGTGGGTGGGGCGCTCCGCGGCTCGCGGCGTCAGCGGAATTGGGCGGCTTGGACACGCTGGCGTTCACCGAAGAAGTCCTCCCGGCGTTGCGGGAACTGCCCGACGTTGTGGTGGAAACGTCCGGTGACATCGCGGACTACCGTGAAGCTGCCGAAGCTCCCGTGGTGTCCATTTCCACCAAGGAGACGGCCAGCGGCGACTGGTTCGACCTCGGTATCGTCATCACGCTCGAAGGCGAGCCGGTCTCCTTCGCGGCGGTGTTCTCCGCCCTCGCGGCCGGGATGAGCCGTATGCTGCTGCCCAGCGGAGCCTACTTCTCTCTGGATCTGCCAGAGCTGCACCAGTTGCGCGCGCTGATCGACGAAGCCCGCTCCCTGCAGGACAACCCGGACAACAAGGACGGCACCCTGCAGATCAGCCGCTTCCAAGCTGGTCTTTGGGACGAGCTGGCGCAGCTCGGGATTGTGGACGAACAAGCGGCTGCGTGGCGCGAAGCCGTGGGCGGATTGCTCGACGACGGCGTGACCGGGCTGCCGCTGCCAGCCGGACTTAACGCTGAGCTGCGTCCGTATCAGCTCGAAGGATTCAACTGGCTCAGCTTCCTGTACAAGCACAGCCTCGGCGGGGTCCTGGCCGATGACATGGGCCTGGGTAAGACCGTGCAGGCCATTGCGCTGATCTGCGCGGCGAAGGACCTGGCTGCGGAGACGGCTGCTGCAGCACAGGGTGACTCTGCTGAGGTGACTCCGCGTGCTCCTTTCCTGGTGGTGGCACCTACCAGTGTCGTGAGCAACTGGGCCTTGGAGGCGCAACGGTTCGCTCCCGGGCTCGTGGTGCGGACCGTCGGTGAAACTTTCGCCAAGAGCGGCCTGTCCCCTGTCGAAGCGTTGGCCGGTGCCGACGTCGTTATTACCTCCTATGCCCTGTTCCGCATTGACTACGATGCTTACGCGTCGTTCCATTGGGCCGGGCTCATGCTGGACGAGGCGCAGTTCGTGAAGAACCACCAGTCCAAGGCGTATCAGTGTGCGCGCAAGCTGCCGGCCAGGTTCAAGCTGGCCATCACCGGCACGCCGCTGGAGAACAACCTCATGGAGTTCTGGGCGCTGACGTCGATCGTTGCGCCGGGGCTGTTCCCCAGCCCCAAACGGTTCGCCGAGAACTACCAAAAGCCGGTGGAAAAGAACGGCGACTCGGCGCAGCTGGGCAAGCTCCGCCGTCGTGTCCGTCCGCTGATGATGCGCCGCACCAAAGAGCAGGTCATCAAGGACCTGCCGCCCAAGCAGGAGCAGATCCTGGAAGTGGTGCTGAACCCGAGGCACCAGAAGGTTTACCAGACACACCTGCAGCGCGAGCGCCAGAAGATCCTCGGCCTGATCGACGACGTCAACAAGAACCGCTTCACCATCTTCCAGTCGTTGACGTTGCTGCGGCAGCTGAGCTTGGATGCATCGTTGGTGGATTCGTCGCTGTCCGGTGTGCGGTCTTCCAAGCTCGACGTGTTGTTTGAGCAACTGGAGGACGTCATTTCCGAGGGCCACCGGACACTGATCTTCAGCCAGTTCACGGGATTCCTGGGTAAGGTCCGCGAACGCCTGGAGGAAGAGGGGGTGGAGTATTGCTACCTCGATGGCAGCACCCGGAACCGCGGCGACGTGGTCAGTGAGTTCAAAAACGGTGCCGCTCCGGTGTTCCTGATCTCGCTGAAGGCCGGTGGCTTCGGGCTCAACCTGACGGAGGCCGACTACGTGTTCCTGCTGGACCCCTGGTGGAACCCCGCCTCCGAAGCCCAGGCCGTGGACCGCACGCACCGCATTGGCCAGGCCCGGAACGTCATGGTCTACCGGCTGGTTGCGAAGGACACCATCGAGGAAAAGGTCATGGCGTTGAAGGCCAAGAAATCACAGCTGTTCGCAGATGTGATGGAAGGTGACGCGTTGGCCGGTGGCTCGTTGACGGCGGACGACCTGGCGGCGTTGTTCGCGGAGTGACCTCCGCGAACAACGCGCACTGGCTTAGTCGGCTCGTGAGGAAGCTGTCTGAATGACCTTGGCAAGGTCGCGGGGGCGGCTCCACATGGGCCAGTGCCCCGTGGGGAGGTCAACGACGTCGAGATTCCCGATGTTCGCGACTTCGGCAAACATGGCATGGCCTGCGTGGGCCAACTCCAGCACCTGCGCGCCAGGGATCGAGCAGCACACCATGGTGGTCCGGACCTGGCGACGGGCCTCGTTCATGAGCTCGACGGGCTGACGAAGCACGGGGCCGGGCTCGGGGACCGCCCGGGCACGAAAACGCTCGAGTGCTTCTGCGCTCAGGCCTTCGAGGCTTGCCTGCTGCGCGAGGACTTCGAAGGACGGCAGCGGAAACTCGTCGACTTCTTCCGGGAGATCCGGGGCGAAGGCGCTCCCTGTCGCCAAAGGGCCGGAGTCGACCCACACCACCCGATGAACAAGTTCCGGGTGTCGGTCCAGGACAAGGCTGGCAGGGGCGTTCGCCCCACTATGAGCCACGATGGTCGCGGGCCGATCTTCGGTAACCCCAAGTCGAGCAAAGATGTCCAGGACCGCTGCAGCTTGGTCCTCGAGGGTCTTCGCAGCCCGCTCAGGATCGTCCCCATCGAGTCCAGGGAGCGTCACCGCAACTGCACGGAAGTGGTCGGCTTCCAGGTGTTCAAGGACTTCATCCCACGCCCAAGCGCCCAGCCAGTGGCCGGCGATGAGGATGATGTCCGGACTGTTTGTAGTAGTTGTCATGTCACTAGCCTCACAGGCGCTGTGGACAAGGGTGTGTCACTATTTATGTCATGAATTTGATGCGGGCTGAAAAGTGAAGCGTGCAGAACGCCTCCATGCTCTTTCCGAGTTGCTGCGCCGCAGCGGAGCCAGGGGGGTTTCGGCCGAGCGGTTGGCGGGAGAGTTCGAGGTATCCGTGCGCACAGTCAAGCGGGACCTGGATGCGTTGGAGAGCAGCGGTGCGCCCGTATGGTCGCGCCCAGGACCTGGAGGTGGGTACGGGCTGGCTGGCGGCGCTTCCCTGCCGCCTGTCAGCCTGTCCCCGGCTCAGGCCGTAGCGCTCATGGCAGCCGTGTCCGCTGCACCCGACGCCCCTTATGCAGATCTGGCAGCAGCCGGGATCCGGAAAATCGTAGACGTCCTGGATCCCAAGACCAGGGCAAGAGCCGACGAACTGGCGGGCCGCGTCTGGGTGAATGCGGCTCCCGCCTCTTCGCGCACCATCAGGTCGGCTCTGGAGGAGGCGATGTCTGAGCAACGTGTCCTCCGCATGCGCTACACCTCGGGAGATGGGAGCACCACCATCCGCGACGTCGAACCCGTGCTGTTCGCCTCAATGAATGGCCAGTGGTACTTGGTTGGATGGTGCCGGCTTCGCGACGCCATGCGGTGGTTCGTCGTGTCCCGCATTGAGCGGGCCAGCGTCACCAAGACGCCTTGCAGCGGCCATACCATCCAGGAGGTCGGGGAACCTCCGGCGAACGCCAGGCCTGTGCACGGTCGGGGCGTGTGAGTCGCTCAATCAACCTCCCAGGTCAGTTCAGTCAGTCGTCCAGCCGCACACCGCGCAGCAACAGCATGGTCCCGCCCACGGCAACCGCGGATGCCGCGAATACCCCGGCGGCACCGAGCCCTACCGCCACCACGCCGATGACGCTGGGCAGGACTACTTGGCCCACCCTGTTCCCGGCAAGCCGCAAGGCAAGCGCCCGTCCGCGCTGGCCTTCCGGCGCTTGGGCCGAGAGCCAGGACATGGTCAGGGGTTGGCCGATTCCCAGCCCCAATCCGAGGAACGCCATCACGACGAAGAGCAACCACTCGGGCATCGGTATGGCGGCCACCCCCAGGGCAGCTGTGGAGATGGCCAGGCTCAGGATCAGCAACTTCATGCGCCCCAGCTTGCGGGAGACGCTGCCGAGCCCCAGCCGGGAAACCATGGAAAACACGGCGCGAACCGTCAGCATCAGGCCCACGGTTGCTGCGGTCAGGCCCCGCTCCGCGCCCAATGCCGGCAGGTAGACAACGGTCAGGTCCACCACAGCCAGGACGGTGGCGCTGGTAGCCAAGGCACGGACCACTCCGGGTGTCCGGAGGAGTGCGGCCGCGCTGCCCTTGGTACCAGTGCCCTTGGGCGTGCGCCGGCCCCGGCTGACCTTTGAAGAGATCACGAACGTGGTCAGGAACATCACCAAGCTCATGGCCGTAGCAAGCAGGAAGATCGCCTGCGTGTTCGGGCGAACGGAAGCACCGCCCACCACGGAAATCGCCAACGGTCCCAAGGCCTGGCCCAGGGACGCGGCGAAGGTCAGATACCCGAAGGCAGAATCCAGCCGCGACGATGCGGCGTTGTTCGCCACCACCGCCTGCTGCCCCACCACACAAGCCAGCTGCCCGGCACCCAGAAGCGCTGTTCCCGCTACAAGCGCAGGGACTGACGTCCCCCAGAACAACAGAAAAGCTGAACAACCCAGCACGACGGCGGCCCCGACCGCCATGAGCCGACGCTCACCAAGTCGGTCCACCAGCCCGCCGATGGGCAGGGCGAGCAGCAGGGGAAACACAGCGTAGCTGGCGGCGAGCAGGCCAAGAGCGAACCCGGGAACATCCAATTCGAGTGCGCGGTACGTGGTGGCCGGCCGGACCAGGAACGTGACGGCCTGGATGAGTGTCGAGTGGATCAGGAGGGCTGTAGACGAACGCCTTCCGAGTTCGCCGATCATTCGACCACGAGGCCGGAGCTGGAGATGACCCGCAAGGTTTCATCCCGTGCGCCGATGACGTGATCGAAGGCGACCCTGGCTGCCTTTTCCGCGTCCTTTGAAGCGATCGCTTCGACCAGGAGCCGGTGATTGGCGAGTGCTTCGTCCCGGCGTTCGGGGGCGTTGTTGGTGAAGTATCGGTAGCGCTCAACCTGGCTGGCGATCTGCTCATGGAAGCGCTGGGCCCAGGAGTTCCCGGCGATCCTTGCGATCGAAGCATGCAGGGCAACCCCGTACTTCATGGCCTCGTCTGCGAACTCCACCATGGCAGCGTTGCGTGCCAGTAGTCCGCGGAGTTCTTCAGTGTCATCGGCGGTGGCGTTGGCGCAGGCCTCGCGTGCCATCAGGGATTCCAACGCAGCGCGAACATCGTACAGCTCGGAAATCACCTTCTCATCCAGCGCGGGAACCAAGACTCCTCCAGTGGACTGCTGTTCCAGCAGGCTCTCGGAAATCAGGCGGCGGATGGCTTCGCGAAGGGGCGTGCGGCTGACTTGCAAGGCCGTGGCCATGGCGGGTTCGTAGATGCGCTCACCCGGTTTCAGCTCGAGGCTGAGAATTCTGCGCTTCAACTCGCCGTAGACAAGATGAGCCCCCGTGTTTCGTGGTTGTTCTGCCATGCCCGCCTCAAGGAAAGTGTACTTGTATACATCTATACAACCATGAGTCGGCGCAAGGCAAAGGTGTTACATCTGTGACCACTTCTGACTGACCACGAACGAGCCTGTTCGAGTGCCTTGATGCCATGTAAAGACCCTCATAGTCTCGGCTTGCCCGGACTTCCCGGAAACCGGGCAGCACCCGATGAAACCCCGACGATGAGGTCCACCCATGGCGTTTTCCGCGCGAAGAATCCGAAGGCCAGTGGCAGTACTGGCGGCAGCCGTCACAGCAGCCGCCGGCCTGGCACTCATGCCCGCAAGCACACCAGAAGCACAAGCCGACGACGCAACAGCGGTCACCATCACCCCGAACCCCGCCACCCGTGGCGAAGCGTTCGAAGGGTGGGGAACCAGCCTGGTGTGGTTCGCGAATGCGACGGCGGGCTACTCCCCCGAGCTGCGGGAGGAGCTGTACCAGAAGGTTTTCGGGGAGGACGGACTCAACCTCAACATCGCCCGCTACAACGTGGGCGGCGGCAATGCATCAGACGTAGCCAACTACCTCAACGATGGCAGCGCTGTGGAGGGATGGTGGAAGCCTGTGGCTGAAGCGCAACCCGGCCAGCCGGCGTCGAACCTTTACAACCCGGACGGAACCGTGGACAAGACGCAGGCCAACAAACTCGCGTTCTTGAACGAGTGGGATCCGGACGACCCCGCCTCCTACAACCCCGACGCCGACAAGAACCAGCGTTGGTGGGTGGAACGCCTCGCAGCAGACCAGCAGATTACCCACTGGGAAGCCTTCAGTAATTCCCCTCCGTGGTTCATGACCAAGAGCGGCTACGTATCCGGCCAAGTGAACACCGCCAAGGGCGAGAATCTGCTGCCTGAAGCGGAAGCGAAGTTCGCCGCTTACATGAGGAACGCCGTCGAGCTCCTCGAAAAGGGCAGCGGCATCACTGTGGACACCATCGATCCGTTCAACGAGCCAAACTCGGGCTACTGGGGTACGGACATCGACGCCGCCACGGGCAAACCACCAACCTCCTACACGCAGAAGCAGGAGGGCGCGCTGATCTATCCAGCCGCCCAGGATCGCGTGACCAAATTGCTGGCCGCGGAACTCGAAAAGGGCAGCACGGACGCCGTCATCTCCGCGATGGACGAGACGGATCCCAGCAAGTTCATGACCAACTGGAACGGCTACAGCCAGGAAGCCAAGGACGCTGTTGCGCAGCTCAACGTCCACACCTACGGCACCAACGATCGTCGTCGGGTCCGCGACCTCGCCGGTTCCACGAACAAGCCGCTGTGGATGAGCGAAGTGGGCGGCTTCTGGACCGGCAACCCGGCACTCGGCGACTCCACCAGTGGCTGGGACCGCTCCAACATCACCAACGGCCTGGGCATCGCCGGCCGCATGGTCAACGATCTCCGTGAGCTCGACCCCAACGCGTGGGTCTTCTGGCAGCCTGTGGAGGACACGTACAAGCAGGAGAAGGCAGACAAGGGCTGGGGCTCCATCTACATCGACTTCGACTGCAACTACGAAGGCCGCGAAGGCTTCTCCAACCGCCGCATCAACGATGGCGCCTCCCAAGAGCAAGCCAAGTGCAAAGTCCTGACCAACCAGAAATACAACACCACCAGGAACTTCACGCACTACATCCGGCCTGGCGACTTCCTCATCCAGAACGACAACGCCAAGACCGCCAGCGCCCTCCGCGCCGACGGCAACGGCGCAACGCTGGTCCACTTCAATGACACCCCGACGCCGGAAAAGGTCACCATCGACCTCAGCCGTTTCGGCTCCATTGCACCCGGCGCCAGAGTCACTCCCGTGGTCACCACGAAGTCACCTCTGGATGACATCGAGAAGAACGCACTCGTCAAGGGCACGCCGGTGTCCGTGGACACCGCGGCCAAGTCCGCCACGCTTGAGGTTCCTGCCGCATCAGTGGTGACGTTCGTCGTCGACGGCGTCAGTGGAGTTTCAGGGGATGCCGCACCTGTGCAGGACGGCCACAGCTACCACCTCAGCGGTGAGGCGAGCGGGAAGTACCTGACCGGTCGTGCAAACGGAACGGCCTCCATCGAGGAACTGGGCACGGACGCTGCTGGGGTGGCTCCGCAGATGTGGACGTTCAACGCCGTGGATGGCAAGGATGAGTTCGCGAACGATCGCCGGTGGGTTGTTTCCAGCGCGGACGGACGGGTCCTTACCGGCAACGGAGGGGTGTTGAACGGAAGCCAGTCCGGTGCCGCTTCATTGTCCGCAATAAGCCTGGACCAGGCCAAAGCGACTCCCTCTGCACAGTGGATAGTGACCACTGAGAACGGAAAACAGTGGACTCTGGTGAACGCCGGCGCCGCGATTGCCCTGCAGGTATCAGGCAACCAGACCGCCGCTGGAACGTCTGTGGCACTTGCTTCATCTACCGGAACCACCGCGACCGCTTCGGCCAGCCCACACCAGGCGTGGGCTTTCACGGACATTGCAGATCTGAAACTCCTGGGTGTCACACCCATTGAACTGAGCACGCTTACGGGCGTGGCACCTGTCCTCCCTTCTACGGTGACCCCGCTGTATGAGGCGGGACCGGGCAAGCCGCTGGCTGTGACGTGGTCCTCAGTTGATCCGTCTGTCTGGCAGAAGGAAGGGAAAGTGACCCTCCGGGGTTCCGGTGTTGACCCGTATGGGCAAACCTTCGACGACGCGCTCCTCACTGTGACGGTTGGGCAGTACGTCGCCACAGATCCCGCATCCGTGACAGTTGGTGTTGGTTCTACGGTGGCTGCCGCTCAAGCTGCTGCACCTGCTGCCGTCCCCGGACAGATCGGCGACGGGCCCGCCCGCAACCCGATTCCTGTTACGTGGGACTGGGCTTCGCTGTCTGACTCTTTATTGCAGACGGTTGGCTCGGTAACGGTTCCTGGTAAGGCGGGCTCACTGTCCGCGACACTCACCATCGTGGTAGTGGACCAGGTTCCCAGCAGCAACATCTGCAAGGACGACCCCACCACGGCCGCGACCGCCAGCTACACCGAAGGCTCCTACATCGCGAAGAACACCTGCGATGCCAACGCCTCCACCCGCTGGTCCAACTGGGTGAGCGGCGGCCGTGCGGGTGACAGCCTGAGCTACGCCTTCAGCCGCGACTACACCGTTTCATCCGTTACTGTGACGTCCGCGGAGAAAGCTGCGGCGAGCCTCAAGGTCCAGTACCAGGATGCCTCCGGAACGTGGAAGGATACTTCGGCCGGGACCATCACTGGGCTCTCGATTTCTGCGCCCACGACAGTTCGCTTCGACCCCGTGCCCACCCGCGGGATCAGGGTTTCGTTCGTGACCACGGCGTCGTACACCAAGATCGCCGAGGTAGCCATCGAGGGTTCACGTTTGGCTGACGCCGGACTCGCCGACCTCGGCCGGCTCCTCGTCAACCAAGCATCCGTCGTCGGATTCGCCCCGGGGACCACCGACTACCGGGCGTTGACCGCGACGGCGATTCCCGCCGTCGTCGGCTACCCGCTGGACACGAACGCGAAGGTGACCGTCCAGCAGCCCACCGCTGAGAACCCGACGGCGGTAGTCACCGTGACAGCGCCGGACGGCACCACGAAGGAATATCGCGTCACTGTTTCCACCGGCAAGGACGCGTGCAAGAGCGATGGCTGGAAGACCAGTCCGTCGCCAGTGTTCACGAACCAGGGGCAGTGCGTGAGCTACTTCGCGGCTGGGAAGTAAGGCTCCTCGGAACAGTTCGGGTCTCCTCCTGCTGAGCGCGGGAGGGGGCCCGAACGTTCAGTCACGCACCCAGCGGTACGGCGTGGTCGTGGAGACCTTGAGCAGCCCGGAGCGTTCCAGGATTGGCCGCGAGAATTCGGTGGAATCGCTGTGGATGAGGGTCTTCCCCATCCCGAGTGCGGCCTGCGCGCGGCGGGCCGTCAATGCCCTGTAGATCCCCCGGCCTCGCCATTCTTCCCTGGTGGCCCCACCCCAGATCCCGGCGAAGGCCGTGCCGGGAACTGGTTCCAAGCGTCCGGCGCTGACGATCTGACCTTCGGCTTCGGCCACCCACAACTGCATTCCGTCATCGAGGGAGAGACGGCGCAGCAGGGCATCGGCCATCTCATCGGACACCGGCTCGCCAAAGACCTCATCCTGCATGGCGCTCATGGCCCGCACGTCTGGTTCCTCCGTGACCTGCCGCAGGGTCACGCCGTCGGGGAGTGGAACAGCTGTGCTTAAGGCCTGGGCTTCACCGATCATGATCGACTCGGGATCATCCTGGGTGAAGCCGTTTTCGATGAGGGCCTCGTGCAGACCCGGTGCGTGGTCATGCCCGCGGGATTTCCATTCGACCCTGGTGATGTCAGGTTCTGCCCGGAAGTAGGCCACTGCCTCAGCGACAAGCCGCTTGACGGTCTGCGAATCCGCGTCACCGAGGTCCTGGTACGTGACGAAGCCCCGCCCCTTCATGAAGGTCACCAATCGCACGGGCCCGTGCTGGGTCACCTTGAGGGCGCTCGGGGTCTCGGCGTCGGTGCGGAGGTCCCGGTCATAGGCCGCGAGGAAGCGTGCTCGATCATCAGTTTGGCTCATCCCGCGAGCCTACTGCAGGGGTGGGCTCGGTGGACTGGGGGGACTCGCCCGATTCGATGGCCCGCTGCACACAAGAGGGTAGGAGCCGTCTAACCCGCAGCTAGACGTCGAAACGGGCGGGCTGTCACGCTCTACCCCACCTCAGAGCGACCCGGTCAGGTGTCCGATTCGATGGCCCGCTGCACACAAGAGGGTAGGAGTCGTCTAACCCGCAGCTAACCCCCGAGCCGGGCACCCCACAGCCGGGAGAGGTCCACGGAGGTGCCGTCCGGGAACACGAACCGACCATCCCCCAGGCCCTCCCCTTCCCCGGCAACAAACGTGACACCCGCATCTGCCGAAGCACCTCCGTCACCGGCGAGGACGACGACGGCGGCATAGTCGCCGTCGTGCGCGGTGCCCGAGGTGCCCACCCAGGGAATGGTGAGTTCCGAACCCATGGGGTGGGCCCCCGGGCGGGCAAACGTCCCGGACGAATCCAACGCCACACCGAAACCTGGCACCGGAAGCACAGAGCCCACCACCGACGACGCAGCATCCACCGGCCAGCCGCCGATCCGGAGCGCACCACCCGAGGATAAACCGGAAGCCCCGGAAACACGCACCAACCTCAGCTCAACGGCCCCCCGCGTCACCGAAACCACCGTGACCGAGGGCCCGGGAGTCGCAACCCCGGCCACCCCGCTGCCGTGATCGGGCCCGGCGTCGGGGTCGGGTTCGATCCAGTGCGCGGTGAACCGGGAAGCTCCCACCTGGACCCCGCCCTCGGAGTGCGAGCCGAGGTACTCAAAACCCGTCCGATGCGTGAGCCGGCCAGCTGAATCAACGAACGCCACGCCATTGTCCACCGACTCCGGCGTGAGGTCCGGGAACGTGTGCGTCGAGTACCCGATCCTCGCGTACAGCGGCGAGTCAGCCACCACAGCACCGGCAACGGCGTGATCCGTGGCATGGTTCCGTATCCGGACCACGCCGTCGGCACGGGTCCCATCCACCTGCCATCCCGGAGCAGCGATGAGCCGCTGGGTGTCGGCAACCTCCACGGGGAGCGGAGCCTCTACGGCAGTCCACACCCGGTGATCCGCGGGCAGCGCGAGCCCGAGCATGCCCTTCGCCGCCCAATACGGTGATCCCGCGCCGGAGTAGGCCTGCTTCATGCCCGCGAACTCGCCGTGCCAGCCGATGGACAGGAGCCCATCGTCGGTGATGGAGCCGTGCCGGGCAAAGTAATCGAGCATCCCGGACGCTGCCCGGCGCGCCACACCCGGCGAGAGCCGCGTGTGCCCGGACAACTCCCCTACCCAGAACGGCGCCGCGGCCGCGAACCGGTAGATCAGACTCCGGCCCTGAATAAGCGGAGCACCGTTCGCGCCGACAAGGAACGCGGCGTCGTCCAGGAAATCAGCCAGCCGGTCGCCGTCGAGCGTTTTGCGGGCGGCAACGCGTGGATCATGAGGGGCCATCAACGCCCAGAGCTGCGGATACACCTGGAACGCCCAGCCCACGTAGTGGTCGTAGGCACGCTCGGGACCGTCCGCGAACCAGCCGCCGCCCCGGTACAGCGAGTCGTGGATGGCGAGTCCGGCGTCGATGTCCTCGTCGGAGTACCGGCCGCCAACGGATGCCAGGAACGTCTCCACCACAATCTGGAACCACACCCAGTTGATGGGCGGATATTCCTCGCCGATCACGGTCTCGAACCACGCGATGAGCTGCTCCTGCACGCGTTCGGGCAGCTTGTCCCAGAGCACGTCGCGGGTCAGCGCCAAACCAACAGCCAACGACGCCGCCTCAACCTTCGCCTGCCCCAGCTCACCAGGCGTCGGCCACCGGTCCGGGTTGGCAGGGTTGGTTCCGGCGTCGAGACCTGCGGCGTACCACTCGGCGATCCAGCCGGTGTTCAACGGGTCGCCCGCCATCCGGAACGAGGCCAGCAAGAACGTCCGTGCGAAGGCCTCCAGCGAATCACTTCGCGGGCCGTAGCGGCTGTTGGCTCCGGGCAGATGGATATTGGCGTGATCGTCGGTGCCAAACTGATGCGCCGAACGCAGGAGGTGATCCGCGTACGCACACCAGTGCTCGCGGGTCAGGCCGGTGAAGGGGGAAAGCCTGTGATCCAAGGGTGGCAAGAGCATCAGAGCGAATCCTCCAGGACGACTCCAGCCAACCCCCGCGGTGCGCCGACGGAGGATTCCCGCACAATCAGCTCGGGGTTCAGGTCAATGCGATGCACAGGGCGCATCCTTCCTTCGGCCAGGCGCGCAGCCATGAGCTGCACCGCAACCTTGCCGACGTAGCTTTTGGGTGGCCGGACCGCGGAGATGGCGGGCTCGGCAAGGTAGGCAACTTCGTCGTCGTATCCAACGATCGCCATGCTGCCGGGAACATCCACGCCCCGGTCCACGCAGTGCTGCACGAACGCCACAGCCTGGGTATCAGAGTGGACCAGCATGGCCGTTGTTCCGGTGGAACGGCACAGGTCCAGGACGTGATCGAAGTGTTTGGCGCGATCGCCGTTGTCCAGCTTGGCCGAGTCCTCGTGGATGGACTTCTCCAGCGGAATCTTGAGCGCGGCAAGGGCCTGTTTCCAACCGCGGACCACATGCGGGCTGGTGGGACTGGTGGAATCCGTGAGGCATCCGATCATCCGGTGCCCCTCCTGCCACAGGTGCCGCACGGCCATGCCGGCGCCAAACGAGTGATCTGTGGCGACCCACTCCAGACGATGCGCGGGGATTTCCGACGGCGCCCGCCGTTCGGCCAGGATCACCGGAATGGGCAGGGCATTGAGCCAGCGGAGCAGCTCCTTGCCGTGCTCACCGCCCATATCGGGCGCCACGATCAACCCGTCGATGTTCTGCGTATCCAGCAACGCCTGGACCTGGCGGCGGTTGTCGGCAGCGTCGTAGGCGGAGCCACGGACCAGGATGCGGAGATTCTGCGCTTCGGCCTCGCCGCGCGCCCCGGAAATCACCTGCGGCCAGTAATAGTCCAGCGACGGAACCACCATGCCGATGGAGTAGCTGTGCGCGGACTGCCGCCCCACAGCCACCGAACGATCCAGCGGGCTGGGCAGCGTGGCGCCGCCATGCACGCGGGACACGAGTCCTTCGTCGGCGAGGGTGTTCACATCACGCCGGATGGTCAGCTCACTGACGCCCAGTTTCACGGCGATGTCGCGCACAGTAATGGCACCGTGCGCCCGCAGCTCCTCCATGAGCCGTTCACGCCGTTGCAGGGAGAAGAGCGACTTGCCGCCCGCTTCCGGGGTCTGTTCAGAACTCAAGGTGTTGCCTCCACTGTGAGGGTAAACGCGCCCGAAGCGCGGTTTTCGGCGGGCATACGGAAACGGATCCGGGTCAGTTTTTCTCCCCAGATGTCGCTGAGGAGAGGGTCGTCGAGGTGCCATTCGTCCACGAGCACGACGGCGGTGGCCGGCTTCCAGCGCAAGTGCAGTCCCACGGGGCTGCTGACTGTCGGAATTCCGACAGAGGTGATGGTCGCCGTCGCGTCTGTACCGACGCTGACGGTGCCGGCAACCAGATAGGTGATGTCGACGTCGGGCGCTGCCTCGGGCGCCTGTGCGGGCAGGTTCCAGCGGTCGTCAATGACCACGGACCCCAGCCCCCGATTCATGAGCGAGGTGCGGATCCACTGCTCAGCGTGGTCCAGTCCGTAGGCCGCCCCCAGTCCAAGGGCGAGAGTCGGTTCCTCGGCGGTGGGCTCCTGGAGAACGGTCGCCGCGAACGAAGACCCCGTCCCCTGCTCCAATCCGAAGGGCGCCGGAACGCTGTGCCAAGCACTCTGCATGGCCCGAATCCGGTACCGATCAGGGCCGAACGTTTGCGCGGTGTACGTGGGCTGGCCGGCGTCGACCAACAGGGGCACGCCATCCACGGCGACCACCACTGACCCCACGTCGCGGTGGTTGTGGTGCTCGCCGTTGTGTCCGCCCTTGGCCGCGAGCGTGAGCCCATCGGAGGATCCCGGACTTTGCCGCGCCACCATGATCTGGACCGACGGCAGGTACGTCCCCCAACTGACTGGCAATAGCGGTTGTTTTGAGGGCTCAGAACAACCACTAGTGCGAGCTAGTTGGGTGAGGGAGGTGAGGACGCGGCCCAGGCCGGCGGCGGCGTTGGGCTCGGGTTCGACGGCGGCAAAGGCGGCCGCGTGCGCGGCGGCTTCGGAATCCCCCAGACGGACAGCCCAGCGGTGGAGCATGTCCCACGGGAGTCCGTCGTGGGCGCGGGCGGGCCCGTCAGCGACGTTGACGAACCAGCGTCCGCCAAGGTGCATGCGGTGCGGGAAAGCGACGAGGGCGCGGACTACCGGCAGGTCAGGATCGAGCACACCGCCGCTGGCCTCCTCCAGCAGGGCGAGGCCTTCCAACGCACGGCCGGCCCCGTTCCACCAATAGGCGAAGCCTTCGTCGATGGCACCGTCGGCGGGAATGGAGGCGAGGAAACGGTCCAGGCCCTCAATGCAGCGTGCAATAACCGCCGCCTGCTCATCAGGGTCATCAACCAGCAGCAATGCCGCGGCGATGATGTTCGAGTGAATCCACGGATTCCAGTTATGAACGTCGCCGTCCAACCCCAGCCAGTGCCAGTCGAGCCGGTCCAAGAACGGCCGGATGACCCGTTCCTGTGTCTCCAGACGGATACGCCGGCGCAGGCCGGGAGCACGCTCATCAAGGGCAGCACCCAGCACATGGTCCAGCCACGCGAGCTGCGCCACCACCTCCCCGGCGCCGAGATCCAGATACGGCCGGGAGCGGTCCGGGACCACGTCGCCACTGCGGGTGAACACGTCGTCGTGCGCGGCCCAACTCCACGAACTCTGCTCGCAGAGAAGGTAGGCACCGTCGATCACCTCGTCAAGCCACCCGTCGTCGGGGACAGGATCAGCAACAGCAGCCATCACGACGGCGCGCGTCAGTCGCTGCTGCCGTCTCGCCACCAGTCCCTCGTACGCCGTGCGGTTGCCGTCGCGGAAGTAGCGCGCGTAGTGGGACACGAGTGGTTGGGACCAGGGACTCCCCTTTTCTGCCGATGCTTGGGCGCGCAGTTCCGCAAGGGGGCGGTCAGCAGCGCGCTGCCATCCGGCGTCGGACGCTGGACAAACGGTGAGACGGTCCCGGGCGCCGCGGAGCGACGTCATCAGGGAGGCCACATCGGCGCACGAGCCCCAGGCGGTGAGCAGGGGTGGCGCTTCAACGGCGGCGGTGCCGGTTGCCATAGGAATTCTTCTCTCATTTGTTCGATCTTGAATGTTTTAGATCAAGTTCGATTGAGTTGAATGAACTGTCTTGTTTATGAGTATGTACTGATTATTAGATGTGATGCAACACATAAATCACGGTCGAACAGGCCGCCGAATATTTCGAAGGGAGGATCCCCTCAATGTCGCTCAAGCCCCAGGCACTGCTGGTCATGAATAGCGGAACCTTTGCTGACCAGTTCGATTCCACGCGACTGGAGCGGCTGTCCGAAATGGTGGATCTCGGCGATCAGCCGTGGACGGATTCCCTGGACGCGCCGGAGCTGACGGGTCGCTTGGAAGAGGTGGAAATCCTCCTCACCAGCTGGGGAGTGCCGCAGCTCAACGCTGGGCGTTTGGAGCGCATGCCCAAGCTCCGGGCAGTGTTCCACTGTGCAGGAACAGTGCGTAGCTTCGTCAGTGAGGAACTGTGGGATCGCGGCATCACCGTCACCAACGGCGCCGACGCGAATGCGATCCCGGTGGCCGAGTTCACTTTCGCTTCGATCGTCCTGGCGGGCAAGAAGGCACATGTGCTGGCCAACGACGCCCGCACGCACCGGGAAGACTGGAGCTACATCGGTGATCGCGGCGAACTGGGCAACATCGGCCGGGTGGTAGGCGTCGTCGGGTTCTCCCGCATAGGCCGCCGGGTGGTGCAACTGGTCCAGCAACTCCAGGACGTCACCTGCCTGGTCAGCGACCCGTACGCCGATCCGTTGGATGTGGCGGCGGCCGGTGGCAAGCTGGTCACCCTCGAAGAACTCCTGCCCGTATCTGATGTGGTCACCATCCACGCACCCGCCCTCCCCGAAACCCGCAACATGATCAGCACGCCCCAGCTCAGCGCCATGAAGGACCACGCGACGCTTATCAACACCGCCCGCGGTTCGCTGGTTGACACGGAAGCCCTCGAAAAAGAGTGTGCCACCGGTCGAATCACTGCGCTGCTGGACGTCACGGAACCCGAGCCGTTGCCGGCTGGGTCCACCCTGTACGACCTTCCCAACGTCATCATCACCCCGCACATCGCAGGTTCGCTCGGGACTGAAACCCGGCGGATGTCCGATGCCGCACTGGATGACCTTGAACGGTACCTCGCCGGCAAGGACCTCCTGGCCCAGGTAGTCCATGAGGACCTCGGCCTTAGCGCCTGAACCCAAGCACCATGAAGCCGCAGCTGCGGCAGACTTAAACCCCTACTAAGGAGAACGCAATGAAGCGCACAACCCTCGCCGCAATCGCCCTTGCGGTGACTGCAGGGCTCGGACTCACCGGCTGTGCCGGCGCTGCCGGTCCCGCCGAACCGCAGGCGGCCGAAGGCAAGACCCGGCTGACTGTCTCGGTCTGGAACTACGAGGGCACCCCGGAGTTCAAGGCCCTCTTTGACGGCTACGAGGCCGCCAACCCCAACGTGGACATCGAACCCGTGGACATCCTGGCTGATGACTACCCCCAGAAGGTCACCACCATGCTTGCCGGCGGCGACACAACTGACGTCCTCACCATGAAGAACGTCATTGACTACTCCCGCTACGCCAACAACGGCCAACTGCAGGAGATCAACAGCGTGGTGGACAAGGTGGGCAAGGACAACCTCGCCGGCCTGGACGCCTTCGACATCGACGGCAAGTACTTCGCTGCCCCCTACCGCCAGGACTTCTGGCTCCTGTACTACAACAAGGACCTGTTCAAGGCTGCCGGCATCGAGGAGCCCAAAGACCTGACGTGGGAGAAGTACACGGAGATCGCCAAGAAGCTCACCACCGAAGCAGGCGGCAAGAAGACGTACGGCACCTACCACCACATCTGGCGTTCCGTGGTCCAGGCCATTGCGGCAGCGCAGAACGGTGCTGACCAGAACAGCGGCGACTATGGCTTCATGGAGGACCAGTACAACACCGCCTTGGACCTCCAGAAGTCCGGCACCACCCTGGACTTCGGCACCGCCAAGAGCCAGAAGACCAGCTACCGCACCATGTTCGAGACCGGCCAGGCTGCCATGATGCCCATGGGCACCTGGTACACGGCGGGCATCCTGCAGGCCAAGAAGGACGGCAAGACCAACGTCAACTGGGGCTTGGCTCCACTGCCGCAGAAGAACGACGACGGCAAGGTCACCACGTTCGGTTCGCCCACGGCCTTCGCCGTGAACAAGAACGCCACCCACTCCGATGAGGCCAAAAAGTTCATCGAATGGGCTGCCGGTGAAGAGGGAGCCAAGGCCATCTCCAAGATCGGCGTAGTCCCGGCCCTGCAGAACGAGTCCGTCACCGCAGAGTACTTCAAACTGGACGGCCTGCCGACCGACGAGCTCTCCAAGAAGGCTTTCGCCCCGGATGAGACCGCCCTGGAAATGCCCGTCAGCGACAAGTCTGCCGCGACGGACAAGATCCTCAACCAGGAGCACGACCTCATCATGGTCGGCGAGCGCTCCGTCAATGATGGCCTGGCCGAGATGGGCAAGCGCGTCACCAGCGAAGTCCTGGGCAAGTAAGGCCAGGCAAGCAACTGGTTCCGGTGCTGCGTCCCTGGACGCGGCACCGGAACCGGACCTGAATTCTCCGGATCCTGAAATGGAGGAACGCCCCCGACGCCGGGAGCGGTCATCATGACTACAGAAACAATCACCCAGGCACCTGCCCCCGTGCACAGCCGCGGCAACAGGAAGCAAGCCAGGCGCAACACGCTGATCGGCTGGACGTTCATCCTTCCGAACTTCCTTGGCTTCCTGGCCTTCACCCTCATTCCAGTCGTGGCCGCTTTCGCGCTCTCCTTCATGGAATGGACCTCATTCAGCGCTCCCAAGTGGGTTGGCCTGGCCAACTTCGAGCGGATGTTCGCATCCGACTCCTTCTGGATCGCGTTGCGGAACACCCTGGTCTACGCCTTGGGCCACGTCCCGCTCACCATGGCCCTGGCCCTCATCCTGGCCATGCTGCTGAACCGCAAGCTCAAGGGCATCGGCTTCTTCCGCGTCGCCATCTTCTTCCCCTACATCACCTCGCTGGTGGCCGTCGCCGTCGTCTGGAACATGCTGTTCAGCCCGGACAGCGGCCCCATCAACCAGTTCCTCGGCGCTATCGGCATCGCCAACCCGCCGGGCTGGACCTCCAGCTCCGATTGGGCCATGCCGGCTGTGATCATCACCAGCGTGTGGCGCGACATGGGCTACTACATGGTCCTCTACTTAGCCGGCCTGCAGGCGATCCCCACCGAACTGTACGAAGCCGCCGAAGTTGACGGTGCCAGTGCTTGGCAGCGCTTCTGGAACGTCACCATCCCGTCCCTGCGTCCCACCACGTTCTTTGTGGTGGTCATGCTGACGGTTTCCAGCTTCAAGGTGTTCGACCTCATTGTGGTCATGACCAACGGTGGCCCCGGCCGCTCCACCACAGTGCTGTCCCAGCTGATCTACCAAGAGGGCATCGGCGAAGGTAAGTTCGGGTACTCCTCGGCCATTTCGCTGGTCCTGTTCATCATCGTGCTGACGGTTACCGTCCTGCAGTTCAAGATCCAACAGCGGAGGGAACGCTGATGACCAACATGGCCGAAGACCTCAAAGCCACTCATGTGACGGACGCAGCACCGCTCCCGAACGGCGCACCTACTGCGGAAGACCGCCGTCGTACTGACCGCAAACGCTCCCCGCGCGAGCAGAAGAAGCGGACCGCGAACATCGTAATCTACGGTGTCCTGGTGGTCCTGGTGGCGGCGCTGATGGTGCCGTTCATCTGGATGCTTTCCTCGTCATTGAAGGAGAACAACCAGGTCCTCACGGTGCCCATCCAGTGGATTCCGCAGGAGTTCGTGTGGAGCAACTACACGGACATCTGGACCCGTATTCCCATGATGGGCTACCTGCAGAACTCGCTGTACCTCGCCGTCATCATCACCTGCCTCCAGGTCCTCACGGGCTCCCTGGCTGCCTACGGTTTCTCCAAGGTCCGCTTCCCGGGCCGCGACGTCCTGTTCCTCGCGTACATCGGCACCATCGCCGTTCCGTGGCAGGCCTACATGGTGCCGCAGTACATCATGATGCAGAACCTTGGCCTGACCAACAGCTTCAACGCCCTGATTCTCTTGCAGGCGTTCGGCGCCTTCGGCGTGTTCCTGATGCGCCAGTACTACATGACCATCCCGGACGAGCTCTGCGAAGCGGCGCGCATCGATGGCCTCAGCGAATACGGCATCTGGGCCCGCGTCATCCTGCCCCTGTCCAAGCCGGCCCTCGCCAGCCTGGCGCTGCTCACGTTCGTGAACACGTGGAACGACTACATGGGTCCGTTCATCTACCTCACGTCCAACCGTCTCTGGACTGTCCAGCTGGGCCTGCGGTCCTTCGTGGGCCAGTTCGATGCCGAGTACGCCATGATCATGACCGGCTCCGTGATCTCCGTGATCCCCATCCTCATCATCTTCCTCATCGGCCAGCGCTACTTCATCCAGGGCATTGCCACCAGCGGGATGAAAGGATGAGTAGTGTGAGCGCTAAACCGCGGCGGTGGGCCGGGCCGGGATTCGAGACCTTCGGGAGTATTTTCGGGTTCATTTACACCTTCCTTGCCGGGAACGCACTGCTCGCCGTGGCCAACGCTCCGCTGGTCCTCAGCCTTTCGCTGGTGGCCGACCCCGCTTCTGCGTGGCCGTTCTTCCTGGCGCTCTCGGTCACCGTTGCGCCGTCCCTCGCCGGCATCTTCGCTGCCTTCAAGGCCTTGAACGACGACGGCGGCGCGGTCAAGCCGGTTGCCGCTTTCCTCCGGGGATACAAACGCAGTTTCGCGAAGGCCGCACTGCTCGGCGTGGGTGCCGTGGCGCTGCTGTTGTTCCTCGGCGTGGACCTGGCCGTCATCCAGAACAACGCTTCTACCCTTCCCGGTGCGGCTCTTTTGGTGCCGCTGATTGTCGTAGCAGCCGCCGTGACGGTGAGCCTTGCCGTCACGGCGATTGCCGGCGTCGTACTCCTGCCTGAGGCGAAGCTGAAAAGCATCTTCAAGGCTTCGCTTTATCTGGTGGCGCAGCGCTGGTACCTCAGCCTGGCCATGCTGATCCTGCTGGGAATCATCGTGTCCGCCGCCGTGATGCAGCCGGTCCTGGGTATCGCGTTGGCGCCGGCACCGCTGCTGTTCGTGATCTGGAGCAACGCCTCGTACGCTTTCCACGCTGTGCTGCGTTCCGCGTAGACCCTGTTAGGACCTTTCTTGAGCAACTTCGCAATCGGCGATCAGGACTTCCTCCTGGACGATCAGCCGTTCCGCATCCTCTCCGGTGCCATCCACTACTTCCGGATTCATCCCGATCTGTGGGCGGACCGGATCCATAAGGCCCGGTTGATGGGGTTGAACACCATCGAAACGTACGTGCCGTGGAATGAGCACTCGCCTTTTCCGGGTGCTTTCGTGGCCGACGGCGGGCTGGACCTGGGGCGCTTTCTGGACCTCGTGGCGGATGCCGGGATGCGCGCGATAGTCCGGCCCGGTCCGTACATTTGCGCCGAATGGGACAACGGCGGCCTGCCCGCCTGGCTGTTCACCGACCCCACGGTGGGCGTTCGCAGCAGTGAACCCGGCTACTTGGCAGCCGTCTCTTCCTACATGGAGTCCGTGCTGGCTTTGGTGGTGCCCCGGCAGATCACGCGGGGAGGGCCAGTGATCATGTTCCAGATTGAGAACGAGTACGGCGCCTACGGGAAAGACAAGGAGTACCTGCAGCATCTGGTGGACCTGTCCAAACGCTCGGGTGTTGATGTTCCGCTGTTCACCTGCGACCAGCCGTTCGGGACCATGATCGAGGACGGATCGCTGCCGGAACTGCACAAGACCGGGACGTTTGGCTCGCGTTCGCTTGAACGGCTTGATTTTTTGCGGGAACGGCAACCCACGGGACCGCTGATGTGCGCCGAGTTCTGGAACGGCTGGTTCGATAACTGGGGAACACACCACCACACCACCGACGCCGCTGCTTCCGCCGCCGAACTCGATGCCCTGCTCACTGCCGGGGCTTCAGTGAACATCTACATGTTCCACGGTGGCACCAACTTCGGCTTCAGCAACGGGGCGAACGACAAGGGCATCTACGAGCCCACCATCACCTCCTACGACTACGACGCTCCCCTGTCCGAGGACGGGCATCCGACGGCCAAGTACTTCGCATTCCGGGACGTCATTGCCAAGCATTTCCCGGTTCCGGCCGAGGTGCCGGCTCCCCGGGTGCCCGTTCCTGCTTCTGTGGTGGCGGTTTCTTCGACGGCGCCTGTGCTCACTGCTGTGTCTACGTCTTTGGTGAGGGGAACCGTTCCGCCCGTCGAGGTGACGGGGCACTACCGGGGCTTCTATCTTTACGAAGCCTCGCTTCCTGGTGGCGGAGTCCTGTCATTCACCGAGGTTCGTGACAGGGCACAGTTCTTCCTGGACGGCGTGCCCGTGGGCGTGCTGAGCCGGGAATTGGGCGAGCGCTCGATTGTGATCCCCGGTGGTGGCCGTCTGCAGATTCTCCTGGAGGACCAAGGCCGGGTGAACTACGGGCAGAGGATCGGCGAAGCCAAGGGCTTGATGGGGCCCGCGCTGCTGAACGGCGTGGAAGTTGTTGATTGGGAAGTCGGCGCTGTTGATCTGGGTTCGCTGGAGGCCTTCCGGGCCTCAGCGGTTGCTCTTCCTCGCGGCGCCGCGTCCGCCGGTGTGGCCGGTCCGTCGGTTTCGTTCGCGACCTTCGACGCCGCTGGCCCGGGAGACCGATTCCTCCGCCTCGAAGGCTGGACCAAGGGTGTTGTTTTCGTGAACGGCTTCAACCTTGGCCGTTACTGGAGCCGCGGACCGCAGCGCACGCTGTACGTGCCGGGTCCGCTGATCCGGGAAGGTGCCAACGAGCTCGCCATCCTGGAACTCCACGGAAGCGCGACGCGCGAGGTGGGTTTCGCCGTCGGGCCTGATCTCGGCCCCGACGAAAAGTAACCGTCTCTCACATCCCACCTGTTTGAACCCAACCGTCTCTCACTTTCTTCAGGAAAGTGAGAGACGGTTCGGGTTTAAGGGACGGGACGTGATAGAGGGTTGCCCCCAAAGGGATGGGAAGTGAGAGATGGTTTGCGGCGCGCAAAAGGGACCGGTTGATCAACCGGTCCCTTTGCGTGTTCAGCTCTCAGCTCTATGTCTTCAACGACTGAGCGTTCAGCGCGCGGGCGTCTTTAGCCGCGGCAGAGCTCGCCGTACTTGGTGCCGGCTTCCTGGTAGGCAGCGCCGAGCTCAGCCAGCTTGGCCTCGTCGGGTGTTTCTTTGGCCTGCTCATCCATGTACTCCAGGATGGCGCTGACAACCGGCTTCATGTCGTTGGAAGCCACGGGCTCGATGGGCCGGATTGCGTTGGCAACACGGATGGTGGCGGTCTGGCTGGCGTTCTGGGGAATGCCGGCTGCAGCGACGCCAACGCGGTCGCAGGTTTCCGCGGTGGTCAGCTGCTGCTGGGCGGAACAAGCGGATGCCGAGGCAATGAGCCCGGCAGCGATCAGGACAGTGGTGAGTTTCTTCATGATTCCCTCAGTGGTCGACGTCCCTTTGATTGTAATCAGAGCCGGGGCCCGGTCACGCATTAGGTCCGGCTTGCCCGCAATCAAATCCGCCGTCGAATCCGTTACAGCGCGGGTGTCCGGGGTGGCGCCGTCCGCCGTGAGCCCGTTGCTTCGAAGGCCGAGGCCAATGTCAACAGCGCGGTGTCGTCGTAGGCGCGGCCCGCAAAGGTGAGGCCCACGGGCATACCAATATCCGCCATGGTTCCCATCGGTACGGTGACTGTGGGGATGCCGAGGTGCCGGGGAACAAGGTTTCCGTTGGCCACCCACACGCCGTTGCGCCAGCCGAGGTCCGCGGAGGCCGGGTTAACGTCCATGTCTGCGGGTCCGACGTCGGCTGCTGCCGGGAACAGGACGGCGTCCAGCCCCAGGCCGTCCATCCAGTCCTCCAGGTCAACGCGCCGTGTCTCCTCCAGGCCGCGCAGCCCGGATTCGAGCTCCGGAATCTCGGTGAAGCTGGATACGCCGCGCTCGCGGACCTGCCGGGGGTAAGCGGAGATATGGTCGTCGAATCCGGCATAACGGTCCGCCAGGGCGCCCTTCGGGTGCGGGAAGATCCTTTCACCGTCCACGTCGGCGAGCCTGTTGAGGGATGGATCGCCGTTGGCACGCAGAAAGTCGTCCCACGCCCACGCTGAGAGGTCCTCAATTTCACGTTTGAGGTACCCGGAGCTGACCAGGCCGCGGGTGGAGATGGTGGGTGCGCCGGGTCGGTCACCTTCGTAGTTTGAGACCACGGGGAAGTCCACCAGCACCACTTCGGCGCCGGCCGTTTCAAGGTCCCGCTTCGCCGCTTCCCACAGGTCAATCACGGAAGCCCGCGTCTCGATGCGCTGGCCGGTAGGTCCGCCAATTCCAGGCTGTGTGCTGGTTCCGGCATCCGGGTCTGCGTTAATGTACATGCGCGGCACTCCGAAGCGCTTGCCCCGCAAAGCCGACCGTCCGCCGTCGAGCGTTTCCGAAGCCAGCGCCACGTAAGACTCCGGCCGGACTTCGGAGGACTTCGGAAGCGAAATCCACGGCTGTGCGCGCCAGAAATCACCGCGGGATTCGGCGTCGTCGGCCACGATGACGTCCAGCAGTTCCAGCATGTCGGCCATGGTGCGGGTGTGCGGGACCACCACGTCCATGGTGGGGACCAGCGGCCAGTTGCCGCGTACCGAGATGACGCCGCGCGAGGGCGTGTAAGCGCACAAAGCATTGTTCGACGCCGGTGCGCGGCCACTTGACCAGGTCTCCTCACCCAGGCCGAAGGCCGCGAAGCTGGCAGCCGTCGCGGTGCCGGAGCCGTTGGAGGAACCGGAACCGAACGCTGCCGTCAGGAAGTCCGCGTTGTAGGGGCTTTCGGCGCGTCCATAGACGCCACGCTGCATCCCGCCGTTGGCCATGGGCGGCATGTTGGTGAGGCCGATCAGGACTGCGCCGGCGTCCCGAAGGCGCTCGATGGTGAACGCATCCCGCTGCGCCACCAGATTCTCAAAGGCCGGCGAGCCGGCCGCGGCCGTGAGTCCCTTGGCCAGGTAGCTGTCCTTGGCTGTGTAGGGAATACCGTCCAGAGTGCCACGCACAGTCCCCTGCGCCCGGCGCGCGTCCGAAGCCCGGGCGTCGGCCAGAGCATCGGGATTCATGACTACCAGAGCGTTGAGCTTGATGCCGGTGCGGTCATAGGCCTCGATGCGGTCGAGGTAAGACTGGGTGAGCTGTTCGCTGGTCACCTCCCCTGCCTCCAGGGCCTCGCGCAGTTGCGCGATGGAGGCTTCAACGACGTCGAAGTGGGCCATTACGCTGCGTCCCCGTTGAACTGCGCCGCGCTGAGACGCGGCTGCTGCTGGGTGATGCAATGGATGCCACCGCCGCGGGCCAGAATGGGCCGGGCGTCCACGGTGACTATGCGCCGGCCGGGGTAGGCCTCGGCCAGGATTTCTGCTGCAACGGAGTCAGCACGTTCTTCGCCGTAACCGCAGGCGATCACGCCGCCGTTGACCACGAGGTGGTTGACGTAGCTCCAGTCCACGAAGCCGTCGTCGTCGCGCAGCGTTTCGGGCGCGGGCAGCGGCACAATCTCGAAGGGCTTGCCCGCCGCGTCTGTCTGCGTTTCCAGGAATGCCTGAAGCGTGCGGCTGACCTCGTAGTCCGGGTGCTCAGGATTGGTCTGGGAGTGCAGCAGGATACGGCCGGGAGTGGGGAGGGTGGCCACCATGTCGATGTGACCGCGGGTGCCGAGATCCTCGTAGTCGCGGGTCAGTCCGCGGGGTACCCAAACGACTTTGGTGGCTCCGATGGTGCGGGCCAGTTCGGCTTCAACACCCGCCTTGTCCGCAAAAGGATTCCGGCCCGGATCGAGCTGCACTGTTTCTGTGACCAGCACGGTTCCTTCGCCGTCCACGTGGATGGCGCCGCCCTCATTCACCAAGAGGGAGCTGACCAGCTCAGCACCGGACTTTTCCGCAACAAAGCGCCCCATTCCGGCACTCTTCTGCCACTCGGACCACGCCGGAGCGCCCCAGCCGTTGAAGATCCAGTCCACGGCGCCAAGCACGCCGGGACGTTCATCGTCGAGCACAAAGGTGGGTCCGACGTCGCGCATCCAGAACTCATCCAGCGGCGCCTCGACCTGCTCGATGTCACTGCCCAGCATGCGGGCGGCGCGTTGGTGCTCGCTGGGGTCCACCACCATGGTGACCGGTTCGAATTCGGCCACGGCATGGGCGACGGCGGTCCAGGCCGCGTAGGCCTCTTCGGCCGAGGCGGCGTCGTCGCCGAGCGTCAGGCCGGTGCGGGGAAACGCCATCCAAGTGCGCTCATGCGGTGCGGTTTCGGCCGGCATTCTCCAAGCCATGGGTGACTCCTTCGTCTTCAGTACAATTCTCCTGTTGATCACACGATCAACAATGCTGCAAAAGTAATCTAGACTGGTCTTTGATGTCAAGCACTCCACAGAAGCGCGCGCTCCGAAAGTCCCCGGCCGAGCGCGCCGCAGAAATCACCGAAGCCGCCCGCGAGATCGCCCTCGAGGCGGGCCTCACCGCACTCACGCTGCGCAATGTTGCCGCCCGTGTTGGTGTCGCTTCAGGCTTGGTAGCGCACTATCAGCCCAATATGGACGCTCTCGTTTCCAGCACGTTCGCCACCATCGTGGCCGCGGAAACACAAGAAGTTGCAGGCTTGCTGAGCCAGCGTCCCGGGCCCTCCGAACGGCTCGGCCTATTGGTAGACACCCTCCTGGACAACAGCAGGCTGGACGTCACCGCAATCTGGGTGGAGGCCTGGACCTTGGGACGCCGCAACGAAGCCCTGGCCGCCTCAGTCCGGGAGCAAATGGACGCCTGGCAGAAAGTCTTCCAAGGCGTAGTGGAGGACGGGAACGCGACCGGAGCGTTCAACGTTTCCGATGCCGCCGCCGTCGCCTGGCAGATCCTCGGCATGGTGGACGGCCTAAACGCGCAGGCCTTGGTCCGCTGGGACGGCGTCAACGATCGCGGCACACACCTTGCCCGCGCGGTGGAGGGAATGGTGGGCGCGGCCCCCGGATCGCTCGCTTCCAAACCCGGCGCGTAGGGAAGCCGATCAGTCCAGTCTTCGGGAGCCGCCGCACCCTGCCCTAGGCTGGGATGCATGGCGATCATTCACAAGGCAAACCTGTCCCCGTCCAAGCTCGAACTCATCGCCGGCTACCTGCCGAAGCAGCCCTGGTTCATCCAGGACGGCACGCCGGAGCTTATTGGCGCCTACCGTTTTGACGATCCCGCCGGCGAGGTCGGGATCGAGACACACGTGGTCGCCGCCGGCGATCGCATCTACCAGGTTCCCCTCAGCTACCGGGGCTACGAGCTGGCCGGCGCTGAGGAGTGGCTCATCGGCACCATGGATCACTCGGTCCTGGGCAAGCGCTACGTGTACGACGCCTGCGCCGACCCCATCTACGTGAAAGCCCTGGCCACCGCCATTTTGACGGGCCAGGAAGAGGCCCAACTGATCGTCGACGGCGAGCCGGAGCCCCGTCCCAGCTCAGTGACGGTGAAAGGCAGCGGAAAACTCGACGGCGGCGTCCCTGCCCTGAGTGCCTCGGCACCGGTTTCGGGCAGCGGCGTGACCATCATTGATGCCGGCGAGCTGCGGTTGAAAGTGGCCCGGGTGGTTGACGTGGCCGCGGACTCTTCTGCCAGCTCGGCGGCTGCTCCTGAGCTCCACGGCGAGCTGACCCTCAGTGGTCAGTGGGCAGGGTTGGAGAACCCGGTGGAGCTGGCTGCTGTAGTCCGCGACTGACGTTTCCACGCCGGGGCATCTGTTAGGCGCAGGGGCTCCGGCGTAGGCTGGCTAGCGGAGACATCTACGCCTGGAGGGGTGCATCATGTACAAAGCACAGAACATCATTCCCGCCGCGCAGGATCTGGCCCGGGAGTGGGTTTCACACGCGGCGGACGGAACGTCGTCCCAAGCCGATGCAGTGGTGAGGTGGGCCTTGACCCGAATCAATCATGCCGATGTCCCGTCCGTGGTTCACGGCGTCATGCTCACGCTGACAGGAAACAAGAAGGCCGCCAAAGAAGCCCAGCGCGCGGCGGCCAAAGCTGTGACAAGGGCAACGCAGGCCTTGAAGCGGAACAGCCGGCAGCGCGCTCCGCGCCTGTCCGGGTGGATGATCGGCCTGCTCATCGGGGCTGTTGCCGGCGCGGGCGCTGTCCTGGCGTGGCGGATGATGGTCCCCCCGGGCGAACCTCAACCCGTCAAGCAGCCAGAGGCTCCGGTCCAGCCGCCCGTGCCACCGGTTCCCTAGGGGACGCCTCTCGCACGAGTGCACTGAGCAGCACCATAGCTGTGTGCCCGACCCGGCAGGCATGTAACCCAGCTAAGGTACGGGTTCGCCGTCGTGCCTTCCAGACTTTCTCCGAAGCGAGGTCCCGGACAGCAGCCAATACGCCCCGCCGCTGGCCAGAAGGAATCCCAGCACGCCCAGGACAACAAGCTGAGTGACGATGCCGGCGATTACCATCGCAAAGCCGCCTAAAACGGCCAGACTGCCAAGGATAGTACGGGCAGCCTCTCCCCGAGGTCGGCCCGATGTCAGCTCGGAGGCGAGATCGGGATCGGTCGAAGCGAGTTCCCGCTCCAGCTCTTCCAAGCTCCTGCGTTCTTCATCGGACAACGACACCGTCATCACCCTCACGATGGTCGGGCCATCAGCACGCGCGCTGCTTGCCGTGCCATGCCTTCATTATCTGCCCGTTTTGCCGATCAAGCCACAGGTCCACCTGACGGGACCAGCCACGCTGTTCAGTGGAGACCCGGCGCGGGCCAGCCGGGCGGCGTCGACCTCAAGCTCCCGTGCAAGGTCATTGCCAGGTTCGACTTACTAAGGGTTCTCAGCATGCTTACGATGGTGTGGCGGGTTACGGCCTGCTCATGCACGGACCACCGAACGCCGACGGAAAGTTGAACTCCCCATGGCACGAAGAGACTCCATCAAGGCAGCAAACCTCACCGGAACGGGTTCCAAACGGCGCGGACCGGGACGCGCCATCTGGCTCATCGCAGCGGGCTTGGTCGCCGGAATAGCCGGCGGAGCGTTCGCCTTCCGGATGCTGGTCCAGCCTGGCGAACCTGAGCCGGCCAAAAAGCCCCGGGCCCAGCCCGATGAGATTCTTGTCCGTGAAGAGCCGGTGGAGATTTCCACCAGAATGCGGCCTGGGGAATGGACTGAAGAGTCGCTGCAAGCGCATCTTGAGGATTACCGGCAGCAGATCCGTGACATGGGTGCCAAGGAGTCGCAGATCGTCACCAACGTGGAACGGACTGAAGAGGGTGCTGCCCGGGTAGTGGTGAGCTGGGACCGCAGCCGGGCATAGCGGGCTACTCCCCGACCCGCGGCCTCCACACCACAACAGCTTGGGACCGCGCCCGCGGCCTCTGCCCACGGGCAAGGCTGACGACGTCGCCCGCCGCACCTGCCGCGAAGATGCGCGCATCCAAGGGTGAGCGGCGGCGCGAAAGCTCCTCCGTCAGTTCGGCCACCCGGTACTGCAACGCAGCAACCTGGTTTTCGAGGTCGAGGATGCGTTTGATGCCCTCAAGCGAGACGCCTGACTGCGAGAGGCGCTGGACCTCCCGCAGCTTATTGACGTCGTTCTGCGAGTAGCGGCGGGACTTCCCGGGCGCACGGCTGGGCGAAACGATGCCCAAACGGTCGTACTGGCGCAACGTCTGCGGATGCATGTCGGCAAGCTCCGCAGCGACGGAGATGACAAAAATCGGCTGGTTGACGTCGATGGCCATGACCGCCTCCTTACAACCGGGCCTTTGCGGCCAGGTCGTGACGCGGGTCGGCATCGGTGGTGGCTGCAGCGAACGCCTTTACGGATTCCTCCGCTTCCTTGTTCAGGTTCTGCGGAACCGCGACGTCGATGGTCACCAACAGGTCTCCGGTCGCCTTGGACGTTTTCACGCCACGGCCCTTGACCCGGAGGGTACGGCCCGACGGCGTTCCGGCCGGGACGCGCACCTTGACGGTGTCGCCGTCGAGCGTGGGAACCTCGATGGTGGCGCCGAGCGCCGCCTCCGCGAACGTGACCGGCACGTGGATGCGAATGTTGTCGCCGTCGCGGTGGAAGAAGTCATGCGGCTTCACGCTCACCGTGATGATGAGATCGCCGTTGCCGGCCGGGCCGACGTTGCCCTTGCCGCGCTGGCGGACTTTCTGCCCGTCCTTGATTCCGGCCGGGATCTTGACGTCGATCACGTTGCCGTTGCTTTCGCGCAGGCTCACCGTAGTGCCCTTGATGGAGCCGGCAAACGAGATGGACGAGGTGGCAGTACGGTCCGAGCCCTTCTGCGGAGCCCGCTGGAATCCGGTCGGTCCGGCGCCGCCGAAGCCGCCACCGAACAGGTCGGCGAATTCCGGAGGAATGCCGCCGCCCGCAGGCTGACGGGCACCCGGCCCGCCGCCGAACAAGCCACCGAACAGGTCCTCGAACCCGCCGTTGGCTCCTGCCCCACCGCGGCCAGCACCGGCACCCGGAGCAAACCGGGCACCTCCCATGGCACGGATGGCGTCATACTGCTGCCGGTCCTCAGGACTCGACAACACCGAATAAGCCTCGGAAATGTCCTTGAACTTCTTCTCCGCAGCAGCATCCCCCGAATTCGTATCAGGGTGGTACTGCCGGGCGAGCTTGCGGTAAGCCTTCTTAATATCCGCGTCGGACGCGTCCTTGGCGATACCAAGGATCGCGTAAAAATCCTTTTCAACCCAGTCCTGGCTGGCCAAGAGCGTTTCCTTTCTACAACAAACAAAGCGTACGGCGAGACTACCTCTAAGCCGTAGCGGATGAGGGGGCCCGGGAGTGGCATCGGGCCTGCCGAAGCCGGGTGGCCAAGGATCGCAGATCCTCGGCCACCCGGCGAAGGGGCGGGGCCCCCTCATCCGCGAAGGCGGAAGGTGAGACCTACGCCGGGACAGCCACGATGACCTGGGCTGCACGCAGGACCCGCTCGCCGGAGCGGTATCCGGAGCGCAGCACCTGGCTGACCGTGTCAACCTCGATGTCTTCGCCGGGCTGCTGGATGAGTGCCTCGTGGATGGTGGGGTCGAATTCGACTCCAGTGTCCGCGATGCGTTCCAGTCCGTACGTCTTCAGCGCATTCTCCAGCTTGGTGGCGATGGCGGCGAAGGGGCCGTCTTCGAGGTCACCGTGCTGGCGTGCGGCGTCGACGTCGTCCAGCACCGGGAGCAGGGAGTTCAGGACGCCAATGACGGCCATCTCCCCTGCTACGGCACGGTCGCGTTCGACGCGCTTGCGGTAGTTGACGTACTCAGCCTGAAGGCGGAGGAGGTCGTTGCGGAGCTCCGCTGCCTGGGCTTCAGCTGCGGCACCGGAGGCTACCGATTCCTCGGCCGGCACCTCTACCCCGTTGAGGATTTCCTCAGCCTGGGAGAGGGCGTCACCGTCCGTGGGAGCGGCGTTGCCTTCGGTGGGAGCCGCAGCTTCGCTGTCAGGCTGACGTGCCTCGCCGGTCTCCGGGTCAACCTTGCGGTTGTCCCGGATAACTGGCTTGCGCGGCTCGTTGCCTTCTGAGTGCTCTGCTTCGTTGCCGTGGTGAGGCATGGCTACTTCTTCGCTTCGTCTTCGTCGATGATTTCGGCATCAACGATGTCTTCGTCGTCAGCAGCCTTGTCACCGGCGGGAGCGCCTTCAGCACCGGCACCCGGAGCATCAGCTGCGGCGGCCTGCGAGTAGATGGCTTCGCCGAGCTTGGTCTGCGAGGCCTGGAGCTTCTCGAACGCAGTCTTTACGGCTGCGTCGTCGGTGCCTTCCAGCGCGGACTTGAGGGCGTCGACGTCGGCCTTGACCTCGGTCTTGACCTCTTCGGGCAGCTTGTCGTCGTTGTCGGCGATCAGCTTGTCCACGGAGTAGGCGAGCTGCTCTGCGGAGTTACGGGTGTCCGTAGCTTCGCGGCGGGCCTTGTCTTCTGCAGCGTGCTCTTCGGCTTCACGGACCATGCGGTCAATGTCGTCCTTGGACAGTGCAGTGCCACCGGTGATGGTCATGGACTGTTCCTTGCCGGTGCCCTTGTCCTTGGCGGACACGTGGACGATGCCGTTGGCGTCGATGTCGAAGGTGACCTCGACCTGCGGGACGCCACGCGGTGCCGGAGCGATGCCCGTCAGTTCGAACGTGCCCAGCGGCTTGTTGTCGCGGGTGAATTCACGCTCGCCCTGGAAGACCTGGATGGCAACGGACGGCTGGTTGTCGTCAGCGGTGGTGAAGGTCTCGGAACGCTTGGTGGGGATGGCGGTGTTGCGCTCGATGAGGTGCGTCATGACACCACCCTTGGTTTCGATGCCAAGGGACAGCGGGGTGACGTCGATGAGGAGGACGTCCTTGCGCTCGCCCTTCAGGACACCGGCCTGCAGAGCGGCACCAACGGCCACAACTTCGTCCGGGTTGACGCCCTTGTTGGGCTCCTTGCCGCCGGCGAGTTCCTTGACGAGCTCGGAGACAGCAGGCATACGGGTGGAGCCGCCGACGAGCACGATGTGATCGATGTCGGAAACCTTGATGCCGGCTTCTGCGATAACGTCCTGGAACGGCTTCTTGGTGCGGTCCAGCAGGTCCTTGGTGAGGTCCTGGAACTTGGCGCGGGTCAGCTGCTCGTCCAGGTGGACCGGGCCGTCGGGGGTGACGGACAGGTACTGGAGGGAGATGTTGGTGCTGGTGGAGGAGGACAGTTCCTTCTTGGCCTGCTCTGCAGCTTCACGGAGACGCTGGAGGGCGATCTTGTCCTTGGAGAGGTCGATGCCCTTGACCTTGAGCTGGCTCAGGAGCCACTCGACAACGCGGTTGTCCCAGTCGTCGCCACCGAGGCGGTTGTCACCGGCGGTTGCGCGGACCTGGATGGTGGAGAAGTTGTCTTCGTCCTTGCCAACCTCGAGGAGGGAGACGTCGAAGGTTCCGCCACCGAGGTCGAAGACCAGGATGAGTTCGTCTTCCTTGCCCTTGTCCAGGCCGTAGGCCAGTGCAGCCGCGGTGGGCTCGTTGACAATGCGGAGGACGTTGAGGCCTGCGATTTCGCCGGCTTCCTTGGTGGACTGGCGCTCGGCGTCGTTGAAGTAGGCCGGAACGGTGATCACAGCGTCGGTGACCTTTTCGCCCAAGTAGCTCTCGGCGTCGTTCTTGAGCTTCATGAGGATACGCGCGGAGATTTCCTGCGGCGTGTACTTCTTGTCATCGACGGCGACGTTCCAGTCAGTGCCCATGTGGCGCTTGACGGATGCGATGGTGCGGTCGATGTTGTTGACGGCCTGGCGCTTGGCGATTTCACCAACCAGGACTTCGCCGGACTTGGAGAACGCAACGACGGACGGCGTGGTGCGGCCGCCTTCTGCGTTGGCGATAACCGTGGGCTCGCCACCTTCGAGAACAGAGACCACGGAGTTGGTGGTTCCGAGGTCGATACCTACTGCACGTGACATATCTTGTTTCCTTTCAATGGCCGATGTTGGAGATTGCACCTGACAGCGGTCCGCTGGGCGGTCTACGTGCCGGAAGCCTGCTCAACAATCGGCTAGTTGAGCGTTCTGCACTCAACTGTACTCAGCCTCAGGTTTAAGTCAATCCAAAGTTGAGTGAAGTACGCTCAACTTTGTTTTCCAAGCCGAAAAGTTCCCCGGAATCACGGGGCGCAGGGGCTGGTTTCGCCGTCGGTGAACTGCGAGACTGGCGCGATGAGGCTCACTGGATTCCTGCCCCCGGACGCGTTCTGGGCCATGAATGGCCGGATGGATCAACAGGTCCGGGACGGCGCCGGACTTCTCCCGCTTTTCAGGATCAACAGCTGGGATGGCCCAATGATGCTGGGCTCCTGGCAATTGGATGGCAGCGAGGGCGGCGTGATGCACGGCAACGCCTTTTCCCCGACGGGACCGCTGGTGGAGGTCGTCACAACAACCCAGGATCCCCGCGAGGTGGCAAGAAACCGATGGCGTGCTTCTGCCGGAGTTCCACACAATTTGGAGGAACTTCAGCGCCAGGACGCCGTCTTCAACGCGCTCCATAGTGAGCAAATCACTATCACCGCTGGGAGCAGTCCCATTCTTTTCACGCTTTGGCCCGCAACCGACGCCTGGCTCGCGGCCGGCCACATTGGTGGCTGCGGCCTGGTCATCGACGCCCAACGCAAGCCACCACAACCGGATGCTGTCACCCTAAGCCGGGTCTCCGACGTCGAGCCTTTGCTTCAGGCGCGCCGCAACGCACTCAAGGCGCTACGCGGCGAAGCCTAGGAACCTCGGCGGCATCAGAAGCGTCCAGCGGCTCCGGCTTGTACACCCACGCCACCAGCACCACGGAAATGATCATGAGCAGGAACCACGCCAGAAGCTTGTCGATGGAGACCGCCTGCCAGCCCTCCAGCTGATTTGGATACAGCCACGCACGGGACCAGGTGCCGATGTTCTCGGCAAACCAAATGAACAGCGCCACCAGCAGGAACGACACCAGGATGGGCATGCGGAAGCGACGGCGGAACACCCTGAAGTGCATCACGCACCGCCCGTAGACAAGCACGACGGCGGCCAGCAGCATCCAGCGGAGGTCCACGATGTAGTGGTGCGAGAAGAAGTTCACGTAGATCGCGCCGGCAACGAGGGCCGTGATCCACCGGCGTGGGTATCGATCGAAGCGGAGGTCGAACAGCCGGAAAACCCGCACCATGTAAGACCCCACGGCGGCGTACATGAACCCGCTGAACAAGGGCACGGCACCGATCCGGAGGACGCCCTCCGCCTCATAGGCCCAGGATCCGACGTCCGTCTTGAACAACTCCATCACCGTGCCCACCACATGGAACAGCACGATCACCCGCAGCTCCCGCAAGGTTTCCAGCTTGAAGGCGATCATCAGAACTTGAATGACGACGGCGGCAAGGGTCAGGAAATCGTTCCTGGCCAGACCAGCATCGGACGGATACCAGAGACGGGCCCCGATGATCACCGCGAGCAACGCTGCGCCGAACACGCACGCCCAGGCCTGCTTCAGTCCAAAGACCACGAACTCGGTGAGCCCGGCGTGCAGGCGGCCTCCCCGGAACCGGTCCAAGTAGCGGTGGGCAAGGGCGTCGATGGATTCTTCCACCGAGGTGGAGTTACGCATGCGGGGCCCCGGCTTTCACATCAAGCCGGCCCAGGTAGTAATCGCGGGGCCAGTGCCGGATCCGCTGCGGCAGCCGCGGATAAACGCGACCCATCAGCCGCATGGTCCGCTCAAACCGGCGGGCGTGGCCGGCGCTCCACTCAAAACCGAAGCCTTCACGCAGGTGGTCGGGCAACAGGCCGGCGGTCAGGAAGCGTGCCAGCGGCATCGCCAGCCGCAGGAGCCGCGGTCCACCAGTCGGATGGAGCAGGTTCCGGGCAACCCTCAGCGCTTTATCGTCGGGCTGGAGTCCGCGCACGTGACTGTCCCAGTAGGCAGCGAACGCAGCACGGTCGGCCGGCCACCTGTCCGCCGGAAGCTGCAGGGCTGTCCCGATCCGCGCATACTCCCGGTAAATGCGGTCGGCGGTGACGTCGTCGAGCGTTCCATGGATCTGCTCGTAAACCGTAACGGCGGTGTCGTAGAGCGTGGCGACCACCCATAGCTGCGACCCGGCGTCGAAGGCGTTGTATCCCTTGGAGGCACCGTCCGGCCCGCGGCGAACGGGCGCATGGGCGCGGTTGACGGCGCGACGAACGGCCTTAAGCTGCTCTTCGGACCCGTAGACCACCGCATATACGTATGTCATGGTGGCACGCAACCGGTCCATGGGGCGCTCAGCGAAATTGCTGTGCTCAGCTACGCCGTGCCCTACTTTGGGGTCGGCGATTTGCAGGAGAATGGCGCGTCCGGCACCGGCGAGCAGGACGCCCTCCGCACCGATGTCTGCCAGCCCTCGAACCATCTGAATACTGTAGCGCCCTAGCCTTGGAGCCCCACCACGCCCTGAAGGACGCTCAGCTGATGGTCAAAAAGCTCATCGCGCGCAGCGAAGGTATCGCGTCCGTACTGCCCAAAAACCTCAAAACTGATGGCACCGAACACGGACGTCCACACCAGGACACCCCGCGCCAAGGTTGAGTCGGGTGCGGCGAGATTCATCTCGCCGCGAATGGCTGCCAGGTCCGCGGCCAACTTTTCGGGAAACACGACGGCGGGACTCACCGCGGCGTTGAGCGCGCCTGCCCGGTAGGCGGCATCGAAGATACCGACGAGGCGGACGATGACCCGCGTTCCAGGGACGGTAGTGCGCTCACCCGGTGCTTGATACCCCGGGACGGGACTGCCGAAAAGGAGGGAATAGCTGGCCGGTTCGCGGATGGCCCACGAACGCACCGCCTTAGCCAGTGCCCTGAATTGCGCTGCGAAGTCATCCTCGGCCTCAGCTTTCACTGCTTCATCGACGTCGTCGCCAAGCTGGTTGTAGGCGTCGATCAGCAGGAGCGTGAGGAGTTCATCACGGTTCTCTACATAGCGGTACACGGCAGAGGACACGACGCCGAGATCCCTCGCCACTGCGCGGAGGGACAGGGCGGCCGCGCCGTGAACAGCAAGGTGCTCGCGACCGAGCCGAACAATGTCGGCAATGGTCTGCGTTCGGGCACGTTCGCGGGGAGTCGAGGGCTTCTCCTTGGCTTTGACGGCGGCGGGTTCAGCTGAAGTCATGATCACAGCTTCCCACAATAGAGAGCGCTGTCAACAAACGAGAGCAGTGCTCTTTACATTGAGGTTTTGAGCGCTCATCCTGATTGAGAGAGCATTGCTCTCGCTTTTCGATTTTGCGTCATCAAACCGGAAGAGGAACCCATGTACGTCGTCACAGGAGCAGGACCCGTTGGCTACACTGTCGCGGAGCAACTGGCAGAGCAGGGTCATCGAGTCCGGGTGCTGACCCGCTCGGGCAGCGGTCCGGAGCACCCCCTGGTGGAACGGATCCGGGCGGACGTCTCGGATCCTGCGCAACTGGATCAAGCAGTGGAGGGCGCAGCCGCTGTTTTCCATTGCATTCACGGTTCCGCTTACCGGGCATCAGCATGGGCTGCCGAACTCCCCCACGCCGAGCGGGTGGTGATGGACGCAGCGGAGGCCGCGGGCGCCGTCGTCGTCTTCCCCGAAAGTCTCTACTCGTACAGCGAGCCGGACCGGATCATGGCGGAATCGAGCCCGCGGGAAGCAACGGGCGGCAAACGGGGCATTCGGACTGAGCTGCTGAAGGCCCGGCAGGCGCACGCGTCCACCACGGTCAGTGTGGTTGCCGGCGACTTCTTCGGGCCACGCGTGAAGACAGCTCATGCCGGCGAGCGCATGGTCACGCCGATCCTGGCAGGCAAGGCGGTGCAGTTCATCGGAGCTACGGGCCAGCCCCACTCCTTCACATACGTCCCGGACCTCGCAGCGGCGATGATTGCAGCCGCGCAGAAGCCCGAGCTGTGGAACAGCGTGCTGCATGCCCCCACCGGCCCGGCGGTGACCCAACGGGAAATGGCCATAGCCCATGCGACCGCCGCGGGTACTGCTGCACCGAAGGTGAGTGCCGTGCCGGGTTGGGTGCTGCGGGTGGCGGGCATCTTCTCCACGGACATGCGCGAGCTGGCCGAGCTCCTGTATCAGTTCGAGCGCCCGTTCGTGATGGACTCGGCCGCGAGCCAGCGGCTTCTGGGCTTGGAACCGACTCCCCTGCCGGAAGCTGCAGCGGCCACCGTGGAGTGGTGGAAAGTCGCCGCGGCGGGTTAGAGGCCGTCGTCGTAACTCCAGTGCTCCTGCCAGCGCCAATCGATAGGTTCGCTGAGACGCTGGTAGCGGATGTCGGTGGACAGGCGCATGGTGCCGTGGCGGTCCGTGTTGTCCAGAGCGGCATGAACAATATGAGCTGAGTGGACTACGACGTCACCCACCTCGTAGTCGGTAACGAGCCACCTGGCATCGCGCTCGTTCGCCAGCCCCGGAAGATCGGCGGTGATTGAGGCGGCAGGCATCTTCAGGGTTCCCTCACGCTCCTGGGCCATTACCCAGTGGTGGCTGCCCTCAAGGTAGGCCAAGCCACCCCGCTCCCGAGGGCAATCGCCCAACGGTATCCACATGGAGAGCACGCGATCGCTGCCCTCGCGGAGATAGACCAGATCATAATGGGCCTGCGTGGCCGTGCCGATGCCGCTTTCGCCCGGTTTGGTGTGGCGGATGATCTTGCGGCGGTGCAGATGGACATCATCGCCGAGGAACCAAGCGAACCAGTCGGCAATCCCCTCCGCAGTACACAGCGCCTGGTACTCCGGCCCCGGCACGATGCGGTCGAAGAGCCCCCGGCGCAACGCGGCACGGTCCACGTCACCCGGCGCTGCAATGCCATCACGTGGATCCGTTCCAGCCGCGTACACATTGGCGGCGGCTAGGGACTCAAAGTAGAACTCCCGAAAATCCAGCAGCTGGTCCGTTTTCAGCTGTCCCTTCAAGTAGAGGTAGCCTTCCCGGCGGAGCCTTGCCCACAGTGCGTCACGATCCCTGCGCTCGGCAGGCGGTACTGGTTCCAGCTCAGCGAGGCGGGTCTCCGATTCGTCCAAGGCGTAGCCGTTAGAGGTCAACATGTTCTCCACTGTGTCAGTGGAAGGCAGTGAAGTGAATGGACTCCGGCTTCCTGCTACTTGGACTTTTGTGCGGCTTGTTTTGGCCTTCGGGTAAGGGCAGCATGGGAGCCTATGGACAATTGGTCAAGTTACCGCCATCCGGCACTCCCCCTTCGTGACCTTGGCCTTGCTTGTCTGGGCGCCGGGGAACAAAGTGGCCTGTTACCGTCTTTTGCCGGCCGGACGCTCAGCAGCCACGGCATCGTGTTGGTCTCCGAAGGTTTGGGCCACTTTTCTGTTGACGGTAAAAGATTCGAAGTCCACGCTCCCGCGATCATGTGGCTTTTTCCGGGCATGAGCCATGGGTACGGACCGGGTCCTGCAGGGTGGAAGGAACACTGGCTGTTGTTCACCGGACCTATGGCGAGAGCGTTTGAAGAGTTGGGGTGCTTCGCCCGCGACTACCCCTTGCTGCAGCTTGATGGTTCCTCAGAGCGCGGCCTGATGGATCTACTTGGACTTTTTCCAGCCCTGCGTGCGGCTCTCTCGATGGGCGGCCACCACTCAGACTTGGACGCTTCGCTACTCTGCCAGCGGGTACTCGTCGAAGCTGGCAAGCATCGTAACCATGGCGCCAGTGGTTCCCCCGGAGATGAAGAGAAACTGCTCAGCAGGCTTCATGAGCTGGCCCATCTCCCGCTCAGCTTGCCGCAATTGGCCGCTTCCTTGAACCTGACTGCCCCTGAACTTCGGCACGCAGTTCAGACAGCGACGGGCTTGGGGCCGAAGGAGCTGGTGATCCAGCTCCGGATGTCGCGTGCCCAATCGCTCCTGGCGGACACTGACCTGCCGGTCCAACGCGTCGCCACGCTCACCGGATACGACGATCCCGCCTACTTCAGCCGGCTCTTCACCAAGAAGACGGGCTTTCCTCCGAGCCAATTCCGCCGGGATCATCACCGGAAAAGTCCGCACTGACCTCCACTCAGCCAATGTCTGAAAATGTTCGAATCATGGATTTCCCAGCCCCTGCCTGAAACCCTGATTGCAGTGCACAGGACGTCTCCGGAACGTCCCCATCGACACCACACCACCCAACGATCACTGCCCCACGGGATACTCAATGAGGAGATCTTCCATGTCCACATTTGCCATCAATCGTCGTCAATTGCTGCAGACCGGGGGCATCGGCGGACTCGCCGTAGCACTGTCAGCAATGTCCTCCGGCGCAGCCCACGCTGCACCACAAAAGCAGACCGCTGGTGGTCCGCAAATCACCGACCTGGGACCCGCCGTCGTGCAGTTTTCACTGATGAGCTCGCTGCTGGTGGGCGACACCGTCTACATCGGTTCCCGCAACCTCAATCCTGTAAGGATCATCGGCTTCCACCTCCCCACCCGCACCATCACTTCAAGGACAGACCTCGGCTCCGGGTACAGCATCCAAGCCCTGGCTGCTGACTCCACCGGCCGCTACCTGTACGCCGGCGTGCTGCGCGAAGGCGTCGATGGGAAGCCCAACCTCTACCGCTGGGACCTCAGCACACCCAATGCTCCGGCAGTGGGTGTCGGCGAAACAGGAGACCGGGACATCCGGGCTTTGGCTGTAGCCCCTGACGGCAAGGTCTACGTCGCCGGTGGCGGGCTGACCACCAACGCACCCTCCCTCTGGGAATACGATCCCGCCACGAATGCCATGACCAGTTGGGGTGTCCCGGACCCTGGAGCCACGATTGCCCAGGCTGTGGCCGCTACTGCCAGCCACGTGTACTTCGGCACAGGCAGCACACTGGGAGGTGGCAACGGCTCCAGCCCGGCCCGCCTCTTTGCGTTCGATCGGACAACGAAGACCTCCACGAACATCCTTCCGGCCGAGGTGGCTACCGGTGTGTCCGTGACCTCCTTGAGCGTCCTGAACGGACAGCTGGGAGTTGGGGTCAAGGGACCCGGAAAGTCCGTGCTGATCAATCTGGCGGACCACTCCAAGTACACGGTCATCGGCAAGACCGGCGTGATGTTCCGGCAGTTGGGCAACGACGTTTTCTTCGTCAAGGAGCCGGGCGTCTGGTCCTACAACATGGTCAGCAAAAAGATCACCCAGATCCTCACGGAGGATGTTGGCGCCATGTGGGGCTTGGACGTCTACGGCAACAAGGCGCTCACCGTCTCTTCCTACGACGTCATTGAAGTCGATCCTGTGGCGAAGACCGCCGTTAAGCATGACCTCACCCAGGCTGGAGCACCGGGCGGACCGCAGTCGTGCATGGGCCTCGCCGCGGGCGGCGGGGACGTCTATGTGGGCGGCACAGGAACCATCGCGCGTCACCAGCTGGCCTCAAACCAGGTTTCCTACCTCCGGGCGACGGGCGAGGCCAAGGACGCCGTGGTGGTGGGCGGAATACTGTTCACGGGTCAGTACAACTCCAGGGGCATCTACTCCTACGATCCCTCTACCGGGCAGCTCCCCTATCAAGTGGCTGCCCTTCCTGCCGGGCAAAACCGCCCACTGGATGTCTGCTGGGACGCCGTCAACGGGTTGGTCATTGCCGGCGCGCAGAACGATACTGGCGGAGGCGGCTGCTTCGCCGCGTACAACCCGGTGACAACGCAGGTCATCACCAAGGTCAATCCAATCGACGCCCTCCAGATGGTCCGGGCCGTCGCCACCAAAGACGGAGTGGCATACCTCGGCGGGGACAACATCTACGCCACCGGCCCCCGGAGCACCGTGGTTGCCTGGGATCCGGTAGCAAACCAGGAGCTGTGGCGCCTTGACCCGGGCCAGCCCCAAGGGATCGCCGCAATGGCCATCCACGGTAAGTTCCTCTATGGCATGTCACGCAAGGCTGCGGGCCTGTTCGTCATTGACCTCGACACCCGCCAAGTGGTTCACCGGGGCGACCTGAGCAGCGTGTGCACGGACTTCGGCGCCCTCCAAGTCAGCCGCGGGATTGTCTACGGCGTCTCCGATACCACGGTGTTCCGCATTGACCCGATCACGTTCGCGGCGTCCGTTGTTGTGGCAGAGATCAATGGCGGCTGGTACAGCGGGCCGCACATCACAGCCGACGAGGACGGTCTGCTGTACACGCTCCGGGGACCCAACCTCGTGCGGATTGACGATCAGCAGGCGATGCAAACCATGCGGCGTTAGGCCGAATCCAGGTAGCAGCAGATGCCATTTTGAGCTCTCGAAACGGCATCTGCTGCTACCCGGTTGGGCTGGCAGTGAACAGTCCCGCAAGCACCGAACAGGCAGCACCCCTGGCCAGCGCTACGGGATCCGCTATGGCGGTGTCAAATATTGGAGGCGGAGTATTCGCGTGGTCGTATTGGCGCAGGAACGCGTCCTTGGTCTGCTCGGCAAACGTGCCCAGAACGGCTTCGGGAGCGAACCCGGCCACCACCTGTCCGGGACCCAGGACCTTGGCCATGTTCGCCATGCCAATGCCCAAGTGAAGGGCTGCGTCGGCAATCAGTGCGGAGTCGCCGTCGGGGTCCAGCTGCCTGTCCTGGCCGCGTCGCTCCAGTTCACGCTGCATGCCCCAGAGGCTGCCGCGGGTCTCGAAGCAGTCCTCCGCGCCGCAGTGGCAGGGCCTGGCAGGCTCGGGACCGGTGATCGCCCGCGAATGGGCGAACCCTCCTGCCGAACCATTGAAGCCACGCTGGATACGGCCTTCAACCACGACGGCGGCTCCCAGGCTGGTGCCGACGCTGAAGATGAGCATCTCGCGGCCTGCAAAGACGTCGTCGAAAAGCAGCCCGCGTGTGTAGGCGTTGACGTAACTGTCGATGACGACGGGGTGTTCCGTGGCCTCTTCGAGGAGCTCTTGGAACGCTATGTCAGCCCAACTCATGGCCCCGCTGTGCCGCACCAGGCCACTTGCTTGGTCCACCACTCCGGATACGGCTGCCCCCACACCAATAAGCCTGGGCTCCCGGTCGCCTGCAGCAACGCGCACAGCCCTCGCCGCGGCTGCTGCGGCTTCGGCAGGTTCCGTGGATGCCAACGGCTCGCTGTGCGTGGCCACCACGTCACCGCGCAAATCGACGACGACGGCGTGCGCTTCCGTAGCGGACAACCTCACGCCAGCGGCGAAAACGCCCTCGCGGCCAAGTTCGAGCAGGCGGGCTGGCCTGCCGCCCGTGCTGGGCGCGATCTCGGATTCCACCAGAAGGCCCGAGTTGATGAGCTTGCCCGTAATCCCGGTGACGCTGGCAGCGCTCAAGCCGGTCTGGACAGTGATGGCGGCCCGGGAGACGGGCGATTGAGTCCGCACGACGTCGAGCACCAGGGCCTCGTTGATCTCACGGATCAGGGCCTTGCTGCCTGCACGTGGCTTCATTGCTGGTGGCTCCTGTTGTTGCGCGGCAAAGGATCCCACCCATTCTGGCATCCGTAGCGCGGTTGCTTTCACACTCTCCATGATACTTACTTTAGTCATTGACAAAATATATTGAAACTGGCAATCTCAACCCATGAACATCAACAACGGCGTTGCATCGACACCACCGCCACCCACCACCTCCCGGCCGAGGATTCTCCTGAGCATCCCGGACGTGGAACGGGCGGCCTTCATCTCCCCGGAAACCCACGCTGCGCTGAACCAGCTGGGCGAGGTCACCGCCATCGCACCGGCCCAGCTCCAGTCATTGGAGGCTTTCGCCGCCGCGGCAGCAGAGACAGACATTTTCATCACAGCCTGGGGCTTCCCCCGTCTCGACGCCGAACATCTGGCGGCGGCGCCGAACCTCATATGCGTCGTCCACGCCGCGTCTTCGCTGCACGCCCTTGTCAGCGACGCATTCTGGGCCGCCGGCATCCCCATCACCCAAGCGGGCGCAGCCATGGCCCCGGCCGTCGCCGAGCTCTCGCTCACCTTTACCCTGAGCCTGCTGCGCCGCGTGCACCAGCTCGATCACAGCCTCCGCTCCGGCACCAACTGGGACGATGCCCGCACCGTACCCAGGGCCCGTGAAATCTCCGGCGCCCGCATCGGCGTAGTCGGCGCCTCACGCACGGGCCGCCGCTATATCGACGCCTGCCGGGCACTCGGCGCCGAGGTACGTGTCTATGATCCGTACCTCCTCAAGGGGGATCCCCTCGCCGCCAGCTCCACCACCTTGCATGGCTTGATGGCAAACAGCGATGTCCTCGCCATCCACGCCCCCGCCACCAGTGAAACCGTGGGGCTGATCGGCGCTGCCGAACTCGCCCTGATGCCGGATGGGGCAGCATTCGTGAACACGGCCCGCTCCACCATCGTGGACATGGAAGCCCTCTACAAAGAGGTGCACTCGGGCCGGATTGACGCGGCGTTGGATGTCTTCGACGCCGAGCCCCTTCCCGTAGATGATCCTTGGCGCTCCCTGCCGAACGTGCTCCTCACTCCCCACCTCGGCGGCGCCACTGTTGACTCGCGGCGTCGGGCCGGCGGCATCGTCGTTGACGAACTCCGCCGCTTCATCAGCGGCCGGCCCCTGGAACACGCCCTCACCCGCACCGACCTCGAACGGATGGGCTGACATGCGCAACATCCTCTTGATCCACTGCCACGACCTCGGCCGTTTTCTGGGCACGTACGGAGTGGAAACGGTCTCAACCCCGCACTTGGACGCCCTGGCCGATGAGTCCGTGCTCTTCGAGCAAGCCTTCGCCACCGCTCCCCACTGCAGCCCGGCCCGGGCCTCCTTGTTCACCGGTACGTATCCCCAGACCAACGGTGTCCTCGGGCTGACGCACGAGCCCTTCGGCTGGGACCTCAAAGAGCCGAAAGACCACATCGCCTACAGGCTGAAGTCCGTCGGCTACCAAACCGAGCTCGTCGGCGTGCACCACGAATCACGGGTTTTGGCCGACGACGTGGTGGCCGGAAGGCTCGGTTTCGACCACGCCCGTACGGGAGGTGCCCGGGACGTCGTCGTGGATCGCGCCACTGACGCCCTGCGTCGGATGTCCGGCAGCGACCGGCCTTTCTACCTGCAGGTCGGCTTCACCGAGCCGCACCGGGTGCCCTCCGCAAGGGACCGCCCCGGGGTGATGGGGTTCCTGGCCGATGGCGTGGAACCGGACGTCTCCTTGGGGCATTCCGTTCCGGCCCATTTGGTGGACGATGCCGGTGCCCGCGAGGAAATCGCCGAGCTCCAGGGCGCGGTCAAACACATGGATGAAGGCGTCGGCAGCATCCTGGCGGAACTCGATTCGCTGGGCCTCCGCGACCAGACGCTGGTGCTGTTCACCACCGACCACGGACTTGCGCTGCCCCGCGCCAAATGCACCCTGTACGACGCCGGACTCGGCGTTGCGCTGATGCTTCGCCATCCCGGCAACGCGGCATGGTCCGGGAAACGCGTGACAGACATCGTCAGCCACGTGGATGTCCTGCCCACCTTGCTTGACCTGGCAGGACTGCCGACTCCCGACGGCCTCGCCGGAACAACCCTGCGGCCCGCCGTCGAAGCAGGCGAGGCCACGCGAACCCACTGTTTCAGCCAGCTGAGCTACCACACGTACTACGACCCCAAACGATCAGTGCGGACACCCACCCACAAACTGATCGTCAACTTTTCCAACGCACCACGCGCCATGGATCCCACACAATCCTGGATCCACCGCAGCCTCCCGGCGGACCTTGGCGGGCCCACCATCGGCACCAGCCCGGCGACGGAACTCTACGACCTCACCACAGACCCTGAGGAACTGGACAACATCGCCCGCCATCCGGAGCAGTCGGAAAACCTCAGGGATCTCTCCGCTGCCCTCTTCGACTGGATGCGGGAATGCGGCGACCCCCTCCTCACCGCCCCCGTAGCAGCCAGCCGCCACCTGCTCGCGCTCAGCGCGATCCAAGAAGCCACCCTCACCCGAAAGTAGCCACCATGTTCATTCGAAAGATGCACCGCACAGCTTTGGCGACAGCCGCCGTCGTCACCGCCGCCATGGCGCTCACCGCCTGCGGTTCCGCCGGTTCTACAACGTCCGACGGCGGCCAGGCCACCGGCAAGGTGACGCTCTGGATGTACCCCGTCATCAAGGACGAGACCGCCAGCAAGAAGTTCTGGCAGGACACCGAGGCCAGCTTCGAGAAGGCGAACCCTGGAATTGACCTGTCCATCGAACTCCAGACGTTCGACAAGCGGGACGCCCAGATCTCGGCGGCGTTGGCCGCGGGCTCGGGACCCGACGTCGTGCTCATTACGCCCGACCAGGCAGCCACCTACCGCAACGTGCGCGGGCTGCTGCCGGTGGACAAGGCCGTGGAGCAGGACAAGGACAGCTTCTATCCCGGCACGCTGGAGGCCGCGACGTTCGACGACGAAGTGTTCGGCGTTCCGCTGTTCCAGAACATCAACACCACCGCTTACAACACCAAGATCTTCGCGGACGCAGGAGTGCCGCTGCCCAAGACCTGGGATGACCTGCGCAGCGCGGCGCCGGTTCTGGCGAAGAAGGGCGTCGCCGTGATGGATTACGCCGGCAGCCCTGAACAGACGTTGAACCTGTCCTTCTATCCGCTGCTGTGGCAGGCCGGCGGAACGGTTTTCACCGATGATGCCAAGGACATCGCTTTTGATTCAGAGGCCGGTGTTTCGGCACTCCAGTTGCTGATTGACCTGAAGAAGCTCGGCGGCCTTCCCGCGGATGCGGCCACCGATGGACCCAAGGTTGAAGGTGCTCCGATCGCCACCGGCAAGGCCGCGATGCGGGCCACCACGTCGTTGCCGGAATTGAAGCAGATGCGCGCAGCACTCGGAGCCGAAAACGTTGCACTGGGCGCTCCGCTGCAAGGCAAAGTCCAGGCGACCTACGGCAACCCAGGTTTGCTGGCACTGACCTCCATCAACAAGAAGGAAAACCGGGAAGCCGCCTACAAGGTGATGAGCTACTTGAGCTCGGCCGAGTCCCAGAAGGCCCTCAATGCCGCCGCAGGAAACCTCCCCACCCGGACCGACGCCGCGGCATTGGGCACCGACCCGGACTCCCTGGCCATGGCAGAAGCTTTGAAGACCGCCAACCCCGGAGAATCGTCACCAGTTGCACGCCAGGTCATGGGTGCCCTCGCACCGAACATCCAAGCTGCCCTCCGCGGCGATGTCAGCGCCAAGGAAGCCCTTGACCGTGCTGCCAAAGAAGCCCGCGGCATCCTGCAGCGCTCGGCATCCTGAGCCCAGCCCAACCACCGATTGGTCACCCCATGTCTGTAAACACCCGCACCAGAACCACGCTGGCCGGCCGACATCCCGAGTTGACGGCGTCACCGCTCAAGCCTTTTGGGGCCAAGAAAGCCCGTAGCCGCGAGGCACTGGCCGGCATCCTCTTCGTCCTGCCCACCCTGGTCATTTTCGGTCTCTTCAAGTTCCTCCCCATCTTCGGGGCCGGTGCCATGAGCCTGACCGAGTACAGCCTCAACGGCGACTTCGAATTCCTGGGCGCAGACAACTACACCCGGTTGGCTGCTGATCCCAACTTCTGGCAAAGCCTCAAGGTGACGCTCCTGTACGTGGCGATCTTCGTCCCGTTCATCATCGCCGTATCGCTGGCCGGCGCCGTCCTCCTGGACAAACTGGTCAGGTTCACCGGGACTTTCCGGGCCCTGCTGTTCATCCCCTACCTCAGCTCATTCGTCATGGCCGGCATCATCTGGACGTGGATCTTCTCCACGGACGGTCCGCTGAATGCAGCATTGGTTGGCCTGGGCATGGGCCCCGTCCCCTTCACGTCCGGGCCCCAACTGCTGGTCCTGCTCTCCCTGGCCGTGGTGTCCGTATGGAAAGGCTTCGGCTACTCCATGCTGATCTTCCTGGCCGGGCTCAAAGCACAACCGGCCGAAGTCCACGAGGCTGCGCGTATTGACGGAGCCGGCGCTTGGAAATCGTTCTGGTACGTCACGCTGCCGCTGCTCAAGCCCGTGGTGTTCTTTGTCCTGGTCATCGAGACCATCGTGGGATTCCAAGTGTTCGACACCATCTACGTCATGACCGGAGGCGGACCCGCCCGGGCCAGCCACAGCCTCATCTACTTCCTGTTCGACGAAGGATTCAAGTTCTTCGACTTCGGCTATGCCTCGGCCATTGGCGTGGTGCTGTTCGTCATCGTGCTCATCCTCTCGCTCATCCAGCAGCGCTTCTTCGAAGGTAAGGACTCCAAGTGACTGCCACTCTGCCTGCTCCCGCCGCTGGGCAACGGCCCGCCACTGGCCCCGCCCCGCGCAGCCCCCGCCGCAGCACCGAAAAACGCCGCCAGCGCACCTTGACCTGGGTGCTGGCAGTGATCTCACTCTTCACAGTGGCGCCCCTGATTGCCGTTGCCGTGCTGGCCCTCTCCCCGGAGGATGCCCCCACGCTCCCCTACGCGTTGCCGCCATCTCTGACGTTGGACAACATTGTGCGCATCTTCAACGTGGGCGAATTCCCGCTCTGGCTCTGGAACTCGTTCCTGTACTCGGCGGTGTCCGTGGTGGTTGTCCTGCTGACGGCTTCCATGGCCGCCTACGCACTGGCCCGCAAACGCTTCCCCGGCCGTAACGCGTTGCTGTGGGCCATCATCGCCACCATGATGGTGCCCGTCCAGGCCACGCTGATCCCCACCTTCATCCTCATCTCCAAGATGGGCGGCGTGGACACCCTGTGGGGTTTGATCCTGCCCACGCTGGCCAACGCCCAAGCGATTTTCCTCATCCGCCAGTTCGTCCGTGACATGCCGGAGGAACTGTTCGACGCCGCCCGCATTGACGGTGCCGGCGAATGGCGGACCTTCTGGCAGATCGTGCTCCCCCTGATCCGTCCCGTCCTGGCAACCCTGGCCATTTTCGTCTTCCTGTGGCATTGGAACGACCTCCTGTGGCCGCTGGTGGTGGGCCAGTCTGACGCTGCCCGGACGCTCACAGTGGGATTGGCAACGTTGAACACCGAGACAGCCTCCACGTCCAACGTCATGGCCGCAACGCTGGTCAGCTTCATCCCCTGCCTGGTGATTTTCGCCCTCCTGCAGAAGCACATCGTCGCCAGCATCACGCACAGCGGGGTGAAGGGATGACGCCTGTTGCGCCTATCCGTTTCGGCCTCGTTGGCGTCGACTCCCCGCACGCGCCGTCGTTTACCCGCCTCTTCGGCAACGGTTCCGACGGCGTGGTCCCCGGCGGCACGGTGACGCACGCCTGGAAGGGGGAATCGGCGTCGGACTTTCCGTTGAGCCGCGACCGGATCGACGCCTTCACTGACGAGGTGTGTGGGCTGGGCGTCACCCTGTGCGACTCGCCGGAAGAGGTGGCCGAGGCTTGTGACGCCCTGCTGATCGTGTCCTCGGATGCGCGGACGCACCCACGCTATTTTGAGCGCGTAGTGCGGTTCGGCAAGCCGGTCTATGTGGACACGCGGTTCGCTCCCACCCTGACTGAGGCCCGGACCATGCTCGCCCAGGCGCAGGCCTCCGGAACATTGGTCCTGGCCGGCAGTCCCAAGCGGTTCACACCGGAGTTCCAAGCCGCGCTGTCCGGCGTGCGGCGTCAGTCCGTTACCTTGGACGGCCCCCTGCCTACTCAGCCCGGCCACCCTGGCCTGGCCTGGTACGGCGTGCATTTGGTGGACCTCGCAGTAGCCGCACTCGGTGCCGGTCCGGAGACTGTAACGGTCGACGCCGGGAGGCCGGGTACGCCGGGCGGCGCCACCACGGTGAGGGTGCAGTGGGGAGACGGCCGCGAGGTCGCAATGACGGGGGAAGCGGCCTGGAGCCCGTTCACTATGGGGCGCATCGAATCCGAGGGCGGCTGTTCCGAGTTCTCGATCGAAGCCGGCCCGCCCATGCTGGTGGGCCTCTTGGAGGGGATCGTAAACTCCGTCCGCAGCGGGATACCGAACGTACCTCTGCGGGAGATCCTCAGCATTGTGGCGATCGTGGAAGCCGCCAACAAAAGCCTGGAAGCCGGCCGCCCCGTCCCCCTTTCACCCAACTAAGTAGCAGCAGATGCCCTTTTGAGCACCCAAAACGACATCTGCTGCGACCTACTTGGGTGCCAAACCCGAAAGATCACTGATGACACTGAGCTCCACCCCCGTCTTGCCCACCCCGCACTCGGCTGAGCCCTCAGCTACGCGGACGGTGAGGATCGGCGTCGACATCGGCGGCACCAAGATCGAAGCGGTCGCCATCGATCAGGACTGCACGGTCCTGCACACCGTCCGCCGTCCCACCGGGTTCGGGAATGAAGCGCTGCTCAGCTCACTCTTCGGCGTCCTCGACGAGTTGCGCGGCGCGGAAAGCCTGGCGAACTGCACTGTGTCCGGGCTGGGCATTGGAATTCCCGGAACGGTTAATACGGAGTCCGGGTATGTAGCCAATGCCGTAAATGTTGGCGTTGCCGGCTTGGCCCTCGGCAGCCTGGTGGAGACTGAGCAGGGACTGCCGGTAGCGGTGGAGAACGACGTCAATGCCGCCGCCATCGGCGCCCACTACTTGCTGGCAGACGCCTCCGGTTCCAGCGCCTACCTCAATCTCGGCACCGGGCTGGCGGCAGGCTACGTCAGCAACGGCGTCGTGGTCCGTGGCACGTCCGGAGCTGCGGGCGAAATTGGGCACCTCCCCCTCGGGCTGCAGGGCGAGGAATGTCCCTGCGGCCAGGCAGGTTGCCTTGAACTGATCGCATCAGGTTCGGGCATCGCCCGTCAGTGGAGCAGCGACGGCCAGTGGCCCGCCGTCTCGCTGTTCGAGGCAGCGCTCGACGGCGACCCCGTCGCCAAAGTTGTTCAGCAGCGGTTCTTTGAAGGTGTTGCCACAGCCATCCGAATCCTCGGGCTGACTTACGACCCCTCCCCCATCTACATTGGCGGCGGCTTGAACGCCCTCGGACAGCCACTTCTCAGCGGTATCCAGCGGGAGCTTGCCCGGTTCAGCGCTCCCTCCCCCTTCCTTTCCGGCTTGGCGCTTGGGGACCGTGTCCAGTTGGTTCCGCCCGGGCTCTCCATTGGCTCTGTCGGTGCGGCGATCGCCGCCGACTAGCAGCGTCCCTTACCCGTTACTCAAAGGAAAACCCATGGCAGAAGTCATCATTGTCCGCGACCCCATCGAGGCAGGAAGCGTTGCCGCGTCGATCTTCGCGCAGCAGATCACCACGAACCCCGCCACCGTGCTGGGCTTGGCAACTGGTTCCACGCCGCTGACCACCTACGCTGCGCTGGCTGCCGCAGTCACGGAAGGGACCATCGACGTCTCGGGAGTGCGTGGCTTCGCCTTGGACGAGTACCTCGGCGTCCCACCGGAGCACCCCGAGAGCTACCGCTCGGTGATCACCCGCGAGGTAGTGGAACCTTTGGGCCTCAATCCGGACCAAGTGTGGACGCCGCGGGGCACTGGCCCTGACATCACCCAAGCCGGAGCAGAGTATGAAGCCCTGATTTCCGAGGCCGGCGGCATCGACCTGCAAATACTGGGCATCGGGTCCAACGGGCATGTGGGGTTCAACGAGCCCGGGTCCTCCCTGGCGTCCACCACCCGCATCAAGGCCCTGGCCGAGCAAACGCGTAAGGACAACGCACGGTTCTTCAGCTCTCCGGAAGAGGTCCCTACCCACTGCATCACCCAGGGCTTGGGAACCATCCTCCGGGCCAGGCAATTGGTCCTCTTGGCCTTTGGAGCAAACAAGGCGCAGGCCGTTGCAGCTGCGTTGGAGGGGCCGGTCTCGTCCGCCGTGCCGGGCTCGGTCATTCAGCAGCATCCGCGGGCCACGGTGATCATCGACGAAGCAGCTGCAGCGGGCTTGGCACACGCCGAGTACTACCGGCACGCCTGGCGATCGGCGCAGGGCCTTCATGAAGTAGATTTCTGATCGGGGGCATGCCGCTCCCCTTTGCGCAAAAAAGGGAGCTCTACGTGGACCAGACCGTCCATTCATCGCGTTGGAAAGCATTCTGGGACAAGGGTGGATGGTGGCGGGCCATCCTGCTAACCGTGCTCTATATGGCGATCTACCTTGGCGCCGGCCTGGTCATCGGGACCGCTGCGGGCGACCAGGTGGTGGCTGAGGACATCTTCCGCACGCCTCAGAGCGTCTTCGTCGGCCTGACTCTGTCGTTGATTGTTGGCAGCGTGGCCCTGGCTGCCTTTGTGTACTCCGTGAAGTGGTTCAAACCGCTGTTCGCTCCGCAACCTGTTAAGGGGAGCTGGTGGATGTGGGTAGCTCCGTTCTTCCTGCTGGCCGCGATCGTGCTGCGCTTCCTGGGCATCAACTACAGCAGCTACCAGGCCTCCGTTGTGGTGATTACGCTTCTCACGGGCTTACTGATCGGTTTTGCCGAAGAGATCCTGACCCGCGGAATTGTGGTGAAGATGCTGCGCGACTCTGGAAAGTCCGAATGGGTAGTCATGGTGCTGTCCTCCCTGGTGTTTGCCCTGATGCACTCTGCCAACGCCCTGTCCGGTATGCCGATCCTCACCGTGCTGCTGACCATCGTGTTCACGTTCGGCTTCGGCATCTGCATGTACCTGACCCTGCGGGTCACTGGCAACCTCATCTGGCCCATGATCCTGCACGCCCTCTACGACCCCACGCTCTTCCTGTCCACAGGCGGGATCGACCAGGCTGCTGCCGGTCCCCAGAGCCCGCTGGTATTGATGGCCGGCCCTGCCAACATGGTCTACATCCTGATCGCCGTCGTGGCCTTGATTGTGGTGCGGGGACGTGCGCAGCGCTCACCGCTCGCGGTTCCCGCGGCACTATAGAGCAGGCAAAACAGAAGCGGGGGGGGGGGGGGGGGGGCCCCCCCCCCCCCCCCCGCGGTTTGGGTGGGGGGGGTGGGGGGGCCGGCCGCCCGGCCCCCGGGGGGGGGGCCCGCGGCAATTTCGCCCCCCCCACCCCCGGGGGGGGGGGGGGGGGGGCCCCCCCCCCCCCCCACGCTTCTGTTTTGCTTGGCTGTAGTTGGTGCGCCGCTACGCCTGGCTGATGTCGATGCCCGTCACGGGTGCGCCCGCGCGCTCGTAGACGAGCGCAACAGCGCCTTTCGAGAACCCCTGCGGCGGCTGAGCCAAGCGGAACGCAGCGGGCACACCGGCACCGTCCGGGAACAGCCGTTTACCCGAGCCGAACGTGAGTGGGTAGAGGTAGAGGTTCAGCCGGTCTACGAGGTCGGCTTCGAGGAGTGACCGGGCGAGGTCGCCGCTGCCGATCACGTGGATGTCCTGGAATCGGTCCTTCAAGGCTCCCACCTCCGCAACGTCCGACAACGGTGTGGTCCCCGTCCAGTCTGGATCCGTCAGGGTCCTCGAGACAACGAACTTTGGCAGGGCATTGAAGGTGTCGGCAATGTGGTCGCTTTGGTTGGGCCAATACCCGGCAAAGATGTCGTACGTCTTGCGGCCCAGCAGGAGCGCATCCATCCGATCGATGCCTGCGACGATCGCGTCACCGCTTTCCTGATCTGAATATGCCGCCTGCCAACCGCCGAACTCGAAGCCGCCCGAACGGTCCTCGTCCGGGCCGCCGGGCGCTTGATACACGCCGTCGAGGGTGATGAAAAGGTCAACGGAGAGAATTCCCATGGTGTGCTCCTCTTGGTGAGTTTTTCCAGGCCGCTCTTTGATGCGCGCCATCCTAGTCCGGACGCCGAGTTGGCGGGAGGGTCGCGAGCTACGCCGAGCGGGACTATTCTGGCGGGCATGGCACAGGCAGGCTCGCCGGTACGTGCATGGATCGGGACGGTTCTCTTCCTGTTCCTCGCCCCTGGCATCGTGGCAGGACTCATTCCCGGACTGATCTCCGGCTGGCGTTGGTTCGACTGGGGCCGAGCGTGGTTGGTGGTGGTGATCGCGTGGATCGCTGTTACCGCGGGCGCCGCGTTCCTTCTGCACGCCTTCGCTTTATTTGCCCTTCAGCGCGGAACGCCCGCTCCTGTCGCTCCGACCGAGATGCTGGTGGTGACGGGAGCCTACCGCTATGTGCGCAATCCTATGTACATCGCCGTCGTCAGCATGATCCTCGGCCAGGCTTTGCTGTTCGGGAGTTGGGGACTGGTGATCTATGCAGTGATTGTCCTCGCCACGGTGTTCGCGTTTGTGAAGGGCTACGAGGAACCAACCCTCACCGAGACCTACGGCGAGCAATACCTGAGCTACCGACGCAATGTCCGCGGGTGGTGGCCGCGGCTCACGCCGTGGCGGGAGTGACTTCAATTGTTGGCGTTACCGCCTAAGCGTGTTCGGCCTGTCCCTCGTCAGGTTCTGCCCATTCGAGGGCAGCGACCAGGTGGCTTTCGTTGGGCAGGGCTTGCTGTTCGGAGGCCGGGAGCTTGTCGTATGTATAGGCGGCGACTGCCATGGGTGAGGTTGACCGCCCGAGGCTGTACCTGACGCTGCGGTCGTTCTTAGTGCCGCAGATCAGGATGCCAATCGTTTCGTTGTGATGCTCCCGGCGAAGCATGTCATCCACCAGGGCAACGTAAAAGTTCAGCTTGCCAGCGTACTCAGGCTGGAACTTTCCTGTCTTGAGCTCCACGACGACGTAGCCCGTTAACCGCACTAAGCTGCGCCAATCCCCACAGTGGGATAAGCCAGATCCTTGCACCCGGCTGCGGCATTGAGACTACCCAGACGTGCCTCAGGCGATTTCTTGGACGGCCGGTACGGAAGCGCCCGAGGTTGGGTCTCGTCAATCCCCGGCTAAGTGGAGGTAGATGGGTGGTTGTTCAGACTCACCGAGTTATGTTATTAAACGCTGTCCGCAAACGTTTGAGAATCGTCAGCAAATTTAGCAAGAGATGCGTTCCCAGCCAGACCAAGGGCACTGTCCAACCCCAGTCCAGCACGCCATCCGATGACCTGTTGGTGGCTGCGGCGGCAATAAGGACACAAGCTAGGGACAGAGCGACCAAGGCGGAGTAAGTCACGTTGGCTCGGGCATCGTCAATGACCTGAGCAACGCCATGCGCATTCTCAAGGACTGCTCTATCTTTCCTAACAGCAACGCCTGTATTGAACATCAGCACGAGAAGCCCGAAAAGTAGGCCGGTAAAAATGGAGACCCCGGAAAGGATAGGCCCAATGCCGCCTACTCGGATCTCGTGAACATGAGTAATGGCTAAAGCAACTGGAACTAACGACACGGTTGTGGGCACCAAGTAGTACCAAGCAAATGCCCGGCGCTGGTCCTTTCGACGCTCCGCCCCTACTCGAATAGACCACGTCTCTACGTTGTCCCGCAGGACATCTAAGAGGCCTGTGCGCTCTTTAATCGTCATCATTGCCATGATCGCCCTCGCCCTCGTCTCTAGGCACGACGGTACCCGAAGCCGCCGACAGCGGACATTAGGAGGCCCAATCCGCTGGGATTTTTACGCCACGCGCACGAAGAATCCCCTCGGCATGCGTCACCCAAGTCTTAAAAAGGGCAGCGTCGGAGAGGACGCCAGAAGTTTCGTAAACAAACTGCGGAAGGCTGTTGCGGTCCACACTAAAGGTGCGCTCGGGACGATCCTGACCCGTAACCACCTCGAAACGCTTGTGATGTACTGACCCATCCACGTGGACTGGCACGGCATCCCGGAGCTGGTCTCTGATTTCGTCCGCTAGTTCGGGCGATTTGCGCAGATCTTGGATTGCTTTCTTCTGACGCGCCAGCTCGGTTTGGTCGGCCACGGAGAACGCGCTCTTATGAGCTACCTTCTTCTCCTCAAGGTCTGCAGCTGCACTCATGCGGTCGAGTAATGCGTCTCGACGTTGAACTCTTGAAGTGATTGCCCCGACAACTCCGTTGGTGATGCTATTTACTCGGGGTCCCTCGGCTACAAGTTTGATCGGTGTCCTGGCCGTCGAGCCGTCCGTTGTTGTGTCAACTATTTCGAGGTGCTCGGTCAGGCTCAACGCCTGTTGGTCCTTCAAGAGCCGTTGCCAATCTTTGGACTCAGCAAAAGCATCCACGTGAATGGTCATATTGTTGAATACGGCGTTAGGTACAAGAGCCTGACCTCGAATGATCTCTTTCAGGTTGCGGTTGCCCTGCCGTTCTGCAAAAAGGAGTCCGTAGTATGAGTCCTTGGGTATGGCAAGCATGCCGCGCATCCTGTTAAGCATGGCGGTCGTGGTTGGTACATCCACGGATGTTCCCGTTGTGGTTTCGTAGGCCTCACCTCCAACACTGTGAGGACCTTTGTTAACCTGGATGAACAGGGTCCGTCCCTGACTTTTGGCTTGGCGAAGCCGATAACCCTCCGTACTTCCGTTCTCGCGGAAGTACTTGTCTTGGATTGTCGTCAGAGATTTCTCAGCCAGGTCAAGCAGATCAAGCTCCTTCCTTTCACCAAAGGCGCTGAGGCGCTGAAGCTGAGACACGCGATGGGGCTCATTCATGCGGATCAAGAAGACCAGGTAACCGGGGGAAGCCGTCATGGCATCCTTTCAAAAGTGTTTTGGGCGCGCGGCGGTCGAGCGGCAGGATCAAAGGTAAGGTACAGATGAGTCTTCTGCGCCCCCTAAAGGATAGGGCGACAGGGCCCAACAGTTTTAAAATTGGGGTTGGCGTTGTCACCGCCAGCTGAGTGTGAAGAGGACGCCTCCCCGGCTGTGAGGGGGTTTGCGGCAGCTAATTTACAGCTCGTCGTGCCGAGAGGCTGACAACGTTTGCTCGTTGGTGAGGCAATCTGTACTGGCCTTCGATAAGCGGGCGGATGAACTCGCTAGGGCGGTCAGCGCACGCCCTAGAAATTACTTCTACACTGCTGTCCGGACCGAAGCGTCCTTCCAAGAGCTTGCTTACTAGCAACGGCCTCTCGGGTTCGCGATCGTCATATCCTGGCTCTTGAGCCCTAAGGGTTATTCCTGTCTGTCGGTCCCGGCGTGAGAGCTGCTTGTAGAGGTTCATGCGCTCTTCCGGCCGCAATAGCCCCATGCGGAAAGCGCGCTCTATAAGGGCGGCCAGGGAAACACCCCAATGCAGCTTGATCTTTTTTAAAGAACCAAGCGTCACGTGGTTGGGCCACATCTTTCGGAACGCCGCGGCAGGCATCAAGAGGGCGGCTCCGAAGTCAAAGGCTTCTTCCTCAGCTAGCTCCGGCTTGCCAAATCGGTGAAGGGCGAGGTGCCCAACCTCGTGAGCCAGGGATAATCGGATGCGCTCCCATGAATCAATGTCGCGAACCAGGACTATGGGATGTTCGCGGCGTTCGCCAACCCAGGTTGAAAGGGCGTCATGGTGTGCGCGATCGCCAGATTCAAAAGGAGCAGAAAATACGTAAATACCCGACCTTTCCAGTCTTCTCGTCAGATGTGGGATGGGTTCGGCGTCGTCGTATCCCCACAGAGTACGGGTTTCCCTCGCGGCTACTTCCGGAGAGGTCCCGGCTGGGAAATTTGGCAACAGAACAGGTACCGGTGCCATGGACTTGAAGGTCTCGTGGAGTAAGTCGCCGCAGATCGTTGCCCATGAGTTGATCACGTCCTGGGCGGTTTTCGTAAGGGACTTCTTGGCCCTGAAGCAGAGATCATCGGTGGAAACGAGAGTGGTCGGCGGCGTTTGGAGGTAAGTCGTCGAGAACGACAGTGATGCTGCGATGCGTTCCAGTTCGGCCTCGGTTACGGTCACAGGGTCGTCCGCATTCTCCATCCGGGAGTATTTGACCGGGCCAACCTCGAGACGCTGTGCCGTTTCCTTGGCTGTAAGGCCTCGAAGAAGTCGGGCGTCGCGCAATCTGGGGCCATAAATTCGGAGGCTAGCCGGTCTCGACAGCTCCTCTACCAGTTTCAGCATCGGTTGCGCCTTCTTCTATCTTGTTCTTGCTTCGAACGAGGCCGGACAGATCGTCGGCGTCGTTGCGGGTTTCTTCGGGTATGACTGTCGCAATAAGGTCGAATCCAGATTGCAGCACTATCTCGTCCAGAATTTGGCAGTCACGATAGTAGTCTGTAGGGGCCGACAACGTGCGGGAAATGGTTAGGCGCCCCAAACGGCCCTTGGCCACAGAGTAGAAAAGCCGCAAACTGCCCTCGGGCACGGGAAACAGTGTGGCATCACAGTCAGGGTCTTGAAGGAACTCTTCCGCAGGCCGGGAGGTCTGAGGGCGGCAGGTGAGGGGCAGCATCGCTGGTGCGTCTTTGATCTGCACGAGAATCGAGTCTGAGGCACCTGCCCTGATCCTGATGCCCTGCTCACTGAGAAGTTCTGAATCTTCTGCAGAAACAATCACACCTTCCCTTATGAGACCATGCAACAAAGTTGGGCTCTTCCTATCGCCCCGAGCTTTCCTCGCCTCAATGGAGTCCTGTATGGACTGGTCAATGATTTTCGCGAGGGTCTTGAGTCCTTCTGGTGCAAGACTGACATACGAGGCGAGCTCTTCGCTACGTGATTTCATAATGAAAGTTTACACCAAATAATCACATCGTGAACACCTTCCTCGAGCAAGTCGCTTTCGCCGCGACATCTATGTCCCTGCGCGGCAATGGTGCCGGCTTGGGCTTTGACTCATTTGACCGCTCGCCCTGAGTTCGGTGCTTGGCGGAGTGTCGTACGGCCGACGGCCTGCCGTGCTGCAAGGCTCAGCTATGGACTGGAACGATTCCCGTCAGGAGTTTCATTCTTCACGGGTTCTATCGGGCGCTGACTTGCCCAAGATCGGCCGAGTCACAAAGACGGCGGACGGCCCACTGCCATGGCGCGTCACCGATTTCACGGCGGATGCGAGGGAGATCGACGACTTCCTACTCACGCTTGCCACTAATGACTGCAGCCCGCAAACCATCCGTTCCTACGCATTCGACCTACTTCGCTGGTGGAGGTTCTTGGCCGCTGTCGGGATTCGCTGGGATACCGCGAGGCGCGAGGACGTGCGCGATCTGGTCCTCTGGATGAGGCAACCACAGCAGCCAGGCAGCAGGGCGTACAGCCCAACCTCTATCAACCACATGCTCTCGGTACTTTTTGCGTTCTATGAATATCACGCCCGGCTAGGGCATGGCCCGGTCGCTAATCCGGTGCCTGGCGCGGCCTTGGGGATGCGCCGATACGAGCATCACAACCCGCTGGCCCCTTACCAGCCGCAGAAACGGGCGCCTTACCGGCAGCAGACCGTCACGGGAGCACCCCGGGTGCTGTCACAAGATCTCGTAACCCGGGTCTTCACGGCTTTGACATCAACCAGGGACAAAGCGTTAGTGGCCATGTACCTGGCCACGGGTGCCCGGGCCAGCGAACTGCTCGGAATGAAGGCCCGGGACGTCGACTGGGGTAATCAGCTAATCGCGGTCGTATCCAAAGGGACTCGCGCGTACCAATGGGTGCCGACGTCCCCCGACTCATTGACCTGGCTGAGACTCTACCTTGGCGAGATGCCTTTGAAATCGCCTGAAGATGCTCTGTGGCGTACCGTGCGCCGGCCTTACCGACCACTGCAATACTCTGCTTTGCGGGCAATGCTGGTGCGAGTAAACAAGGCCCTAGGAACCGGCGTTACTTTGCACGATTTCCGCCATACCTGCGCTTCCCGGCTGGCCAATGACCCGTCCATCCCTCTTACCGACGTGCAGGCCGTTCTAAGGCACAAGCACCTCACCACGACGTCCAAATACATCCACACCAACACCCAGGACATGGTTCAACGTGTCCTGGAGCACCACAAGGCGCCCCGGGACTCAACCCCACCACCCGCTTGGGGATACGACCCGTGCGACATGGCGGAGCTTTTCGGTCCCTTGCCATGACAGCCACCGTGACCGCCCTGGAGGTCTTGTCCCCTCGGGAGTCCCGCCCCGACCCTAAGGGCGCCCGGTGGAGCCTGAACGAAATTACTGCCCGCTCCACGGAGCTGATCCCCGGTACCAGGAATAGAAAGATTGAACGGGCAAAAGGTTTGACCTACCTCTTGGCATGGCTCGACACTTTCCCTGGCGATAACTGGCAGCAGCGTTGGATTGCCGCAGGGTGCGACCAGGCCGGCACGTCATGGGGGCAACAGGACCTCATTCCTTACAGGAAATCGCTGCAGGGCAGTGCGGTGATCGCGCTCGTGGTGCTTGGCGTCGTCCGACCGTCCATGCTTTGGTTGCGGACCGCCACCCCGCCGCACATGTTCATCACATACAGAAGCGTCGTCGACGCCGAAACGTTTGCCCTAATGGATGAGAAGCTCGACATTTTCCGCCTGTCGAAAACCTCCAAAATGTTGGCCCTGAACGCGATGACCCTCTTGAGGATCCGTACAGGTGGCCCGTTGCTGAGCGTCACGGCATCACAGTTCCTCAGTGCCGAAGCTGAATGGAAAGCCCTGGGCAGAACCCGGTCGGTAGGCGTGGTCTGGCAAGCCCTCCAGGCGTGCGGGGCTCTATCAGGAGAGCCAGCCGACTACCGTGCACTGCAGCTGGAGGGACGGCGCACGGTCCCACAGCTCGTTGACACGTACGGGGTAAGCAACCCGAGGATCCGCTCGTTGCTTATCGACTACCTTACGGAGAGAGCTGCCGCTCTCGATTACTCCTCCTTGGCCGGACTGACCCGCATGCTGGTCCGGAACTTCTGGACAGACGTTGAACGCCATCATCCAGGGCAGGACACCATCAGGCTCCCGCACGGCACTGCAACAGCTTGGAAGCAGCGCCTTCGGTACCTGCCTGGAGGGCGGGAACGCCGAGACTACTTTGCGCACCTGACCGCCGTGCGGGCGTTCTACACCGACCTAGCCCAGTGGGCAATCACCGAGCCCGAGCGATGGGCGCTGTGGGCCTGTCCCTCTCCGGTTAGCGCGGCAGAAACCAGCAACCTGGCCAAGCAAAAGCACCAACGGCAGTCGCGCATGCATCAGCGCACCCGAACCCTCGCACCTTGGCTCAATACCCTCGTTTCAGCAGCGGCGAAGGAGCGCGCTGAAACGGCCGCTCTTCTCCAAGCAGCAGCCCAAGCAGCGGAAGGTGAACTCCTGACCGTTCATGGGACGACCTACCGCCGCGTTGTCCGTGGCCACTACCGGGACAACGGGTGGCCATCGATCGAGAACCTGGAGACGGGTGCGGTCATGCGGTTGCACCGCGCGGAAGAAACAGCGTTCTGGAGCTGGGCGATTCTTGAGGTCCTCCGCCTGACAGGACTGCGTGTTGAGGAGCTCGTTGAACTGACCCATACCTCCATCCGGCGTTACGATCCGACTGCTGGAGACGCGACAGTCCTGCTGCACGTCGCTCCCTCGAAAACCGACAGGGAACGCCTCATCCCGGCCTCTCCGGAACTGGCCTCAGTCCTCGCCACAATTATCCGCAGGGTAAAGGGACCAGATGACACTCTCCCCCTTGTAAGCCGCTTCGACCCGCTGGAACGCAGATGGGGAGCCAAGCTTCCTCACCTCTTCCAGCTCAGGCTTGGCGGAGTTCCCCGGGTACTCTCCACAGCAGGTGCCCGGACCCTCCTGGGCGCTTTGGCCGCCAAAGCGGACTGCAAGGACATCGACGGAACCCCGCTAACCTTCACCCCTCACGACCTACGGCGCATCTTTGCAACGGAAACCGTTAACAGCGGGCTGCCCGTCCACATTGCCCAGCACCTACTCGGCCACCTGAATCTCAATACGACCCAGGGCTACATCGCCGTCTATCCCGAACAGGTCATCAGAAGCTACCGTAGCTTCATCGACAACCGGCGAGTCTTCCGGCCCGCACAGGAGTACCGGGATCCCACCTCGGAGGAATGGGCGGAATTCGAGAACCACTTCACCCTCCGGAGGGTCGCCCTTGGGACCTGCCACCGCCCCTACGGCACGCCCTGCGTTCATGAGCATGCTTGTGTGCGCTGTCCCATGCTCCAAGTTGACCCTGCCCAGCTGCCTAGGCTTCACGAGCTGGAGACGAACGCGGTCACCCGACTTGCTGAAGCCAAGCAAAAGACTTGGCTCGGTGAAGTCGCCGCGCTCGAGGAATCATTGCGCCACATCCGGGAGGAACAGGTGCAGGCAACCCAAATCAGCGATCGGGTCAGAAGGGGCGCCGAACTATACAACGAACACTGAGTCAGGCAGCTAAAGCGAATTGCTCCCCCAGACGGCGCAAACTCTTAGTGCAGTTAAACCGGTTCTGGTCCATGTGGAAGAACAGCATGTCGACGTAGTAGTCGTCGCCGTCGACATCGAAGTGGACCTGCCGGCCAACGAACGAGAATCCCGGCCCGAGTTCCCTGAGGGTTTCAGTGATTCGGCTGGTAAGGGCCAGTTCAAGGTCCCGTTCGGCGACTTCCCCCGACAGGCCGAGAAATTCGAAGCTGTAGGGGTCCTTGGCCACCTGCTGGGCCAGTTCGGAATCTTGTCCAACAAGCCGTTGGACAAAGTTCGACGGCGCCGCGCCTGTCCTTTCCAGCGTCCGGTTCATGATCATGTTCAGCAGGACGTTGCGAGACCAGCCGTGGTCAACTGCGGCGCCAGCGTACAAATCCCGGTCCTCCGGCATGTCTAGTTTGTCCAACAGCACTGTGATGTGGCCCCACGGCAATTGTCCAACGGCTTGTTGGACAATTGAATCCGGCCAGGCGGCTGCGAATCCCCGCATATAGAAAAGGTTGGATCGCGATAGGCCCTTCATCTCCGGGAACTCTGCACGGAGGTCCTCGGCCAGGCGTCCCATGACCCCGCTCCCCCATTGCTCCGCCTGCTGGCGCTCCAACACAGTCTTCCCGATCGACCAATACAACTCGATCAGCTGTGTGTTGACGGTTCGACGGGCGGTCTGACGCGCATCGCGCACGCGTTTCTTGAGCGCGTCTAAGAGATCTTTGTAATCTGCGGGTAAAGCCAGGGCACGCGAATCAGTCATGCACACAAACCTATTGACCGCCACCGACATTTCTCAGGGCAAACCCCTATTCCGCGTCCTCCCCCGTCACCGTGGACTCCCGGATGATCAGCTTCGGGGCCAGGCTCACGCGGCGGAGTGCAGGCGACACCGCCGAGCCCGTCTTTCCCGCAAGGCGTTCCATGCACATGGTCACCGCCGCGTAGCCGACGTCGCGCTTTGGCGGGGCGATGGAGGTCAGGGGGACGGGGGCAAGGTCGGCCACCTCGTCGTCATAGGCGACGATCGCCAGGTCCTCCGGGACGTCGACGCCGGACTCCTCGGCAAGGTTGATCAGCGTGATGGCTTCCTCGTCGGGCAGGACCAGGACTGCATGGGTGTTGGTCCGGCGGCAATCCTTCAGGAACTTGGCAAACTCCTTCTGGTTGTTGCCTGCCCCGACCACTGACCGGACATATTCCATGACGGGCGCATCTGTTTCGAGGCCAAGCTTGGACACCATGCGCTCATGGCTTTCACGGAGCCAGGGTGCCGTGGGGCTGGTAGCGATGGCAAGCCCTATCCTGCGGTGGCCCAGGGATGCGAGGTGCTCGATGGCCAACTCTGCGCCGTAACCGTGATCGGACATCACGGATTCGAATACCCGGCTTGACCGTTCCACAAGCACCACGGGGATCCGCAGACCGGACAGCAACTCGAAGGTGGGCGAACCGGGCTCAAGGGGGCCCGCGGTCGCCAGGAGAATCCCGTCCACGGAGTTGGCCACCATACGCTGGAGTTGGCGGAGCTCGTCCTCTGCCGAGTAGTTGCTGACACCGAGGATGAGGCGGGCGTTCAGCGCATTTGCTGCAGCTTCCGCGCCGCGGATGACTTCCGGAAAGTAGTAGCCGGTGGTCGGGACAATGAGTCCCAAGGTGGCCAGCGGCTGGCGCGGCCTCCTGTGAACGGTGTCGCCAGGCCGCTCCACCACTATGCGGACCGCACCGCCATGGATCCGGCGCAGCAGGCCCTGGGAAGCGAGCTGCGTCAAGTCCCGGCGGATGGTCATGGTGGACTGGCCGCTCTTTTCGGCAAAGTCGTTCACGGTCAGGGTCCCGCGCAGCTCCAACTCACGGAGTATCTTCTCGTGGCGTTCCCCGCTGAGCATGCCAATCCTCTTCCGGAATCCCAATGTTCAAACAAGCATAAATGACCAAATACAAACAACGTTGCGGGGCCTGCTCTGCGCGTAAAACACTCGCCAGAGCGCGCAGAGCGGGCCCCGCAACGCCAGCCACTACCGCCGGGGGTGGTCGTTGATCCGCACGAGGTTTCGTCCCCGCATGGTGTAAAGGTAGCCGTCCTCATCGTTGTTGATGTGTGAACCGCTGTACCAGGCGCCGTCGATATCAGCCACCACGGTAGCTACCTCGAAGGTCTTGGGGTCGAAGCGGAAGACGTGCGTGTTGGAAACGCCGTACACCGCGCCACGGTTGGTGACCAGGGCCGCGAAACCGTAACTGACCGAGGTGATGTCGGCTTGGTGCACCACCTTGCGCTGGGGTAGGTCGATGACGAACACGCTGCCTTTGCGGGACACGCCATAGAGATACTTCCCTTGGACAGCCAAGGCAGCGACTCCGGAATTCTGTCCGGGATCGATCCTCCACAGTTCCTTGCCGTTCACGGGGTCGAAGGCAACCACGGTCCCTTGCCCGCCAAGGTCCGGGAGGCCGCCACCCAGGTACGCCACGCCGTCGCGGCTTGCCACGGCGCGAACCAGCTGGACCTCATCGACCGGGTTCACGAAGAAGCCCTTCTTGCCGGTGCGCGGGTCATAAGTCCACAGCGAACCGCCGCCCTCAGTGTCTGCCTGTGTGACCACCAGGACCAGGTTGTTGGTCTCGTCCCAGCAGACGTCCAGGGGGCGGTTCTGCTCCTTAGGGAAGTCCGCTACCTGCGTGATCGGCTTTCCGTTGCGGGGGTCGTAGCTCCAAATACCTTGGCCGCTGTACTGGCCCGTGTACAAGGCGCCGTCCACCACGATCGCGTCTTTCGCCTCACCCGGAGCGCTCATGTTGTTGACTTGCCCGGTCCGGAGGGAGCGGCGTGCAATGACACCGTTGCCGCCAACGTAGACGTAGCCCGCGCCCGCCGCGATACCCATCACCGACTGCGGATCAGAGGGTGCGCCGGCTTCGCCGAGGTCGGTGGTCTTGGTGCTGCCGGTTGCGGGGTCGATCTGCGCCACGAAGCCGTAGCCTGAGGTGACCAACAGCTTGCCGCCCTTGGCGTCGACGCCCCAGATCTCCCCCAGCGAAGGCCCTTGGTACGGCACCGCCGAGATCGCGTTGGCGGACAAGCTATAAGCAACCAGCCCGGTTTCGTTGGCGAAGTAGACCTTATCCCCGATGGCCGCGAAGTTCTTGGCAGTCTTCCCCTCGGACAGGGCCTGCACATAAGTCGTCGGGTTGCTGAGGTTCACGGCGGCGATCTTGGAGTTCTCCAACGAACCGGCCGAGCTCACCATGAGCTTGTCACCCACTATTCCCAGGTCCCGGATGCTGGGATCCTTCAGCATTTCTGCCGGAGTGACGTTGGTGAACGTCTTGGTGGCGCGGTCGTAAGCGAACAAGCAGGCCCGGCTTGCGCCGCTGCCGCCGTTGAGCGTACTGCCGGCACCGAAGAAGATCGTGGAGTCTGTGGCAGCTACGGCACGGGCGAGCGTTGCGCCGGGGTCGGGAATGCCGAGGCTGGTGATCTGGCTGGTGGCGGGGTCGAACTCCCACAGTGCCGGGGCCGTGGGGCTTCCGCCACCCACAATGTAGAGGCGTCCGTTGGGTGCAACGCTGAGGTCCCGGACATCCCTGTCGCCGATGCGGCCGATCGCCGTGGCCTTGGTAGCAAGACTATTGAGGTCCCAGCGGAAAAGGTTTGGCAGCACGCCCGTGGACTTCTGCAGGACGCCGGCATAGAGGTAACGGCCCGATGCGTCGGCAGCCAGGGTCTGGATGGAGTGCCCGTTGGTGAGTTCGGTCTGGCCGATGACCTTTCCGGTGGGGACATGGAACGCAATGATCCGGACTGGATCCAGGTTTCTCGAACCAATGTAGAGCGTATCGCCCACCAGCAGCCCGCTCATGAGAGAGAACTGTACGACGGCGGGACCCAGGTCCAGGATTTCCGTCGCCTTCGGCTTGGACCCCAGGTAAGTGGACGCCGACGCCGGTTGGCCTGCTGCCAGCCCGATGGCCGCGGCGAGCGACGCCGCTCCTCCGACTTGTAGGACTGACCGCCTGCTGATGTTCGTTTTCTCCATGGGAATCCCTGTTCTTAGGTAATGACTTTTTCAGTAGTCGCCGTTTCGGGTGTCCAGAATTCATAGCAGCGGTGAGCGAACAGCGTCCAGCATTTGTGTTCGTTCAAACATAATTGGGTGCTGAAGTGCTCGGTCCGGCCAGTGAAAATCCGAAGTGTTCATTCATCTGAATGTTTGAATTTGTTTGAAACGTTGAAGATGTTCGAACTTGCGGATTACATGGATCCATCACCATGTGGCCCCAACCACATGCCCTCCCTCTTCGCATCGCAAGTCTTCAAAGGAGAACACCATGAAGCGTCGTCACCTATTAGCGGGGGTGGCCGGCCTGGCGGCCAGCACCTTGCTGCTCGCAGCCTGCGGGACCGGCCCCAGCACCTCCGCTGCTCCTACGCCCACGGAAGACCCCTCAGGGTCCATTACTTTCTGGTCCTCACTGGCCGGGATGGACAAAGTGGCTGAAGCGTTCAACGCCAGCCAGGACAAGATCAAGGTCAGCTTCGAAACCATCCCCAACGGCGCCAACGGTGGTTACGCCAAGCTCTCCACTGCCATCACGGCAGGCAACGGCCCGGACGTCGCCACCATCGAATACCCCCAGTTGCCGCAGTTCGTCAGCAACAGCCAGGTCATTCCGCTCGATGGCCTGATCAACAAGGCCGAAACTGTGGACAAGCTCACGGACGAGACCAAGGCATTGGTCCAGTTCGGCGGGAAGACCTACGCCCTTCCGTACGACGCCGCCCCGATGCTCATGTGGTACCGCAAAGACATGCTGGCCAAGGCCGGCGTCGAGGTCCCTAAGACCTGGGACGAATTTGAAGAGGCAGGCAAGAAGCTCAAGGCCGTAGCGCCTGACTCCTACCTGGCCAGCTTCAACCCCAACGAGGTAGCGGCGAGCGCAGGTCTGGCCTGGCAGGCTGGGGCCAAGTGGTTCGGCACCGAAGGCGACAGCTGGAAAGTTGGAGTCAACGACGAAGCAACGCAGAAGGTTGCCAACTACTGGCAGAAGCTGATCGACCAGAACATCGTCAAAGTCACCCAGGCCTACAGCGACGAGTGGAGCCTGGACCTCGCCAACAGCACTGTGGTTGGCGTAGTGGGCGCGAACTGGAGTGCCACCGGCATCCAGAAGCGCACCGAAGCCAGCGGCCAGAAGGGCCAGTGGATCGCTGCCGAGCTGCCCAACTGGGGCAACGAATCCGGCGCTTTCTACGGCGGTTCCAGCTTCAACGTGACCAAGAGCAGCAAGAACCCGGCTGCGGCCGCCAAGTTCGTCGAGTTCCTCACCACCAATCAGGACGCCATCAAGGCCCGCGGCAACACCGGCTCCGCGTTCCTGGCCTTCCCGGGCCTGACGCCCGTGGCCCAGCAGGCCTACGACGCCAGCTACTTCGGCAACGACATCTACGAGGTCTTCACCAAGGCGTACGGCACCATCACCCCGGGCTGGCAGTGGGGACCCAATTGGGACGTCACCAACACCGCCCTCAAGGATGCCTACGGCAAGCTCACCACCGGCGGCACCATTCTTGGCTCCGTCGATACCGCCCAGGACGCCACGGTGGCCAGCCTGAAGCAGGCCGGCCTGTCCGTCAAAGAGTAGTTCCGTCACCGAGTAGCCCCACAGTCAGGGGGCCTCTTCCCGAGGTCCCCTGACGAGGCCCCCTCCCAGCTAGGAGAATCCCATGGCCACCCAGGCCCTCACCACCACAGTGCGCCGCCGAGGCCGTGCACTGGCGGGAACCGGCGGACGGACTGCCGCACTGTTCCTGGTCCCTTTCTTCGCGGTCTTCGCGATCGCCATGATCGCACCGGTGATCTACTCCCTGGTGCTGAGCTTCCACTCGCAGCAGAAGTCCGGACTGGGCTTTGGGGAAGCCAAGACCGTGTTCGTCGGGCTTGAGAACTACGTGCAGGTCTTCCAGTCCGAGACTTTCATGGAGGGCATCGCCCGCCTTGGCTTGTACTGCCTGATCTACATTCCCTGCATGGTGGGCGGTGCCGTGATCTTTGCCCTCCTCCTGGATGCGACGGTGGCCAAGGCCCGCAAATTGTTCCAGCTCCTGGTGTTCCTTCCGCACGCCGTTCCGGGCGTCATTGCGGCGCTGATCTGGGCGTACCTCTACACTCCGGGCATCAGCCCGTTGGTCCAGGCGCTCCAGGGCGGCGGCATCCAGATCAACTTCCTGGACGCGCACATGGTCCTCCCCTCCATCGTGAACATCGGTGTGTGGGAATGGACCGGCTATAACGTGATCATCCTCTTTACCGCTCTTCAGGCCGTACCCCGGGAAATCCTGGAAGCCGCGCGTGTGGACGGGGCCGGCGAAATCCGTGCCGCCGTGAGCATCAAGTTCCCGCTGATCCTGCCGGCCTTGAGCGTCATCATGCTGTTCACCATCATCGGCACGCTGCAGCTGTTCACGGAGCCGAACATCATCTCCAAGGCCACAGCGTCAGTCACCAGTACCTGGGTTCCCAACCTCTGGGCCTACGACGCAGCCTTCATCCGCCACAACCTCAACCAGGCCGCGGCGGCATCCATCATCATTGCCGGACTGGCCGCGATCCTGTCCCTGGCCGTCACCCGGCTTAGCTCCAGGATGAACAAATCATGAGCACCCCAACACTCTCCCGCCCCGGCAACACCACTGCCTCCAAGCAGGCTCTCCGCCGCCACGGCTCCCGTTCCAACGGCGGCAGCAACGGCGGCAGTTCCCACCGCAGCGGTGGGTTTGCCAGCAAGCTCACTGTCAACGGCCTCCTGATCATCGGCTCCGCCTACATGGTGGTCCCTGTCCTTTGGCTGGTCTTCGCTTCCACCAAGAACGCAGCCGACCTCTACGGCACCAGCGCCTATGCCTTGGGGAACTTCTCCCTGTTCGAGAACATCGCAAACGTGGCCAACCAGGACGGCGGCCTCTTCTTCCGCTGGCTGGGCAATTCCGTGATGTACGCCGGCGTGGGTGCCGTCTTCGGCAGCCTGATTTCGGTCATGGCAGGGTATGCGTTCGACAAGTTCCAGTTCCGGTGGAAGGACTCACTGTTCGGCTTCGTGCTGGTGGGCGTCCTGATTCCCAACACCGCCACAGTGCTGCCCATGTACCTCCTGGCCTCCCTGGTGGGCATGACCAACACCATCTGGGCCATCCTTATCCCGGTCCTGTGCAACCCCTTCGGCGTCTACCTGGCACGGGTTTACTCCGCCAGCTACGTGCCGGCTGAAACACTCGAGGCCGCACGCATGGACGGCGCCGGACCAGTCCGGTCCTTCTTCTCCCTGGGCCTGCCCATGATGATGCCCGGCTACATCACCATCGCCCTGTTCCAATTTGTGGGCGTCTGGAACAACTTCATGCTCCCGCTGGTGATGCTCCAGGACCAACAGCTCCTGCCCGTCAGCGTCGGCATCTCCATCTGGCAGGGCTACTCCGTCCCGCAGCCCGAATTCACGCCCATGGTCATCACCGGCTCGCTGCTTTCCATCCTTCCGTTGCTGGCGGCCTTCATCATGCTCCAGCGCTTCTGGAAGTCCGGCCTCACCGCAGGGAGCGTCAAGTGACCACACCTCCACTGAACATCGCGCTCGCCATGGGTCCCGGCGTAGTATCCCGGGTCTTTCCCCGGCGCAGGTTGGAGACCATGCCATCCGGCCTGCGGCTGCTCAGCCCGGAGCCCATGGAGGACTTCACCTCCCAACGTTCCTTGGAGCTCCTGGCGGAGACGGACATCCTCATCACCGGGTGGAACTGCCCCAGGATTGACGCAGCCGCCCTGGCCGCGGCCCCGCGCCTGACCCATATCCTCCACGCGGGCGGCACGGTCAAGCACCACGTGGGCGACGAATGTTGGGACCGAGGCATCGAAATCAGCACCGCCGCCGACGCCAACTCCATCCCCGTGGCCGAATACACGGTGGCCATGATCCTGCTGGCCAACAAACGGGTTCTCCAGATCGCCCGGAAGCTGCACTCGGAGAAAACCGGGATCGAGCCGGACCAGGTGTTCCCGGACATGGGCAACTTCGGCAAACGGGTGGGCATCATCGGCGCCTCAAGGATCGGCAAGCACGTCATCCGGCTCCTGAAGGCCTACGACGTCCAAGTTGTAGTAGCCGATCCCTTCCTGGACGATGCAGCGGCCGCGGCCCTCGGCGTCGAACGTGTCTCCTTGGAAGAGCTCGTGGCGACGTCCGACGTCGTCAGCCTCCACGCGCCGTCGCTCCCGTCCACCCGCAACCTGATCCACCAAGGCCTGGTGGCCGGCTTCAAACCTGGAGCCACCTTCATCAACACCGCCCGCGGTGAACTGGTGGATCAAGATGCGCTGCTTCGGCGCGTCGAGGCAGGCGACCTGTACGCCGTCCTGGACGTCACAACACCGTGGGTGCTCCCGGCGGATTCGGGCTTCTACACCCACCCCCATGTGCTGCTCACGCCACATCTGGCCGGCTCGCTGGGTATGGAACTTGAACGGATGGCTGTCAGCACCATCGAGGAAGCCCGTCGCATCTCAGAGGGTCAACCACTCCTCCACAGGCTCCACGAGAAGGACCTCGCCTTCACGGCCTGATACCGGGCGACGGCGACATAACGGCCCGCGGCTGGCATACTCAATCCCATCACCAGCTCAACAACAGGGGCATGAGTGCCACACGATAAAGACCTGACAGGGGTAGGCGTCCGTTTATTGGGGTCCTCGGTGCAGGGATTGAGCACTGCCGGGGTTGCCGAAAGAGTCGCTGCAGGACAAACCAACACGTTCGTCCAGGACACCAGCCGCAGCGTGTGGAGCATTGTCCGCGCCAACGTGCTCACCCTGTTCAACGGCATCATCCTGGCCTGCTTCATTGTCCTGTTCGCGATCGGCCGCTGGCAGGATGCCTTGTTCGGGTTCAGTGCCGTGGCCAACGCGGTGATCGGCAGCGTCCAGGAGTACCGGGCCAAGCGTGCCTTGGACCGCCTCGCCCTCCTGAACGCCCCGCACGCCAGGGTGATGCGCGACGGCTCCGAGGCCGAAATCGACCTGGACGACGTAGTGCTGGATGACACCCTGGTCCTCCGGGCCGGTGACCAAGTGCCCGCCGACGGTCTGGTAGCCGGATCACGGGGCCTCCAAGTGGACGAGTCCATGCTGACCGGGGAGTCAGACGCCGTGGAAAAGGCCGACGGCGATCGCGTCCTGTCCGGGTCCGTGGTGGTGGCCGGGGAAGGCACAGCCGTGGTTGACCGGGTGGGCGCAGATTCCTTTGCGAACTCCCTCGCGGCCGAGGCCAAGCGATTCTCCCTGGTGGCCTCGGAACTTCGCTCCTCAATCGACCGCGTCCTGAAATGGGTCACCTGGTTTGTGGGCCCCGTGGCGTTGTTGGTTCTGAACGCCCAGATGATCGCGCAGGGCGGATGGGCCGAGGCCTCGGCGAACGGCGCTTGGCGGGACGCGGCGACGGCGACCATCGCCTCCGTCGTCGCCATGGTCCCCTTGGGGCTGGTGCTCATGACCAGCATTACCTTTGCCGTGGGGGCAGTGAAACTGGCCCGGCAGCAAGTGCTGGTGCAGGAGCTTCCAGCGGTGGAGGGCCTGGCTCGAGTGGACATCATCTGCCTCGACAAAACAGGCACCCTCACCCAGGGCGACATCGTTTTCGACGCCGCGCGTCCCCTGACCGACCGCCCTGGTTGGGAGGCCGTGCTCTCCTGGTACGGGGTGCAGAACGACGCAAACGCCACGGCCCGCAGCCTCGCCGGGCATTTCACTGAACCACCCGCCGAACCGCCGACAGACCGCGTGCCCTTCTCGTCAGCGCGCAAATGGAGCGCGGTGATTTTCGACGACGGGATGTGGATCCTGGGCGGCCCCGAAATGGTGTTCCCGGGGGACAATTCCCCCGATCCTGTGCGGCAGCACCTCGCCAAGCAAGCCTCGGAGTTGGCCACCACCGGCCGTCGCACACTGGTCCTGGCCCACGGCACGCCCACCGATGACGAAACCGTACCGGCAGACGCCGTCCCGGTTGCGCTCCTGACGTTCAAGGAGAACATCCGCCCCGATGCTGCGGAGACACTCACCTACTTCGCGGCACAGGACGTGGATGTCCGCATCATTTCGGGTGACAACCCGCAGACGGTAGCCGCCATCGCCCGGGAGGTCGGGCTCGATGCACCCCACGGCTTTGACGCCCGCCAACTGCCGGACGACGACCAGGAACTCCTGGAGATCATCAACAACCACGTGGTCTTCGGCCGTGTCACCCCGGACCAAAAGAAGCGGATCGTAGTGGTGCTCAAATCCGCAGGCCGCACGGTGGCCATGACCGGCGACGGCGTCAACGATGCCCTGGCCATCAAGGAAGCGGACATCGGCGTGGCCATGAACTCCGGTGCTGCAGCCACCAAAGCAGTGGCCCGGCTGGTGCTCCTTGACGGAAAATTTTCGCACCTGCCCAGTGTGGTGGCTGAAGGACGCCAAGTGATTGCCAACATCGAGCGCGTCTCCATGCTGTTCCTCACCAAGACCGCTTACGCCACCTTCCTGGCCATCGCGTTCGGCATTCTCCTGCTGCCTTTCCCGTTCCTTCCCCGGCAGCTCTCAGTCACTGATGGTTTGACCATCGGCATTCCGGCGTTCTTCCTGGCCCTGCTGCCCAACGCCCAGCGCTACATTCCCGGCTTCCTTCGACGGTCCCTCACGTTCGCCGTTCCGGCCGGCGTCTCCGTAACCTTGGGGCTTGCCTCGTATGCCCGACTCGCCGCCAACCTGCAGATCCCGGAAGCGGAAATCAGGACCGGGTCAACCCTCGTCCTGACGATCATCGGCATCTGGATCCTGGTGGTGCTCTCGCGTCCGGTGACACGCTTCAAAGGGCTGGTCATCGGGGCGATGATGATCGGGCTCATCCTGGTCTATTCCGTGCCGATTGCCCGCGACTTCCTGCAATTCACTGACCCGACACTGCCCACGGCACTACTGGTTCTGGGGACGTCGGTAGCCTGCATCGCGCTGATTGAGATTGTCCGTTTTGTTCACCGTCGTGTTGCCTATCGGGATGCCCAGGATGCGCTGCATCACAGGGTCTCACATCAGCGGGTCTCGAAGTAGCGGCCTCCGCGTCCTACCCACAGCGGCACCAGCACGGCCACCGCGGCAATGGACTGGGAAATGACGGCCGACCAGTCTCCATCCCCGGCAATGATGAGGTCCAGCACGGCAAAGACCAGCCCCAGCAGCATGACCGCCGTTGCGCCACGGCGCGCCGCGCTGCTTCCCCGCGCCACTCCGGAGGCAAGCCCGATCACCAACAGTCCGAACAGAATCATGCCGGCACCCAGCAAGGTGATGGGCAGGGCGATGCCTCCGGACTGGGCTTCCGGGGTGTAGCGCAGGAAAATCGTCAGGATCCCGAGAAGGATCTGGGCTATGCCACCGATGTACATCAGCACCACCGAGAATGTCACCACGCCTGGCCGCTGAGGACGCTCCCCCTTGATCATGAACTGAGCATAGACGAGCCTCCATGCGGGCAGACACTGCCCCAACGCGGGGTGACACTTCTTGTCACACAATTAACCACGCATTCACGCTGCCCTTGGGTCCAGTCAACCCCGGTTTCCTACGGTCGGTCTTATGGAAAAAATCTCCCGCAGGTCCCTCATTTCAGCCGGCCTGGGTGCCGGACTCGTCGCCGGCGTGTCAGCCGCCATGCCGCAAGCCGCCGTCGCGGTTTCAACAGCGGACGACGCCGGTCTCCGCACCGATCCGTTCACGCTTGGCATCGCGTCGGGCGAACCGTGGCCCGGCGGCTTTGTCATCTGGACCCGCCTGGCGGTGAACCCCGTGGCCGAGGACGGCCTGGGCAGCATGCCGTCCCGCCCGGTCGCCGTCGCCTGGGAAGTGGCGGAAGACCCGGCGATGCGCCGGGTAGTAGCCCGCGGCGTCGAACATGCCAGGATCGAAACCGCCCACTCGGTGCACGCAGAACTCAAGGGCCTCCGGCCGGGACGGGAGTACTTCTACCGTTTCCGTGCGGGGCGGCACGTGAGCGAAGTGGGGCGCACTCTGACAAGCCCGGCGCCCGGTGAGACCCCCGCGGCACTGGCCATGGCCTTTGCCAGCTGCGCCCAGTACGAGCACGGTTACTTCACTGCGTACAAGCGCCTGGCCGAGGACCACCCTGACCTGGTGCTGCACCTGGGCGACTACCTCTACGAGTACAAGAAGGGCAGCTACGTCATTGGCGGCGGCAATCCGCGCGATCATGAGGGTCCCGAGACCAGCACCCTGGCTGGCTACCGCCAGCGGCATGCCCAGTACAAGTCCGACGCCGATCTGCAGGCAGCGCACGCCATCGCACCGTGGCTGGTGGTGTGGGATGACCACGAAGTGGACAACAACTGGGCAGACGAGATCCCCGAGAACAACGACGCGGGCCAGCTCAACGACACCACCGAGCATTTCCGGCAGCGCCGCTCGGCAGCATTCCAGGCCTACTACGAGAACATGCCGCTGCGCCGGTCCTCAGTCCCCGCCGGGTTCGACATGAAGATCTACCGCACCATCCAATGGGGCCAGCTGGCCAACTTCCACATGATGGACACCCGCCAATACCGCGACGATCAGCTCGCGGGCGACGGATGGCGGAAGAACGTGGCCGAACGCCTGGCCGAGAACCGCACCATCACCGGCGCCGAGCAGGAGAAATGGCTGCTGGATGGCTTCAAGAACTCCACGCAGCGGTGGGACATTCTGGGTCAGCAGGTCTTCTTCGCGGAGCGGGACCGTGACAAGGCGCCGGATGTCGACGACGTCTCCATGGATGGTTGGGACGGTTACGCCGCTTCCCGCCGCCGCATCACCCAAGGCTGGGTGGACGCCAAGGTGCGCAACGCCGTCGTACTCACCGGCGACGTTCACCGCCACTGGGCCACCGACCTCAAAGTGGACTACAAGGACCCGGCAGCAGCGGTGGTGGGCTCGGAACTGGTGTGCTCATCCATCACCTCCACGGGGAATGGCACGGGATCCACCACCGACCCCACCATGGCGTGGAACCCGCACCTGAAGTTCTACAACGACAACCGCGGCTACGTGAACACCCGCATCACCAAGGCCGCCATGACCGCGGACTTCCGTGTGCTGGACTACGTCACCACACCGGGCGCGCCGGTCAGCACCAGGAAGTCGTACACGATCACCGACGGAGTCCCCGGTCTCGCCTGATTTTTTCGTACAGATAACGCCCCTCTGACAGTGCTTTAGGGGCGTTATCTGTACAAAAACTCTGCTCCCGCGGTGCGCTACGGGCGTCTGCGGGAGTAGCCTAGTTCCAGTTGAAGTAGTGGATCTCTTTCCGGCTGGGGTTACTGCCGTGGGCCATGTGAGTTCGTCGCTGTCCGACCTTCTGGGCGTACTTTCCGACGCCGTCGCCCCTCAGCATGTCAGGTTCGACGACGGGTCCCCCACCGCCGTGGTGCCCCCACCCGACGCTCCGGTTACCGTCCGCGCCGTCACCCTGAACCGCACAGGAAGGTCACGGGCAGACGGACCCGTCCTGGACCTCGAGCTGAGGGTCGCCGTGGAATGCCACGGTCCCGGACAGCTGGACACCATGGAGCAATTACTGTTGGCCGTGGAACTCCACAGCCAGTACTCCGTAGTTTCCAATGGCGAGTTCCGGCCCGAGGAGTACTCCGGCGCCATCCAGCAAGGAATGGGCTTCCTGGTCCGCGTCCCGGTATCCCTGCCTTTCGAAGAACCTTCCGATCCTCCCGACGGCGCGGTCGCAGGCACGACACGTGCCGCCCGCCGGATCCGGGGACGGCTGGTGGATGTCCACAACAAAGGCGTCCCTGACGCATATATCCACGCCCACTCGTCCGCTACGGCTGCCGTGAGCGATGCCACCGGACACTTTGAAGTCCTGGCGTCGGCTGACGAACTCCAGCACTTCGCTGTTGCAGTGGACGGCACCGAGCGGGAAGTTTCGGCCAGCACCAAGAGACTTCCGGTGACTATTCGTTGGCTCTGATCCCGGCATCATTGGGGCACTGATTCCGGAACCATTTGCCCGGGCGGCCCGCTCCCATGAAATGATCAACCATGCGTCCGATGCAGCACTCCAGCAAACTCCAGAATGTCCGCTACGAACTCCGTGGACCCATCCTCCAAGCGGCCAAGGCCATGGAGGCCGAGGGGCATCGCATCCTCAAGATGAACCTTGGGGACACAGCACCGTTTGGGCTGGAGGCACCGGAGTCTGTTGTGGTGGACATGATCCACCATCTCCGCGGCGCCCAGGGATACAGCGATTCCAAGGGCATCTTCTCAGCCCGCACCGCCATCTCGCAGTACTACCAGACGCGCGGACTGATGAGCATCGGCGTCGAGGATGTCTTCATTGGCAATGGCGTCAGCGAACTCATCTCCATGACCCTGCAGGCGTTCATGGAGAACGGCGACGAGATCCTTATCCCTGCCCCGGACTACCCTTTGTGGACCGCGGCCGTGACGCTCACCGGCGGCAACCCCGTGCATTACCTGTGCGATGAGGAGGAGAACTGGTGGCCGGACATGTCCGACGTCGAGGCCAAGATCACCCCGCGCACCAAGGGCATCGTCATCATCAACCCGAACAACCCCACCGGCGCCGTCTATCCGCGCCACATTCTGGAGCAATTCGCCGCGCTTGCCAGGAAGCATGACCTCGTCCTGTTTTCAGATGAGATCTACGAGAAGATCCGGTACGTGGACGCACCCCATATTCATACGGCGGCTGTTGCTGACGACGTCTGCGTCCTGACGTTCAGCGGGTTGTCCAAGGCGTACCGCATGCCCGGATACCGGGCAGGCTGGGTTGCCGTCACCGGCCCCTTGACGGCGACCGCGGCCTATCGGGAATCCTTGGAGCTGCTGGCCTCGCTGCGATTGTGCGCCAATGTCCCTGCCCAGCACGCCATCCAAACATGCCTGGGTGGATACCAAAGCATCGAAGCGCTCATTCGCCCCGGCGGCCGTCTCCGCGATCAGCGGGATCTGGCATGGAAACTCCTCACCGCGATCCCTGGCGTCAGCTGCGTTCCGGCAGCCGGTGCCATGTACCTTTTTCCGAAGCTGGATCCGGAGATCTATCCCATTGCCTCTGACGAAAAGTTCGTCCTCCAATTACTGCAGGAGCAAAAGATCCTGGTCTCGCACGGTACCGCTTTCAACTGGCCAACGCCGGACCATTTCCGGTTCGTGATCCTGCCCGCTACGGAGGACATCGAAGAAGCAGTGCGCCGGATCGACCATTTCCTCGCCGCGTACCGGAACCGCCCTGCGGACGAACCCAAGTAAGTCGCTCGGGAAGCTCTTACAGGGCAGGGTCCACCATGGTCATGCCGGCGGGGTTGGCCTTGTCGAAGCCAGGCAGGAGTGCAGCAGCTTCTTCCAAGCCAATGGTGCGTTCGATGAGCATCTGTGGCTGGAGCACACCCTGTTCAATGAGCGCCAGCATGCCCGGATAGTCCACAGCGGCCATGCCGTGACTGCCCAAAAGGTCCAGTTCCCAGCCGATCACTCGCGCCATGGGCACTTGCGGGTTGCCGTCGATGGACGGCAACAAACCAATCTGGACGTGGCGGCCGCGCCTGCGAAGGCTAAGGATCGCATCGGCACAGGTCTGTTCACTTCCGACGGCGTCCACCGCCACGTGGCTGCCCCCGCCGGAAAGGGCATTGATTGCAGCAGGAATATCTGCACCATCAGCGAGGACAGTATGTTCGGCACCCAGCCGTGCGGCCACGGCCAGAGCCTCGGTGTTCCGGTCCACGGCAATCACCCGTGCGCCCATGGCTTTGGCGATCATCACGGCGCTCAGTCCCACACCGCCTGCGCCGACTACAGTGACCCACTCTCCGGCTTTCACTTGCGCACGGGCTGCCAACGCACGGTAAGCGGTCGCGAAGCGGCAGCCGAGGCTTGCCGCCGTCGTGTATTCAACGCCGTCAGGAATGGCAACCAGGTTGCTGTCGGCAGCGTGCAGGGCCACAAACTCGGCGAAGGAACCCCAATGGGTGAAACCAGGCTGCTGCTGGTCCGGGCAGACCTGGGCGTCGCCGGCGAGGCACCATTCGCAGGTGCCGCAGCCGCAGACGAAGGGCACGGTGACGCGGTCGCCCACCTTCCAGTGCTGGACGCCTTCCCCTACTGCGTCGATAACACCGGCGAGCTCGTGACCCGGCACGTGGGGCATGGCGATGTCATCGTGGCCGGCCCAGGCGTGCCAGTCGCTGCGGCACATGCCTGTCGCCAACACTTTCACCACCACGCCTCCAACGGGAGCCTCGGGCTTGGCTACTTCCCTCACGTCGGGCTGGGTCCGGACCTCATCAAAAACTACTGCGCGCATCGACTGACTCTAACAATGAGCCGCCGCTGTCACACTTTCGGTCCGGTATCCGACATCACTGATGTAAGGCACCATCTCTGAAGGGACGTCAGCATGACCCGCATCAATCTCGGCCGCAGCAATAAACTCGGCTACGCCGCCGTCATCGGGCTGGAAGGCTATGCCCGCAAGTCGGTCGATCCAGACCTGTATGAACTGATCAAACTTCGCGCCTCCATTCTCAACGGCTGCGGCTTCTGCGTGGACATGCATGCCACGGACGGCCGGAAGCGCGGGATCCCCTCCCGCAAGCTCCACGCGGTTGCGGCATGGCAGCACTCGAAAGTGTTCTTCGATGCACGCGAACAGGCTGTACTTGCCCTGACGGATGCCGTCACCCAACTGGGCCCGGAGACTGTCACGGACGAGATTTGGAACGCTGCTGCCACCCATTTCGACGACAGCCAGATGGGTGGCCTGATCCTCGCCATCTCCACCATCAATGTGTGGAACAGGATCGCCGTCAGCACGCAGATGGAGCCGCCGGTAGATGAGAAGAACCCGGTCGTCTGAAAGGTAGCGTTGGCAGCATGACTCTTGCGGTGTCAGCCACGTCGGCGTGGCAGAGCGAACGGAATCGCCTCCTGGGGATCGCCTACAGAATGCTGGGCGACTTCGGGCATGCGGAGGACGTGGTCTCCGAGGTGGCGATCGACGCCGTGCAGCGGGAACGCAAACCCGATGCCGTCGGCGTGGACTCCTGGCCGGCGTGGCTGACAACAGTGTGTGTGCGGCGCTCTGTTGACCGGGTTCGGCAACTCGCCGCAGTGCGCGAGGAGTACACCGGGCCTTGGCTGCCCGAACCAGTGGATGCGTCCACACTTCCGGAAGAAACCGTAGCCAACCGCGAGCTGCTGTCCTTGACCTTGCTGCACCTGGCCGAGCAATTGGCGCCTGAGGCCAGGGCGGCGCTCGTGTTGCACCGGGCCTTCGCAATGTCCGCCCCGGAAATCGCGGACATCCTGGAAAAATCCCCTGCCGCCGTCCGCCAGATGATTTCACGGGCCGAACGCCGCCTGGAGATCGATCCTGAGGCCCCCGCGCCCCGGGCCAAGGATCGCGCGGCCTTGGAGAAGCTGGTACGGGCCATTGAGCAGGGTGAGATTGACACAGTTGTCGCCATGCTGGATCGGGACGCCGTTCTCTGGGCCGACGGCGGCGGCAAGGTCAAGAGCGCCATGAACCCGCTGTTCGGGGCGGCCAGGATTGCACGGTTTTTCGCCGGCATCCTCAGCAAGGCGGTGCTTTTCGATCCCGCGGAGCCGGTCCGTGCCTGGGTCATCGAGGTCAACAGCGAAGCGGCCCTGGTGCTCAGGCATCATGGCCGCTCCGACGTCCTGGTGATCGATACCGCCCCGGATGGCAGCATCCGCGAGTTGCGCCAGGTGTCCAACCCGGACAAGCTGACGCGGGTCTCGCTCTGAGCCGACTCCAAGTAGCCGGAAAGCTGCGTGTTCGTGGGAAACTTCCCTACGAACTGGCAGGTTTCCCGCGGTCACGCGTGGCTTGGCCCCGAAGTCGGGCCACCAGCGTGGCGGCGAGTAACGCCGTCGTGATTTCCAGACCGATCACCATCAGCAACCCGGCAGCGCCGGAGCTATCAACAGCGTTCGACGCCGGTCCCCCACCGTGCGCGTGTCCGGAACCGGCCGCTCCCAACAGCAGGACAGCATGGAGCCCCACCATCGCCAGAGCCGAGATGGTCACTTGATGGAGCGCGCCCACCTTGCTGTGGCGCCAAATGTGGACCGTGCACGGGACGCACACGGCGGCCAAGCCGATCATGAGGATCCCCAGCCAGGCCTGGTGGTGTCCCGACGCTGCGAGCCACAGATGCACCAGGCAGGAGACCGCAGTGAGGGCCGCGCAGATCCGGGGGTGCAGGACAGGTCCGTTGCCCCGGACCCGTCCTGCCGTTGTTGTCATAGTGAGTATCCCGGCGGGCTTTAGTGGCAGTGCCCGGCGGGCTCGCCATGTTCGCCGTGCTCGCCGTGCTCTTCGCTGGTGGAAGTTGCCGGGCTGTGGCAACTCGAGCCCGAGGCGCTGGCCGGCACATCCAGGACCGGGCTGCGGTCGAAGAAGCCTTCCGGGCGGAGCTTGAAGCCCACTGTGTCCACCGGCATGATCGGCCAATCCTCCACCCGCGGGAAGTGCGTGAGGCCGAAGGTGTGCCACACCACGATGTCCTGGCCGTCGATCCCGCGGTCCTGGGCAACGTAAGCCGGTAAGCCGGCGCCGCCGGAGTGCTGGTTCACGAAATCACCCGTGGGGTAGCGTTCCTCATCCGAGTAGCGGGTGACCCACAAGTCCTTGGTGGCGAAGGCCGCGCGCTTCGCAATGGACGAGCCGGGATCGGCCAGCAATGTGGGCTGGTTCTCCGCGTGGAGTTTGTAGCCGACCGGCTCACCCAGACGGTTCTTCGATTCAGGGTTGGAGATGATCCATGTCCGCCCGGCGCGGGCGTCGGCCTCACGGACCGCTTCGGATTCCTTGGTCAGGAGTGTGCGCTTGCGGGAAAACGCGTTGCCACGTTCATTGCCTTCGCCCATGGCCTGGCGGACCACGTCTTCTTCCTCCACGCGGTTGGTGAAGCCGTCAATGGCCATGTCCAGACGGGCGCTGAAGAGGTGCTGGTGGAAGGGGGCACCGAGGCCCGGGGCGAGCTGGGAAATGTTGTCCGAGCCGCCTTCCGGGAAGGCGCTGGTGAACACGACGCCGGTGGCCTTGGCTTCGAACTCGATGGTGCCGTCCAGGTAGAGGTACCAGTAGAAGCCGTAATCGTAGTTGCCGATGGTGGTGAAGAAGGAGATCACCAGGCGGCGGTTGCGGCGGGTGTAGTTGATGCCGGTCCAGAGGTCCGAGTGCTTGGAGAGGATGCCCCAGTCTTCTTCGTGCATGCAGATGCCGTTGCGGATCTCGCGGGGGTTGCCGAAGGCATCGCTGATGACGGGGCTCAGGTAGGTGATGTCCCCCAGGCAGTCACAGCCCAGTTCCAAGGAGTTAGCGTACTGGCCTACCAGGTATTCGCCGGTGTCGAAGTAGTTCTGCCAGGACCTGATGGGTGAAGGGTCGCCGTAGGGCACCACCATTTCTGCGATGGAGGCACGGTTGATGATGGGACGCTTCTTGTCGCCATCCTGAAAGGCCAGGTTGTGGAGGACAACTCCCTCGCGGACATCGAAGCCGACGTCCACGCTCCACTTTTCCCACTCCACGTGGTTCCCGCCGGTGACAGTGAAGCTCGGGCCCTCGGGTTGGGTGATGCTGATGGGCTTCTGGGTTTCGCGGAGCGGGCCGGTCAGTTCGGGGTCCGTGTAGTTTCCGTGCTCCGCCGGGATGGGCATGACGCCGAGATCGATGACTTGGGTGACTTCCTTGTTGACCACGTCCACGTACGCCACGAGACCGTCCACGGGATGCGCCCAGGCGCTGTCTTCCGGGAAGTCCTGCACGAATGCGAGGCCACGCAGGATCCGGCGACCTTTCTCGTCGTCGTACTCAAAGACGCCCGCGGACAACGGGGCGACACGGACTTTAGCGACGTCCAGATCCCTGGCTGCGAGCGCGGCGAGCCACCGATCGTCGGTGGCGAGGAGCGTCTCCACTACTTCGAATTCCTCTTCCAGTACGGGAAGTTCGCCTGAGACCTTGGTGTCCAGTTCCTTCGCGGTCAATATCCCGCCGCGGGTTGCGGAGACCAGGACGTCGCTGGGAGCTCCGCCGGAGATGTCGTGAATAAAGACGCGGAAGCGGCGGTCCTGTTCCGGCTGGTTGCGGGACGGGTCCACCAACCCCAGGTACGCAATCCGCTTTTCGGGGCCAAGGTGGCCGGCGGCCTGCAGGATCCCCTGCACCTGGGAGATTTCGGCGCCTGTTGCCAGGGCGTACTGCGTTTCCTCAATGGCGACGGCGTCGGTTGCTGTCTCAGTTGCTGTGGGCGTCATGGCTGCCTCTTGTCCGGGACCTATGATGGGTCAGGATTTATTTTCTATAGGTGTAGAGAATAACCAAAACGTAAGATGGGTCACAAGACCTGTCCGCCATTTATTTTTTCGGGAGCCCCTCCAGTGCCAAAGATTGTTGACCACGATCAACGACGCCTCGAACTGGTGGACGCCACCTGGCGGATCATCGCCAGGCTGGGCATGGAAGGTGCCACCATGCGGGAAATTGCTGAAGAAGCCGGCTTCGCCAACGGTGCCCTCAAGCCCTACTTCCCCACCAAGGACCTCCTGCTGACCTCGGCGTTCGGACACGTCTTCAACCGCACCAATCAGCGAATAGCGACCATGACCGAAGGACTCTCAGGAGTAGCGGCGCTCCGCGCGTTCTGCGCCGAAGTCCTGCCGCTGGACGAGGAACGCGTCAACGAAGCCCGCATCGTCATCCCGTTCTGGCAAAAGGCCCTCAACGACGCCGGCATGGCAACCCTCCACAGCGAGTCCATGAGCCAGTGGCACACCACCATCACAGCTCATTGTGCAGCAGCCCGGGCGGCAGGTGAGATCAAAGCCCCCATCGGGGACGCCGCCGTCGCCGATCACCTGCTGAACATGATGCTGGGTGCGCAGATTGTGGTGGCATTGTCCCCCGCCGAGCATTTCTCGCAGGATCTTGCGGGGCAGCTGGATAGCTACCTCGCGCTGCTGGCTTGCTAGCTATAGGCGGCGCGGTCCGCGCCGGCCCTGATTACACATTGCCATCGCTATCGCTATGAATCTGTAATCTTAAAAAGAGTGAATCTATTTCATATTCATAGCGGTATCGATAGGATTATGAAATGGCATTGAGTATCCCCGAACTGGCCAAGCGACTACACGTCAATCAGAGTCGAGCGCGGCAGCTCGTCCACTCCGGACGCATTAGAGGCCAAAGGGTTGGTGGACGCTGGATCGTAGACGAAGCTGATGCCGCCCACTATCGGCCTGGTAAGCCTGCTGGTCGTCCGCTGTCCGAACGCAGCGCATGGCAACTCGTGTCCTGCTTCTGGGACAATCCACGGCCCCCGATCCCCGTTCATTTTGAACTCTCAGCGGTTGAGAAACATCGGCTGAAAGAGCGCATCAACCGGCTGCAGGACTCCCCCGATCCAATCGCGCTTCTCGCAGCGTGGCTGGCCAATCGTGCCGATAAATTCGAGTTCTCTTCCAGCCCGGATGACATCGCCGAGCTTCGGGAAGACAAACGAATTCACCTCTCCGGAGTCTCTCACGCACGGTCTGGGCTGCTGGCCAATTCAGAGGTTGAAGCCTATGTGCGGCGCGACGAACTCAAGGACGTCGTCAGGGACTGGTTCCTGGTTGAGCCACTTCCCGGCAAGAGGCCCAACGTCATTCTCCGCGCCGTCGCGCAAGTCCCCGACGAGCTTCCGCCGTTAGTGGTGGCGGCAGACCTGGCCGAAAGGCCCGGTGCCCGTGAACAACAAGCTGCACGCGATATCCTCAGGAGCGCCCATGCCCATTGAACTTCCCGCAATGCCCACCGAACAGCAGGAAGCATGGCAGGCTGTCTTCGAAATACACAATGCGATGCCTCAGGGTTGGGTCTTGGTGGGCGGGCAAGCGGTCTTCCTGCACGCTGTTGAACGCGGCGCTCCACACGTGCGCCCCACCAAGGACGCCGATATGGCTCTGGACATCCGGGCATACCCTACGATGCTTCACGACTTTACTGAACTCCTCGTGGCGCTCGGCTTCGAGTCCGCCGGAGAGTCTCTGGAGGGCTATCAACATCGGTGGAAGCGCGGCGAAGGCCCTGGTGGACGTACTCATCCCGCGCCATCTGGGTGAACGCGCCGAGAAGCGACGCGGAGTTACCGGCGGGACCACGATTGCTGCCCCCGCCAGCCAACACGCCCTCGACCGTTCTGAGACCGTCGAAGTTCAAGCAGGGTCAGCGTCCGGCCGAGTGAACCGTCCCACGGTCCTCGGCAGCCTCATCGGCAAAGCGGGAGCGCTGACCATCATCCACGACCCCCTACGGCATCGGCACATCGACGACTTTCTAACCCTGGCCTCTGTTGTCCGGGCCTCCGACCTTCGGGGCGTCACCTATAAGCCCGCCGAGCGGGACCACTTGGCAAACATGCTTGGACGCCTCGCCAATGAACCGCAGCTCATGGAACAAGTGCCGGAAGGTGCCGAGGGCGTGGAACGCCTGAGAATCTCGCTGAACTAGCTGCTGGCGCCCGACGCCACCACTCCAACGCCCAGCCCGGCGATCACACCGCTGCTGACATGCTCGACGACGGTGCTCACCTTGGGGCGTTTGAGCCACCGCATCGCCTTAAAAGCGACGACGGCGATCATCGAGAGATACGCGAAGGCGATGACGGCCACCACCACACCCAGAATGAGCGAGGTGCCCATGGTGTCGCCGCCGTGCGGGATGAACTGCGGGACCACGGCCAGGTAAAACAAGCCAACCTTGGGGTTGAGCAACGTGGACAAAGCCCCGGCTCCCAGCGCCGAAAGTCGGCTGTACGGGAGAGGCGCGTTCTCCATGGCTCCGGCTGCTGTGGCCGCCTTGGATGCCTTTGCCGCCTTCCGGGACTTGATGAAGGAGGAGACGCCCAAGTACAGCAAGTACAGGCCGCCCGCGATCTTGACCCACCGGAACAGCTCCGCGGATTGCTCAAGGATGGCGGCTAGACCCACTCCTACCAACGCGGCCCAGGCAATCGCCCCCGCGGCAGAGCCAGCAGCGGCAGCGATTCCAGCGCTGGGACGGTTCAACGCAATGCGCAGCACGAGGAACGTGTCCGGTCCAGGCGTCACGGACAATACCAGGCAGAGGCCAGCGAAGGCTGCGAGGGAAGCAAGAGTCACAAGCTCGATTATCAGGCACGGGGTGCTCAACGAAAAGCGTTCGCTTCCCGTCAATGGCTGTTCGTGGATAGACAAGGCCCATCTGCGTGACGCCGACCACACTGGAACCATCGCCGCGCGCCTGACTGGCCGCCAAGACTTACTACCCGAGCGGAGTACCAATGGAGACTTACGACGCCCTCCTGACCTCGATCACCCCTGCCACCGGCCAGAACAGCCGCACCATCCTCGACCCGGCAACGGGCGAGGCTGTCGGCGAAGCACCTGTTCACACGGTGGAAGACCTCGAAGCCGCCATCGCCGCCGCTGCCGCAGCACAGCCGGCATGGGCTGCCTTGGGCCACGACGCCAGGTCCGCTGCGCTCATGAAGGCCGCCGACGCCGTCGAACGCTCAGCCGAAGAACTCGCCCAGCTCCTCTCCCGCGAGCAGGGCAAGCCGCTGAACGGGCCGAATGCGCGCTTCGAAGTCGGCGCGTGCGCAGCCTGGCTTCGTGCCACTGCTGCCACGCCGCTTGATCCTGAAACCGTGGTGGACGACGGCGAAACCCGCGCCGAACTCCATTACCGGCCCATCGGCGTCGTAGGTGCCATTGGTCCGTGGAACTGGCCCATGATGATCACCGTCTGGCAGATCGCACCGGCCCTGCGCATGGGTAACGCCGTGGTGGTCAAACCGTCCGAATACACCCCGCTGTCCGTGCTGGCACTGGCATCGATCATCAACCAGGAACTGCCGGAAGGCCTGCTGTCCGTGGTCTCCGGCGGGCGCGACGTCGGCGCCCGGCTTGCTGAGCACCCTGCCATTGGCAAGGTCATGTTCACCGGCTCCACGGCCACGGGCAAGGCGATCATTCGATCCTCGGCCGACACCGTCAAACGGCTCACGCTGGAACTTGGCGGCAACGACGCCGGGATCGTCCTCCCCGACTCCGATCCCAAAGCTATTGCTGAGGGGTTGTTCTGGGGCGCGTTCATCAACACAGGCCAGACCTGCGCGGCCCTGAAGCGGCTCTACGTGCACGAATCCCAGTACGAGGCCGTGTGCTCCGAGCTCGTAGCTGTGGCTCAGGCCATGCCCATGGGCAACGGCCTGGATGAGAACAACGTTCTGGGCCCGCTGCAGAACCGGCAGCAGTACGACATCGTGGCCCGGCTGGTTGAAGCCGCTCGCGATTCCGGCGCGCGAGTGCTTCTGGGTGGGAACCCGGACGCGGAGCAGCCAGGCAATTTCTACCCCACCACGCTGGTTGCCGACATCGACAACGACAACCCGTTGGTCGCCGAGGAACAGTTCGGACCAGCCTTGCCGATCATCAAATACAGCACCGTTGACGAGGCAGTCGCCAAGGCAAACGGGCTCGACGTCGGACTGGGCGCCTCGGTCTGGTCCTCAGACCTGAACGCTGCACGCGAAGTCGCTTCCCGTATCCAGGCCGGCACCGTGTGGATCAACAAGCACGGCGCCGTGGACCCCCGCGTTCCCTTCGGCGGTGCGAAGCAGTCCGGCTACGGCCTCGAGTTCGGCGCCGAAGGTCTGAAGGCCCTCGGCGTTCCGCAGGTCATCAACGGCTAACTCCCTCCCAACTGACTGGCACTAGTGGTCGCTATGAGCCCTCATTCCGACCACTACTGCCAGTCAGTTGGGTGTCCGGGCGTTTCTGGGGCGTTCGGCCAGTGCTGTCGCGCCGATGGTCGTGCCCGCGAACCTTGCAACCCGCTGTTCGTTGACATTGTTTGTTGCGCTACTTCTGAACGCTGTCGCAGTTGTCATCGGCCGCCCCCAATCCTTGGTGCGAACCTAGGGTCGGTGGCACCCACTTGTCCAGTCACAGGGTGGACGCGGTTGGGAGGCCGGGCGCCCAGCGTGTAACCATGAGCATCATGGCCCAGAAGATTGCGTACCAAGGTGAGCCCGGAGCTAATTCGGATCTCGCGTGCAAGGAAATGTTCCCCGAACTCCAGAGCGTTCCGTGCGCGAGCTTTGAGGACGCCTTCGAGCTGGTGTCCACCGGGGAAGTCGATCTGGCCATGATTCCCATTGAGAACTCCATTGCCGGGCGTGTGGCCGATATCCACGTCCTGCTCCCCCAGTCCAAGCTGCAGATCGTTGGCGAGTACTTCCTGCCGATCCGCTTCGACCTTCTGGGCATTCCGGGCAGCACCATTGAAGGAGCTACGGAGGTCCACAGCCACATCCACGCCCTGGGGCAGTGCCGCAGGATCATCCGGGAAGCGGGCCTCAAGCCCGTCATCGCCGGCGATACTGCGGGTTCAGCCCGTGAAGTGCGGGACTGGAACGATCCCCGCAAGTTGTCGTTGGCTCCGCCGCTCGCCGCTGGACTGTACGGTCTCGAAGTCCTGGCTTCCGGCGTGGAGGACGATCCCACCAACACCACCCGTTTTGTTGTTCTGGCGCGGGAACGCGAGCTCCCCACCAAGGACGAGCTTCCGGGCCCCGCGATCACCAGTTTCGTTTTCCGGGTCCGCAACGTTCCCTCGGCCCTATACAAAGCACTTGGTGGCTTTGCGACCAATGGCCTCAACATGACACGGCTGGAAAGCTACATGGTGGGCGATGAGTTCGCTGCCACCATGTTCCTCTCCGACGTCGAAGGCCACCCCGAAGACGCCCGTCTCCGCCGGGCCCTGGAAGAACTGGAGTTCTTCACTACCGAGGTCCGCGTCCTGGGTGTTTACGCCGCGGACGGTTACCGGGAACGGAACACCGTCACCGCCTGATCTACCCTTGATCCCGGGGGGAATGCTGACGTGAAGAAGAAATCAAAACAGTGGGATCCTCGAATCCTCTACGGCGGAATGATCGCGGTCATCATGGCCACCTTTGTGTGGATGGCCCACAGCACCTTGCTGGGAGCATCCCTGTTCTTCGTCCCCGGGGCGGCTTACACCTTTCTCCTTTTCCGGGTACTGCCCCAGTCATCCCGGGCTTCCATGCTGATGCTCTGCGCATTGCCTTTGGCGTCCTATTCAGCGCTCTCGATTGAGGACGATCTAGGGATTCCTGCAGCAGCATCGTGGTTCCTGGGTGTCATCGTCGGGGGAATTGCAAGTGGATACCCGTGGTCAGGAAAAAGAAGCCAGGCAGGGAAGAACCGCGTTGGAACCACCGAAGCCGGCAAAGAATCCGTTGGAGGCCGGCGTCACGTCATGATCAATGGTTCCTGCGCGGCCGTCCTGATGGGAGCCGGCCTTGCCCACTTCATCTTTCAGAGCCCGACGGCGGCAGTCGGCGCCGTGTTGGCAGGCGCCTTGGTCTGCGGCTGGGCATTGTTCCGGTTTCCGCCATCGGCCGTGACCAGGAACGCACTCCTTTTGGTCATCCCGGTGGAGTTCTTTTTGCTGGCATTCCTGGAAGGTAATACCAGCCAGATGGCTCTTCCTTTCGTGTGGACGTACGGCGCCTTGGCTGGCGTCCTCCTGGGAGGCCATTATTGGAGCGGCCCGCTTCGAGGCACACCCCGGCCACCGTTCAGCAGTCAAGAGAAACGACGGCGGAAGCGCAAAAAGGTACGCCGGTCGCAGGACAAGCAGAAGCAGGGACAGAACGGGGTACCCGCGGGGCGTCATTGAGTGACCATTACCGCCCCACCGATGCCTGCTCTTCTTCGCGGGGCTGAACAGCCTCCGCCGAAGACGAACGTCCCAGCTTGCTCGGCCACCAGATCTTGCTGCCAATGTCGTACGCCAAGGCAGGCACCAGCAACGACCGGACCAACACGGTATCCAGCAGCACACCGAACGCCACGATAAAGGCGAGCTGCACCAGGAACATGATGGGGATGACACCAAGAGCCGCGAAGGTAGCGGCCAGGACCACACCGGCGGACGTGATGACACCACCGGTAACGGCCAGGCCGCGCAGGATTCCCGGGCGGGTCCCGTGCTTCAGCGACTCTTCGCGGACACGGCTCATCAGGAAGATGTTGTAGTCCACGCCCAGGGCCACCAGGAACACGAAGCCGAACAACGGCACCGTGGCATCGGCACCCGAGAATCCGAAGACCCCGTTGAACACCCACGCCGAGACACCCATCGCGGCGCCGTAGGAAAGCACCACGGACAGCACCAGCAACACCGGCGCCACCACGGATCGCAGCAGGAGCATCAGGATGAACAGGATGACGATCAGGACAATCGGGATGATGACCACAAGGTCGCGCTGCGCCGTGGTGTTCGTGTCCAGGGCGGTGGCCGTGACGCCACCTACCAACGCGTCGGCGTCGACTTCCTTGACGGCCACCCGCAGCGACTTCACCGCCTCTTCCGCTTCAATGGAGTCCGCGGCCGAGTTCAGCGTCGCATTGATCAGGACCCTGCCGTCCCGAACGGAGGGTTCAGCAGGAGCACCGGGAGCACCGGTGATGGGCACGTTTCCGTCAGCCAGCAGGTACGCGTCACCCACGCCGTCGGCCGCTTTGACCTTGTCCAGGACCTGCTGCGCGGAACCTTCCGAGGCGACCACGACGGCGGGGCTGCCGCTGCCGGCGTCGAAGTGGCGGGCCAGTGCTTCCTGTCCGTCGACGGCGTCGGATGCGGAGAGAATGACGTCCGTCTGAGGAACGCCGTTGGCCTTCAACTGCATCAGTCCGGTGGAGGCCGCGAGGAGCAGAAGCACTGAAGCCACCCACACAACGCGCGGCCGCTTGGAGACCAGACGACCCGTGGCGCGCCACAGGCCCTTTTGCCCCTCAAGGCCAGTGACAATCTCAGGTTCGCGTTCGTCGTCGGGCAGCAGCTTGGGACGGAAGGGCCAGAAGGCTGCCCGGCCAAGCAAAGCCATCAGCGCGGGCAGGAGCGTGAGCGCAGCGAACAAAGAGCAAAGGATGCCGGCAGCGGCCACCGGTCCCAACGCCTTGTTGGAATTCAGGTCGGAGAACAGCAGGCAGAGCAGCGCGATGATGACGGTGGCCCCGGAAGCGAGGATCGGCTCGAACGACGCCTTCCACGCCGTGATCACGGCCTGCGTGCGGTTGGCGGTGTGGGTGAGCGCCTCCCGGAACCGCGCCACGTACAACAGCGCGTAGTCGGTGGCCGCACCAATCACCAGGATGGACAGAATGCCTTGGCTTTGGCCGTTCAGCTGGATCCAGCCTGCCTTAGCCATGCCGAACACCAGCAGAATAGCGGCACACAGCGCAAAAACCGACGTGAAGAGGACCGCCAGAGGCAGCACCACAGAGCGGTACACCAGCAGCAGGATCACGAACACAGCGCCCAAGGCAACCAGGAGCAGGATGCCGTCGATCCCGCCGAAAGCGTTGACGAGGTCGGCGGTCAGGCCCGCGGGTCCCGTGACAAAGGCCTGCATGCCGTCGGGCGCTCCGGGCTGGACGACGTCGCGCAGTTCCTGGACTTTCTCGCGGAGTTCATCGGAGGACGCCATCGGAACGATGAACTGGACGGCTTTGCCGTCTTCCGAAGGGATGGGCCCGACGACGGCGCTCCCCAGCTTGAGTGCCTCAATGTCGGCCTTCAGCTGGGCTGCTTCGCCCAGCTGGGCCGGGGTGAACGCAGCATCGTTCTCAACGATGACCACGGCGGGGATCTCTTCAGAGTCCCGGAACTTGGCCTGCCAGTCGCCCGCCTCCGTGGCTTCGGCGCCTGCGGGGAGGAACGAGGCTTGGTCGTTGGAGGAGACTTCTTCCAACCGCCCGAAGGTAGGGCCGCCAATTCCGGCGATGCCGAGCCACGTGATGACCAGCACCACGGGGATCAGCCAGCGCAGCCAGAACGGTACTTTCCGCGAGTTCATGAGTCCTTCTTCTGTGGGGATGCTTGAGGCCTTTATTCCATCACAGATTATCTCTACCATGGAACTATTCCAAGGGTTGGCTCATCAGGATGCCAAAATCCTTCACTGCTGGGAGTAATATCCGGAAGGCAGGAATCACCGGACAAACGCTGGCAGGAGGGCGGATATGGCGGACACACCAGCCACGCGCCCCGAAAACGCACCTCCCCAAGAACTGGTGCGGCTCCTCCAGGACTTCACCCTCGAAGCCAACCACTACGTTGACGCAGCCGGTGGCCGGAACGACATGCACCGTACGGACCTCAACGCACTCGCCGTCATCATGCGCCACACCGCAGCCGGCAAAGTGGTCACGCCGGGTGTTCTCCGCGCCGAGCTCCGGCTCAGTTCCCCCGCCACCACGGCATTGGTTGATCGCCTGCATGCCTCCGGGCACGTGGTGCGCGAACGTCTCGGCACGGACCGCCGGCAAGTCCAGCTGCAGATGACACCCAAGGCCTATCGGGACGGAAGCGCCATGTTCATGCCGTTGGCCATCCGCATGGGCAAGGCCATGGCTGCCTACAGCTCCGAGGAACTGGAGCTTGTTACCCGCTTCATGACGGACATGGTGGAAGCAACCCTCGCCGCGCGCGAGGAAGCATCCCAACCCGATTCAACGCGCTCCACCTAAATACGCCTTCCAAGTTGTAGCGTTTCCCTATGAACGCGCAGCAGCCTGAAGATGTCTACACCCACGGACACCACGAGTCGGTTGTCCGGGCCCATGCCTCACGGACGGTCGAGAACTCGGCCGCGTTTGTGATTCCCCATCTCACCGCCGGGACTTCAGTGCTCGACGTCGGGTGCGGACCCGGGAGCATCACCTGCGATTTCGCCGGGCTGGTTGCGCCCGGGCAAGTGATCGGTTTGGACCGTTCGCCGGATATCGTCGCCCAGGCCACCGGGCTGGCCACTGAGCGGGGCGTGGACAACGTGACCTTCCAGACCGGCAACATCTACGATCTCGACTTCGAGGACGAGTCCTTCGACCTCGTCCATGCCCACCAAGTCCTCCAGCACCTCACCGACCCCGTCGCCGCCCTGCGAGAGATGCGCCGGGTGGCCAAACCCGGTGCGATCGTTGCCGTGCGAGACGCTGATTTCCACGGCATGAGCTGGTACCCGGAAGTTCCGGAGCTCGACGACTGGATGGAGCTGTACCAGAAGATCGCCCGCCGCAATGGAGCCGAACCCGACGCCGGCCGACGCCTGGTTTCGTGGGCACAGCAGGCCGGCTTCACCCAAGTGGCTCCCACCAGCAGCAACTGGCTCTACGCCACGGCGCAGCAGCGCGCCTGGCAGTCGCGGGTCTGGAGCGAGAGGGTGCTGCACTCCGCCTTTGCTGAGCAGGCGTTGGAGTACGGTTTCGCCAACGAAGCCGACCTCGCCCGGATCGCCGCGGGCTGGCACCGTTGGGGAGCCACCGACGACGGGTACTTCCTCATCCCCAACGGCGAGGTCATTGCGCGGGCCTGAAACTCTTGAAAAGAATTTCCCGAGCCATGTAGAAAAGCCCACCGCAGTTCCGACCCATGAGTGAAGGCACCCACAAAGGGCGCCCCTCACAAGGAGTTTGAGATGAAATACATGATCATGATGTTCGGGTCGGCCGAGGGCATGATGGCGACCGCCGATCCGGAATGGATCAAGGAAATGATCGGGTTCATGATCCAGATCGACAAGGACCTGACCGAGTCCGGCGAGCTCGTTTTCAACGCCGGACTGGCCGACGGCAGCACCGCGAAGCTCGTCAAGCAGACCCCGGACGGCGTCATCACCACTGAGGGGCCCTACGCCGAGGCCAAGGAATCGCTGGTGGGCTATTGGGTGGTTGATGTCGCGAGCGAGGAGCGCGCCGTGGAGATCTGTTCAAGCATTGTGAAGTACTCGCAGGTTGTTGAGCTTCGCGCCATCCCGGACGGACCGCCGGAGGTTTAGCCTTTGACCCAACCGTCACCGGAAGCACGAATCGAGGACCTGCTGCGCACCTTGGCGCCGCAGGTCCTCGGTGCGCTGGCGAGGACTCACGGCCAGTTCGATGCGTGCGAGGACGCCGTCCAGGAGGCACTCCTTGAAGCCTCCCTACGGTGGCCAATGGCCTTGCCGGACAACCCGAGGGCGTGGTTGATGGCTGTCGCATCCCGGCGGCTGGTGGACATGTGGCGCAGCGAAAGCGCCCGGCGCGCCCGGGAGGAACGCGCCACAGCCATCGATGTCCAAGCAGGTTCAGTCTCTGAAGCAGACGACACCCTTACCCTGATGTTCCTGTGCTGCCATCCGGCCCTGACTGCACCATCGCAACTCGCCTTGACGCTTCGCGCAGTTGGAGGACTCACGACGGCGGAAATCGCCTCGGCTTTCCTGGTCCCCGAAGCGACCATGGGACAGCGCATCAGCCGCGCGAAACAGGGGATCCAGAAGGCGGGAGCCACCTTCACCATGCCGCCTGCGTCCGAGCGCAAGGCGAGGCTCGGCGTCGCACTTCACGTCTTGTACCTGATCTTCAACGAAGGTTACGCGGCAAGCTCGGGTCCATCCCTGCAGCGCGAAGAGCTCACCACGGAAGCCATCCGGGTGACACGCCTGCTGGTGGCCGTCGCACCGCAGGAACTCGAGGCCGTCGGCCTGCTGGCACTGATGCTGCTGACCGATTCCCGGCGGGCGGCGCGTGCCCTGCCGGACGGAACACCGGTGCCATTGGCGGAGCAGGACCGGAGCCTGTGGAATCGGGAACAGCTGGAGGAGGGCATCGCACTGTTGTCCTCCGTGCTGGGGCGTGGGGCGGCCGGGCCGTATCAACTTCAGGCGGCCATCGCTGCAGTTCACGCAGAAGCTGCCTCCGATGACGAGACTGACTGGCCGCAGATTCTAGCCCTCTACACAGTCCTTGACGCTGTCGCACCCAGTCCCGTGGTCACGCTGAATCGTGCGGTAGCTGTGGCGATGGTTCATGGGCCCGTCGCTGGGCTGGAGCTGTTGGTCGGCCTGGACGCGGCGCTGGGCAGGACCCACCGCTTGGACGCCGTGCGAGGCCATCTACTGGAGATGGCCGGCTCCTACGCTGAGGCCCGCGCAGCGTACCTCGCCGCCGCCAAGAAGACCGGAAACCTGCCGGAACGAAAGTACCTCATGGGGAAAGTAGCGCGGTTGGACGAGCAATAAGCCCCTATAGTCGAACCCATGGAACAGCGCATACTTGGCAAGACCGGCCGATCCGTCTCCACCGTGGGACTGGGCACCTGGCAACTCGGAGCCGACTGGGGTTCCGTCACCGAAGAGGACGCCTTTGCCGTCCTGGAAGCCTCCGTCCAAGGCGGCGTCAATTTCTTCGACACGGCAGACGTCTACGGTGACGGCCGGAGTGAGCAGTTCATTGGCCGCTTCCTGCGCGCCAATCCGGACCTGGACATCACGGTCGCCACCAAGATGGGCCGTCGGGTGGATCAAATCCACGGGAACTACACTCTGGAGAACTTCCGGGCCTGGACCGACCGCTCACGGCGCAACCTGCAGCAGGACACCCTGGACCTCGTTCAATTGCACTGCCCTCCCACGTCCGTGTACAGCAGCGACGAAGTCTACGACGCACTGGACACCTTGGTCAGCGAAGGCGCCATCCGCAATTACGGCGTCAGCGTCGAGCGCACGGATGAGGCTCTCGAAGCCATCAAGCGCGGGAACACCGCTTCCGTGCAGATCATCCTCAACGCCTTCCGCCTGAAACCCCTCGACGAGGTGCTGCCCGCAGCCAAGGAAGCGGGCGTTGGCATCATTGCCAGGGTGCCCCTAGCGTCCGGCCTGCTGTCCGGGAAGTACACGCCGGACACCGAGTTCCCTGAGAACGACCACCGGAATTACAACCGCGACGGTTCATCCTTCGACGTCGGCGAGACCTTCTCCGGCGTCGATTTCGCAACTGGCGTCAAGGCCGCGCAGGAGTTCAGCGGATTAGTGCCCGACGGCGTCAGCACCGCACAGGCGGCGCTCGCCTGGGTCATCGCCCAGGACGGCGTCACCACGGTCATCCCCGGTGCGCGTTCCGCTTCGCAGGCAGCGGCGAATGCCGAAGCGGGTGGGCTGCAGTCTGTTGGGACAGGCTTGGCTGAAGGGGTGCGGGACATCTACGACCGATACTTCCGCGAAGCGATCCACCCGCGCTGGTAGTTGCAGGGCCGCCGTCGGGCGTTCTGCTGTTACCAGCCGCTGCGCGTCGGCGTGTGTCCCTTACGGGCTTCCTCAGGCATGGACATTTCTGCACGCAAACCGAGGAGCCGGATGGGACGGTCCGGCTCCATTTTTCCGGTGAGGTCCAAGGCCTGCGCCAAGACTTCTTCCCTGTCGAAAGTCTCGGGAATCTTCCTGGCGTAGGTCTTGGTGAAGAACGGCGCGTAGCGGACTTTCAGGGTTAGCCCGATCACCGGTCGTCCCTCCGCTGCGACGTCTTCCAGGACGCGGGCGGTCAGTTCCTTGATGGCGTCCTTCACTTGGTCCGTTTGTGTCAGGTCCTGCTGGAAGGTGGTCTCGCGGCCGTGTGCCCGGGCGACCCACGGAGTGTCGTCCACTTCGCTGGAGCCCTCACCGCGACCCAACTGCGCGTACCAGGGGCCCATCTTGGGGCCAAACTCCGGGACCAGGGCCTGGGGGTCGGTTGCGGCGAGCTGTGCGACTGTGGTGATTCCGTGCTTCGCCAGCCGTTGCGACACTTTGCTTCCGACGCCCCACAATTCCTTGGTGGGCTTTCCGCCCATGACGTCCAGCCAGTTCTCTTTGGTCAGCCTGAAAATTCCGGCGGGTTTGCCGAAATCCGTGGCGTTCTTGGCGCGGACCAACGTGTCACCGATGCCCACACTGCAGTGCAGCTGGGTTTGCTCCAGGACAGCCGCCTGGATCTGCCGGGCGTAGGCGTCCGGGTCCTCAGTTTCGACGCCGACAAATGCCTCATCCCAGCCAAGCACTTGAACCGTGGCTCCCGGCTGTGCGCGCAGGGTGGTCATCACTACGTCCGAGGCCGCGAGGTAGGCTTCCTGATCGACCGGCAGGATGATGGCGTCGGGCACTTTCCGGGCAGCAATCCGCAGCGGCATTCCGGAGCCGACGCCGAACGCCCTGGCTTCGTAGGAGGCTGTGGACACCACAGCCCGCTCCGTGGGGTCACCCCGGCCTCCGACGATGATCGGTTTGCCCGCGAGCTCGGGCCGCCGGAGTATCTCGACAGCGGCAATGAACTGGTCCAGATCGACGTGCAGCACCCACGGGATTCCGCTCACGGCACCAGTTTGCCTCATTGCTTGGTGGCTTGGCTGTACCTTCCCCACCTACTTTGGTTTTGTTGGGCGCGGGAATCAACCAATTCCGGGTGCGTTCGGGGAGGTCAGCCCCCAAAGAAGGTGGTGAAGCAACACGTCCTGGGCACCCGCCGTCATGAAACCACCATCTTGGACACGAATAAGAGAAGGGACGTCCATCCTCGACCAAAGGACTTAGCAATCGTGAGCGACCAAGTTGAATAGTGCCGAAGTCGAAATAGCTGGGACCTTGGCTATAATTTTTATATCCATACTTGGATTACTGGCCTTAATGGGTTTTGTCATCGGGGCAACTCAGAGTCTTGTTTTGCAGGCGCCGAACACCACCGATGCTTGGAAATTTTATCCCGCCCTTAAACGGAGATGGCAGGACGATGTTTCCGGCTTCTTGCCAGATCTGGCCGCGGATAGACGCCGACTGGTCTTAGACCTAAAAACCAACAGGTCCTTGGCACCAACTGTCACGGCTGGAGGTTTCGCCAGCCTACTGGCATTCATTTGGTTGTTGACCATTTGCTCGCAAATTGAGCGTCTAACGCCCATGTGGGTTTTCGCACTCCCATGCTTGGGCTCGCTCTATCTTGGCACCCTGATTTCTGGACTTGCCTACTGGATCCAGATGATCTCATCGCGTCGGCGGCACCTCCTTCAGACAGCGGTGGACTTGATGAAACATGCAAGAGTCTTTGGCCCTGCATCATCCTCAAACTCCAAAGAGAACTTGGCAGTCTCAGGCCAAAGATTCCTTCGAGCGGCAGCTCGTCTGGGTATCCCCAGCGACAACAGAAATCTCAGAGCCGCTACCTCCATTCTCAGCAGGAGGCGGCCACTTTCGCCCAGGACGGTCAGGAGGCAACTGATTCCGCAGGTGGAAACGCTCCTGCGATCGACCTACAGCGGGGATTTCGCAACGAGCACCGGCCGGGGCCCCACAGCGATACTTTCGAGCACGTCCAGGGAGCGACTGGCAAAGTGGTCGTCTCCAGCCCTTATTGTGACCCTCGTTGCCGCCTTACTCCCGTGGGGGCTGGATAACTTCCCGCTCCAGCCTTGAGTTGTACGGCTACCACCTGCTTTGGTTTTGGTGGGCATAGGAATCAACCAATTCCGGGTGCGTTCGGGGAGGTCCGCCCCCAAAGTGGGTGGTGAAGGCACATGACCAAACCACCCACCTCACGGGCATAAGCTGAGGTGTGCAGTTTTCACTTTGGCTGGCCCTGGTTGGTGCCGGCACCCTGATCAGTTTCACTCCCGGCGCCGGAGCCATCTTCACCATGAGCAATTCGCTCAACTCCGGCTTCCGACGCTCCATCTGGGGCATCCTGGGTCAGCAGGTGGCCCTGGTCATCCACATCGTCATCGTCGCTTTGGGCGTTGGCGTACTGGTTTCCAGCTCTCCGGTGATCTTCAACGTCATTCGCTACGCGGGCGCCGCATATCTGGTGTACCTCGGGATCAGGCAGTTCCTGCACAAGCCGGATCTGGACCAAGAGACAGCGGACAGCAAGAAGAACGAGTCCGCCCTGTCCATGTTCCAGCGCGGCATCTGGGTAAACCTGCTCAACCCGAAGGCCATTGTTTTCTTCCTGGCCTTCATGCCCCAGTTCATCCGCCCGGACCAGCCGCTGCTCCAGCAATATGCGGTACTGACTACTACGGTCATCATTATCGACATCCTGGTGATGTGGTTCTTCTTCGCTTTCGCAGCGCGATCCTTCCAGCGATTCACCCACGATGTTCGCGGTCAGCAGGTCCTCAACCGGGTCTTCGGCTGCCTGTTTGTCCTCGTTGGCATCTTGCTGGCAGTCATCCACTAGCCACTTCGACAGCACGTGGTGCTACCGTCGAGGCCATGGAGCCGGACTGGATCGAACACCGCCGCACGGACGACGGCGAGCACGTGGGCTGGATGAAGCCTGTGGATGATGGCTTTGTGGCCATCGACCTGCTGGGCCGTGCGCGGACTGAGATCGTGGACTGGTTCAGCGCCGAGGAAACTCTTGACGAACTCGGGCTGCGCTACCTCGCCGACCCGCACGAGTTACTGCTCGACGACGGCGCGTGGCTGCGTGTGCGGATCGCCGAAGTGACACCTGACGCAGTAAGGGTGAAAAAGGAAGATTGGGGCGATATGACCGCTCCCCAGATCTACTTCACGGTGTCGAACCCTGTTTCCGAGGACCAGCTTCGTCCACTCTCTCCTGGCTGAAAGACGTAGAGCCCCGAACCACCAGCGAGCTCTCGAGTGTCACGTGGGGTTCGTCCAGCGGCAGGCCTTCCATCAGCCCGCGCAGCTGCTCCCCCGCCTTGCGCCCCAAGGGCGTTGCCGGCAAGTGCACGCTGGTGAGGCTGGGGTTGCTGGTGGCCGAGTAGGGCAGGTCATCGAACCCTGCCACAGCCAGCTGCTCCGGGATCCGGACACCCTCAACGCGCGCTTCCTGCAGGACGCCATAAGCGTGCGTATCAGTACCGCAGACGACGGCGGTGACCCCCTCGCGCTGCCACTCCGGCCAGGCATCGGCGAACGCGGCGGCGGCAGCACCGACGTCGATCGGGGTACTGATGACATGGCCAGGCTCCACTGAAAGTCCGCACGCAGCAGCCTCCGCCAAGAAGGCTTCGCGGCGCAACTGGAACGTGGTTGTTCCGGTCACGCCATCCACATAAGCGGCGCGGGTGTGACCGGAGGACGCCAAATGCCGGGCAAGTTCCCGCGCGCCCTGGGCAACGTCAAGGTTCACGGATGGCGCGTAGGACTCAAGGCCGGGTGCATCCAACAGGACCAACGGGCCGGCCGCGGACAGATCTTCCAGGAACTCTGCGCTGGGCGCCCCCACCAGCAAACCGGCGGGGCGTAGCGCCAGGAGTTTGCGGACATCGTCAGCCTGCGGTGACTCACCGGCGTCGGTCACGGAAAGCAGCAGCTGGTACTGGGAGCCCAAGGATTCCCGCACACCTGCAATGACGTTGGCGAAGAAGGGGTTGGAAACGTCCGGCGTCACCAGGATGACGATCGAACTGACCCCGCGGGCCAGGGAACTGCCGATGCTGTCCACCACGTAGCCGAGTTCGGAAATAGCCAAGCGGACCCGGGAGATGTTGTCCTCAGAGACGCGCCCTTGGGTTTTTCCGTTCGCCACCAGGGAGACGGTCGCCGTCGAAACGCCTGCACGGGCGGCCACCATCGCAGCCGTCACGCGCGGCGAACGGGGCGCGCGGCCATGGCGCCGATCCAGGGATTCCATGCATCGATCGTAGCGGTCCCATGCCGCCTTGACCTGCGAGAAGGCATCAAGCGCTTGACGTAACCCCATCGATGCAGGCACCGTGGCAACGTTAAGCGTTTGACGTAGCCCGCATAGCAGTGCCAGAATTCCCCTGAATGCTTAGCGCCCTGCCCGGGGCAAGTACCTGGCAGGCCCCAATGACGTGGAGAGAACCGTGGAACCCAACACCATGACACCAGCACGCAAGAAGATCATTCTTGACTGCGACCCTGGCCATGACGACGCCGTGGCGTTGCTGCTGGCGCACGGCAACCCGGACATCGAGTTGCTGGCCGTAACAACGGTGGTGGGCAACCAGACCCTGGAAAAGGTCACCCGTAACGCCCTTTCAGTTGCAACCATCGCCGGCATCACCGGCGTCCCTTTTGCCGCAGGCTGCGACCGCCCGTTGGTCCGCACCATCGAAACAGCCCCCAGCATCCACGGCGATTCCGGCATGGACGGCCCGGAGCAGCCCGAGTCCATCATCGAGCTGGACCCGCGCCACGCCGTCGACCTCATCATTGAAACCGTCATGGCACACGAGCCCGGCACCGTCACCTTGGTCCCCACCGCGGGCCTGACCAACATTGCGATGGCCGCCCGCAAGGAGCCCCGCATCGTGGAGCGCGTGAAGGAAGTTGTCCTCATGGGCGGCGGCTACCACGTGGGCAACTGGAGCGCCGTAGCGGAGTTCAACATCATCATCGACCCCGAAGCCGCGCACATCGTCTTCAACGAAAAGTGGCCTGTGGTGATGGTCGGCCTCGATCTCACACACCAGGCGCTGGCCACGGACGAGGTAGTGGACCGCATAGCAAAGATCGGCACTAAGCCGGCCAAGTTCGTCATGGAGCTCATGGACTTCTTCCAGAAGACCTACAAGGACGCCCAGGGCTTCGATTTCCCGCCGGTCCACGATCCCTGCGCCGTGGCCTACGTCATCGACCCCACCGTCATGACCACCCGCAAGGTCCCCGTGGACATTGAGCTTCAGGGCAAGCTCACCCTCGGCATGACCGTTGCCGACTTCCGCGCTCCGGCCCCCGAGGACTGCCACACGTCAGTCGCCGTCGACCTGGACCACAAGAAGTTCTGGGACTTGGTCACCGATGCGATTGAACGGATCGGCGAACCAACGCACGACGCCGCCGACGCTGCCGCCGCAGTTAACGCCACCGCAGAGGCCATCCTGGCAGGAGAGGCAAAGTAATGTCCTCCCCCGCAACCGATTCCAAGGCCACCCGCGGCAACGTCACAGCCCTCATGGTTGCCCTGCTGGCAGCCTGCGTGGCCTTCCAGCTCAACGCCTCCATGCTCAGCCCGGCCCTGGTCACCATGGGCAACGAACTCAACACGGACCAGGCCACCATCGGCCTGTCCCAGACGTGGTTCTTCACGGCCGCAGCGCTCTTCTCGCTGTTCCTCCCGCGTCTGAGCGACATCGTGGGCCGCAAGAAGATCCTCGTCGGCATGATGCTCCTGATGGCTGTCGGTTCGGTCATCGCAGCGATGGCCCCGGACGTCACGTGGCTCTTCGTGGGCCGCATCATCCAGGGCGTCAGCGGACCCACGGTTCCGCTGTGCCTGATCATGCTCCGCTCAGCGGTCAGCAACCCGCGCAAGTACGGCACGCTCATGGGCCTCATCACGGCAGTCAACGGCGGCGTGGCCGGCGTCGACTCGTTCGTGGGCGGCTACTTCGCTGAGAACTTCGGCTTCCGCAGCATCTTCTGGCTCATGGTTGCACTGGCCTTGGCAGCCACCGTCCTGATCGCCGTCCTTGCCGGTGAGAGCAAGCCTGCCGCCGGCACCACCATGGACTGGCTGGGCGTGTTCTTCATCGTCGTCGCTGTTGGTGCACTGCTGACGGCCCTGAACGAGGGCGCCAAGCTGGCCACAGCCTTCGACGCCGGGACGCTGACTCTCGCGATCGTGCTCACGGTGATTGCCGTCGTCGCGTTCTTCGCCTTCTGGACTGTGGAGAAGCGCGCCAAGCAGCCCATGGTGGAAACCGTGCACCTGCGCCAGCGCTCCACCTGGGCACCGCTGCTGACTACCACCCTCACGATGACCGGCATCTTCGCAGTCATCAATGGCATCGTCCCCGCCTGGGTTCAGGCTGCAGATCCAGGCTTCGGCGTCGGACCCACCGAGATGTCGCTCATCATCCTCACCCCGTACGCCCTCCTGGGTTGGCTGTTCGGCCCGATCAGCGGCCGCCTGGCGCCCGTCCTCGGCTACACCAAAGTCCTGCGCATCGGTCTGCTCGGCAGCCTCGCGGCCTTGGCGATCATCGCGTTCTTCGGCCTGAACAACCTGCCCATGATGATCGTGGGAACGGCCTTGTTGGGCATCATGTACGCAGGTACCGTCAACATCATGCTGAACGGATTGGGCGTGGTCCTCTCGCCGCAGGGCAACCCGGGCTTCCTGCCGGGCATGAACGCGGGCGCCTTCAACCTCGGCGCCGGGCTCAGCTTCCTGGTCCTTCCTGCGGTCCTTGTGGCCACGGCTTCGCTCAATGATGCCAAGGCTTCCTACCTGACCGTTGTGGTGGTGGGCCTGGCCATCACACTTGCCGCCTTCGCTGCCTCACTGTTGATCCCCAAGCCCGTGGACGCAGAAGTGACCGAGGACCAGAAGGTGACCGCATGACCAGCGCGCCCAAGGCGGGAATCGTCGTCGTCGGCTCCCTGAACGCAGACCTCACCATCTACTGCGACCGCCTTCCCCAACCCGGCGAGACAGTTCACGGCAACGGTTTCGCGGTGAATCCCGGCGGCAAGAGCGCCAACCAGGCGGTGGCTGCCAGTAAGCTCGGCGGTCAGGTCAGCCTGATCGGCGCCGTCGGCGGGGACCCCAACGGCACCATGCTCCTGGATTCGACGGCCAGCGCCGGAGTGGACGTGTCACGCGTCCGACGCTCCGACGTCGCCACCGGCGTCGCCGTCATTTCCGTGGACGCGGGCGGTGAGAACAGCATCATCATCTCGGCCGGTGCCAATGGCACGCTGAGGCCCTCGGACGTCACGTCCGACGCCTTCCAGGATGCGGCGGTTGTGTGCCTCTGCTTGGAAGTGGGGATTGATACTGTGACGGCCGCAGCCCAAGCAGGGCACGACGCCGGCGCTACAGTTCTGCTCAACCTCTCGCCTTACGCGGAGGTACCGGAGGTTCTGGCCGGCTTGAGCGACGTGCTGTTGGTCAACGCACATGAGGCGTCGTTGTTCCTGGGTGCCGAAGCGGAGATTCCGGACGCTCAGGCTGGCGTTGAGGCGTGGGAACCGGTCCGGAGCCAGTTCGCGGACCGCGGACTGCAGCGGGTTTTGGTGACCCTCGGTGCACACGGCTCCGTGGTCCTGGATTCGTTGGCGCGCGGCGCTGAAGACCAGATCACCCGCATTGCCCCGACGCGTGTTTCTGCGATTGACACCACTGGTGCCGGCGACGCCTTCACGGGCGCTGTCGCTGCGCGTTTGGCGGCCGGGGAATCCCTTGCCGATGCCGCGTCCTTCGCCTCGGTTGCCGCCGCGTTGGCTGCAACCAAGAAGGGCACGCAGGCCGCGTACCCGGGCATCGCCGACGTCGAGCAGCTGCGGGGCGCTTAGTCCCTCCGCGGCACCCAACTGGGTAACAGTAAACGTTCCACTGAGCCCTCGGTGGAGCATTTGCTGTTACCTATTTGGGGTTAAGAGGACTTGCGGGCCGCTCGTTGTGCTGAGCGCTCCACTGCCCTGCGGGACAGGGCGCCGTGGCCGGCCATGAGCCGCGGAACCACGACGTATACCGCGGCGGGAACCACGAGTGCCGTGAGCAGCAGTGCGCGAAGGACCGGGTGCAACGGCTCCATGATGGGGCCGAGGAGCAGCATGCCGATGGACACCAGCGGGAAAATGGCGAGCCAGGTAATGAGCGCCCGCATGTGAACTGAGGGTCCTTGCGGGCGGGCTGCAGGCGCCGAGGGTTCAACGACGGCTTGGGAGGTTGTTTGGGTGGTCATGGCATTCTCCAACTAAACGGTTGCTTTTGGCTTGGGATCACACTATCCCCACTCGCCCACAATTACAACCATCCAGTTGGAAACTGGTAATATGACCCTATGGCGTGGGACACAGAGCGAACCAAAGGACTGCTGCTCAAGGCAGCGACGTCCGAGTTTTGCGCGCGCGGACTTGCAGGAGCCCGCATCGACCGCATTGCCGCAGAGGCCGGGGTCAACAAAGAGCGGATCTACCAGTACTTCGGCAATAAGAATGCGCTTTTCGACGCCGTGATCGTCGCCGCCCTGAGCTCACTCATGGATGAAGTACCCATCGAAGGCAACGGGCCGGAGGCCATGGCTGACTACGCCGGCCGGCTCTTCGACCACCACCAGAAAGACGCAACGGCACCACGCCTCCTGTTCTGGGAAGGGCTGGAGCGGGGCGCGGAGGTTGTCGGGCTGCCGAAGCGGATGGCCAACTGTGCATCGAAGGTCAACAGCACCATCGCCGCCCTCCCCAGCATCTCCAGGGAAGACGCCGGAGACCTGCTCATCACCATCGTGAGCCTCTGCGACGCCGCGCCCGTACTGCCGGCACTCGATGGATTGATGGCAGGCAATGACCCCGGCCGCGCGCAAAGGCGACGCGCCGCCGTCGTCCGCACCGTCTATCTGGCCGCTGCAGCGCTGGCTGCCGAGGCCTCCAGCACTGATTCCGCTCTCATTACCTAGGCACGTTCCGCGCACTCTGTGACAGCTTTGACACGAAAAGTGACTCAGTTGTGAAGTGGCCCCTAGCCAAGAAGGGGTGCCATCAATCATGCTTGCAGAATGTACTCAACGACGAGCCCATACCGCATCATCACGGTCTGCACCGGAAACATCTGCCGCTCGCCCATGGCAGCGCTCATGCTCACCGAAGCCTTCGACGCGGAAGGGCTCGGCCAGCTCGTAGCGGTGGACTCTGCGGGCACCACCGGGTACGAGGTGGGGCATCCGATCGACCCCCGGGCCGCACGTGTCCTCACAGCCCAGCACATCGCTTCCGAGGACCATGTAGCCCGTAAATGGCGGCAGGAATGGTTCGCGGAGCGGGACCTGATCCTTGCCCTGGACGTTGACCATTTCGGCTGGCTCCAGGAAGGGGCGCCGGACCGCGCTTCACTCGAAAAAGTGCGCATGTTCCGCAGCTTCGATCCCCGCATGGAAGGACGCAGCTCCCTGGACCTCGGCATCGAAGACCCCTGGTACGGCGGCCACACCGACTTCGACAACACCTGGACGCTCATCAAAGCCGCCAACCCCGGAATCGTGGAGTACGTCAAAGCAGCAATCGCCTCCGCGGAGGCCGCCGCTGACAACGACCACCAGCAGGTAACCTCTATGACATGACCCCTGCACCCGTGATCATCGCTGTTGACGGCAGGTCCGGCGCAGGAAAAACCACACTTGCCGTTGAACTGGCGGCACGGTTGCGGCAGCACCACAAGGTTTCGCTGTTCCACCTGGAGGACATCTACCCCGGCTGGAACGGTCTCATGCCCGGCATCGAGCGCTACGTCGGCACAGTCCTGACGCCGCTCAGCTCCGGCCAGGCCGCGGAATGGACCAGCTGGGACTGGGAACGGCACTACGACGGCGGACTGAACGTCACGCTGCCCGCCGAGATCGTGATTGTTGAGGGCGTTGGCGCTGCGGCGGACGCAGCCCGTTCCATGCTGGACGCCGTGGTGTGGGTGGAAGCGCCCGGTGACGATCGCCGTCGTCGTGCGTTGGCGCGGGACGGAAGCACCTACGAACCGTACTGGGACAGCTGGGCAGCCCAGGAGGACGAGTGGCTTTCCACCGACCAGGTCATCGGCGCTGCCGATATTCGCGTGCAAAACCTTGCCGACGGCAATGCGCCGGAAGATGTTCTGCAAGCCCTCATGTACCTGCAGTCAGTTGCTTCGATTTTGTCACCCGAGCTCAGTGCACGGCGTGGCCTTCAGTTGCGCTCCGAGCGTCTGGACGCTGTCCCTGACGCTGCGCTGCTCTTCGAATCCCTTTATGCCCGGTCGGGCAACGCTGTCTGGCTCGATTCCTCCAACGCCTCTGCCGTCGCCGGCAGGTCCCAGGCCGCCGCCCGCAGCCGTTTCAGCATCCTGGCAGACGACGGCGGAACGTACGGACAGTCGGTGCGCCACACTTCCGGGATCACCCACATCACCGCGGGCACGGCCACGGTCACCACCTCCGGGCCGTTCTTCCGGTGGCTCGACACCGTCTGGGGCCGCAGGGCAGTCCGCGCGCCCCGGGGCTACGACGGCCAATTCATGCTCGGCTGGCTCGGATACCTCGGCTACGAGCTCAAACGCGAAACCGGCGGCAACGATGTCGCCTCCCACACCCCGGACGCGGCACTGCTCTTCGCCGGACGGGCTGTGGTGCTGGACCATCGGGAACGGACCGTCTGGCTGCTCGCCCTGGAAGCGCCCGACGCCGACGAGTGGTTCCGCGCGGCCCGCACCGCCGTAGGGGCTGCTGCGGGCGGGTCGGCTCCGGCTTCTTCCGGCGCCGTCTCTTCCGGTGCCGCCCCGTCAGGTGCCTTTGCGTCAGATGCCGTCCCGGAATTCGTCAGCCGGGACTCCGCGACGGACTATAAGCGCAAGATCGCGGACTCCCAGCACGAGATCAGCGAGGGAAACTCGTACGAGATCTGCCTGACCACCACCCTTGAAGCCCCTGCCGGGGATCTGGACCCGTGGCGCAGCTACCTGAACCTTCGACGCCGGAACCCGGCACCGTTCGCCAGTTACCTCCGGTTCGGCGACCTGGTGGTGGCGAGCACGTCGCCCGAACGTTTCCTCCGGATCCTGTCCGACGGCGGTATGCGCGCGGAGCCAATCAAGGGAACCCGTGGCCGCTCAGCCGACGCCGGCGAGGACGCTGCTTTGCGGCACGACCTTGAGACGTCGCTGAAGGACCGCGCCGAAAACATCATGATCGTGGACCTGCTGCGCAACGACCTCAGCCATTTCGCCATCCCGGGTTCCGTGACGGTCAGCCGCCTGTGCGCGATCGAAAGCTACGCCACCGTCCACCAAATGGTCAGCACCATTGACGCGCACCTGAAGCCGGGCGCACCCCGCGCGGAAGCCTTGGCTGCGGCCTTCCCCGCCGGCTCCATGACGGGCGCGCCAAAGATCAGCACCATGGACATCCTGGACCAGCTCGAGTCGGGGCCCCGGGGCATCTATTCGGGCGCCATTGGCTACTTTTCCCTGAACGCGGCTACGGACCTTGCCGTGGTGATCCGTACCTTGGTGGTCAACCCTGACGCCGACGGCGGCAGAACGCTCTCGCTCGGCGTGGGCGGGGCCATCACTGCGGACTCCGCAGCCGATGACGAGTACGAGGAAATCCGGACCAAAGCGTACGGCGTGCTGTCCACGCTGGGGGCCGACTTCCCGGGCTGAGTTTTTGCGCAGCCAGCCCCTCCGGGATGCCTGAAGGACGTCAGCTGCAGGGAAGTTACTGGAGCGTGGCGGTCAATCTGGCCACGTTATCCACATACTTGGCCAACGGGGGTCTATCCATCCAGTCGTCCAGCATAAGCTCACGGGACACCTCGCGATACGTGGATTCCACGGCGCGCATGAGGTCCACGGTTTCGGAGCCCAAAAGCATCACCGAGACCTCCATGTTCAGGGAGAAGGAGCGCATGTCCATGTTGCTGGAACCGAGGACGGCCACCTCGTCATCAATGGTGAAGTGCTTGGCGTGGAGGACGTACGGCGCCCGGTACAGGTAAATCCGGACACCGGCCCCCAGCAAGGCTTCGTAGTAGGAGCGTTGGGCGTGGTGGACCAGGAACTGATCGCCCTTCTCAGAGACGAAAAGTTCCACGTCAACACCCCGCTGCGCAGCTGTGGTGATGGCGTAGAGCAGGGAATCGTCCGGGACAAAGTACGGGCTGCAGATGGAGATCCGGTGCTGCGCCGAGTAAATCAGCGTGTTGAACAGGCGCAGGTTGTTTTCGGTGGCGAACCCGGGTCCACTCGGCACTACCTGGGCGGTGACTTGGCCCGGAGCCGGCTTGGTGGGCAGGCGCAGCTGGTCTTCCAGCGATTCGTCGGTTTCGCTGAGCCAGTCCGTAGCGAACACCACGTTGAGCGTGGCCACGATCGGGCCCTCCAACCGGGACATGAGCTCCACCCATTTGCGGCCCACTTTGTGGTGCTTGGGGTTGTTGTAGGAAGGCTCAATCAAGTTCTGCGAGCCGGTGAACGCAATCTCGCCGTCGATCACCATGATCTTGCGGTGGTTCCTGAGGTCGGGGCGACGCCATTGTCCGTGGATAGGCAGCAGCGGAAGCATCCGCTTCCACTGGATCTTGCCTGCTTTCAGCCGGCGGATCAGTCTGCGGTATCCCTTGACGCGCAACGTTCCGATGTGGTCGAAGAGCAGCCTGACGGTCACACCGCGCTCAGCCGCGTTCTCCAGTTCGGTGAGCAGTTCATCCGTCACGGAATCGCTGCTCATGATATAGAACTCGGCGTTGACGTAGCTCTTGGCGCCCTTGATTGCTTCAGCCATGGCTTTGATGGACTCTTCGTAACCGGGGATCAGCTCCACCTTGTTGCCGTCAACCATGGGCAACGATCCAAGCCTATGGTTGAGCTCGCCGGCCGACTTCACCCATTCCGGCCCGGAATAGACGCTGACGGGATCAGCCAGATCGGAGGTCACCGCACGAACACGGCGGTTGACCTCCTCCTGCTGCTCACGCCGGCGCCGCGACAGCTTGAAATTGCCGAAGAGCAGGAACAGGACGAACCCGACAGATGGGATGAGGAACACAGCCAAAAGCCAGGCCATGGCGGTAGTGGGACGCCGGTTGCCGGGAATGATACCCAGCAACACAATGCGCATAATGACTTCCGCAATGGCCCATGCACCCAGCAACCAGGTCCACTCCTGGCCAAACGGAAAAGGAAAGAACACCCGACAAACCCCCACAGTTCATGAACAACAGTGACCACAGCCTATCCGGCAAAGTCCCCTCCAGCGGGTCCGCACTAAGCTGGGACCATGACTTCACCTGCCCCCACGGTCCTCGTTTTCCTGGACCCCGCCTTCGAAAACGGACGTATTGCCGATTCCAGCCAGCCACAACTCATGGCAACGGATCTGGGTGCCACCCGAGGTGACGGCGTGTTCGAATCACTCCTCGCTGTGCAAGGCCGCCCCCGCAAAGTCCAGGCCCACCTGAACCGATTGGGCAGTTCCGCGGCAGCCCTGGACCTGGCGCTTCCCGGGCAGGATGTCTGGCGTCGCGCCATCGAGACAGCCATCAACGAATTCCGCGAGGTTCACCCTGCCCCCACGCCCGAAGAGGACGAGGTAGTGGTCAAGCTGATTGTGACCCGTGGCGTTGAAGGTGCCGCGAGCCCCACGTGCTGGGTCCAGGCTTCGCCCTCGCCAGCGGGCAGCCGCCGTCAGCGGCAGACGGGCATCGACGTCGTGCTCTTGGACCGTGGTTTCGACACCGAAGCGGGCGAGCGCGCGCCGTGGCTGCTGCTGGGCGCGAAGACGCTGTCTTATGCCGTGAACATGGCGGCGCTCCGCTACGCCCACAAGCAGGGTGCTGATGACGCCATCTTCACCTCCACTGACGGCCGGGTCCTGGAAGGCCCGACGTCCACCGTGTTGCTGGCGCACCTTGAAACGGTCGACGACGGCGACGGTTCCGTCCGGACGGTTCGTCGCCTCATCACTCCCCAGCTAGATAGCGGCATCCTCCCGGGCACCTCGCAGGGCGCATTGTTCGCCGCAGCGAAGGCCGCTGGCTGGGAACTTGGTTATGGCCCCTTGGAGCCGCAGGACCTGTTCGATGCCGATGCCGTCTGGCTGATTTCCAGCATCCGGTTGATCGCGCCTGTGAACCACATCAACGGTAAGGAAATCGGCACGCCCGAGGTGCGCAAACAGCTCACTGCTGAGCTGAACCATCTGTTTGCGGGAATCGAATAAGTCGTTTTTCTGCGGGCTCTCCTTATGGGGCTCCGCGTGGAACCTAACAGATAACAAGCAGAGTAATCGCTCGCATGACTTAATGATTAGGAACTCTTAGCCTCGGCCGGGAGCTGTTTGCGCGTTCAATCGCGCTGCTTATCCTCCTTGAAATGGTCATTCGTCATGTGATGAATCTTGTACTCGTGTTAGTTGGATCACGTCCGGCTGGTACTACTTCAGACTTTGCTGGCTAACTTCCCGGAGGGAATATGGGACTCAGCTCCCCCACAGAAGCCGAAGCATCGGCAACCGAGGCACAGTCCCGCACTGACGCCTCACAAACAGGATTGCGCCGGTCCATGGAGGCCCGGCACCTGGTCATGATCGCCATGGGCGGCGTCATCGGATCAGGCCTGTTCGTAAGTTCCGGATACACCATTGCCACAGCCGGCCCTTTGGGCGCCGTCCTGGCGTTCCTCATCGGCGCCGTAGTGGTTTACCTGGTGATGGCCTGTCTCGGGGAGCTCGCTGTTGCGTTCCCCGTCTCCGGCGCCTTCCACATTTATGCTGCCCGGACCATCGGCCCCGCCACGGGATTCGCCACTGCCTGGCTGTACTGGCTTTGTTGGGCTGTGGCCCTGGGCTCGGAATTTACAGCGGCCGGGCTCCTCATGCAACGCTGGTTCCCGGGCGTCGACGTCTGGATCTGGTGCTTCGTCTTCGCCACCGTCCTATTCACACTGAATGCCATTTCATCGCGTGTGTTTGGCGAATCGGAGTTCTGGTTCGCGCTCATCAAGGTCGCCGCCGTCGTCGGCCTGATCATCCTTGGTGGCGCCGCACTGGCGGGCTTCCATCCACTCGCCGCGGGCGAGTACCCCTCCTTCGGAGAGAACTTCAGCACGCCGGAGGGTCTGTTTCCGAACGGCTTCACCGGCGTGTTCGTGACCTGCCTGGCAGTCTTCTATGCCTTCTCCGGCTCGGAACTGATCGGCGTGGCCGCGGGCGAAACGGCCAACCCCGGTGCGAACATCCCCAAAGCCATGCGAACCACGGTCATCCGGCTCATGATCTTCTTCGTCGGGGCGATCACTGTCATCGCGGCCACCATCCCCTATGAAAAGGTCAGCGTGGACGAAAGCCCGTTCGTCACGGTCTTCTCCATGCTGGGCATCCCCTACGCCGCGGACATCATGAACTTTGTGATCATCACGGCGCTGCTCTCCGCAGGCAACTGCGGCCTCTTCTCCTGCGCCCGCATGCTCTTCTCCTTGGCTGACGAAGGCCACGCACCGCAGGTCTTCAAGAAACTCACCAAGCGCGGCATCCCCATGGTGGCGCTCTGCGTGAGCATGCTTGGCGGCCTGGCGTCGTTGATCAGCAGTGTTGTGGCACCGGCCACCGTCTACCTCGTGCTCGTCTCGGTGGCCGGCTTCGCCACCGTGGGTGTCTGGATGTCCATCGTGGCATCGCACTTCATTTACCGGCGGACCTTCATCAAGAACGGCGGTGACCTCAGCACGCTCCCGTACAAGGCGCCATTGTTCCCGCTGGTCCCGATCCTGGCCTTCGCTCTGTGCTTGGTGTCCCTGATTGGCATCGCGTTCGACCCGAACCAAGTAGCAGCCCTGTTGTTCGGCGTTCCGTTCGTGGGCGCCTGCTACGCCGTCTTCTACTTCAAGTACGGCCGACGACGGTCGCTCAAGAAGGCCGTGGACGCGTAGCTCTTCCTGGTCCGTAGCTTCCTGACCTGGTGTGAGCGCAGATCAGCCCCTGGACAACCTTTGCGGGTTGACCAGGGGCTGATTCAGTCTCAAAGGGGGCCAGGACGCCCCACCGCCCGGACCGCCGCCACCCACATTAGAACCCAGGCAGCCCTGACACGCCGGGCAAGGGGTGTGTTGAACAGGCCTTGCCCTCCAAAGTTGGTGGTGGAGGCACGCCCCTTATTCACCGGGCTGTATTTTCCGGGCCTACTTCTTGGCTGCGCGGACCGGGTGCTCGCTCAAAATGGACAGGCGGTTGAAGGCGTTGATTCCGATGGCGGCCATGCAGAGCACGCTGATCTGTTCATCCGTGTAGTGCTGCCGGGCCTGTTCGAAGAGCTCAGGGCTGGGCCGCGACGAGCTCATCCGGGTGATCTGCTCTGCAATTTCCATCGCAACCACTTCCGCGGGCTCGAAGAGCTGCACTTCCTTGTAGACAGCCACCAATGACAAACGCTGTTCCGTTTCGCCGTACTTCAGGGCCCGACGATGGTGAAGGTCCAGGCAGAAGGCGCACCCATTGATTTGCGAGCAGCGATAGTTGATGAGTTCAAGGGTCCGGCGCGGAATACCCAGCCGGTCAGCTTCGTCTACGAGCTGCTGGGAGTAGTGGCTCAGAGTCGCATATAGATCCGGTTGCTGCTTGTCCAGATAGCCGGCAAGACGTGGTTTTGTTTCCTGTTCAGGCATGGTTGGAGCCTAACGCAAAGGGGCCGGGCACCTTGGGTGAGCGAGGGTCCGGCCCAAACCCGCGGGACGTGAGAGGGGTTTCTACTCGCGGGCGGCAGGTGCGTCGGCGGCGAGCCGGATGCCGTGCTCTGCCAGCCACACCGGGTTGAAGGCCTTGCTCATATAGTTCGTTCCGGCGTCGGGCGCTATGGCAACCACCACCGAGCCGTGAGGCGCGGCGCGTGCCACCCGGATGGCGGCGGCGACAGCGAGCCCGGAGGACGGACCGAGCGCGAGCCCTTCCTCCTCGAGGAGCCGGTGAACGGTGGTGTAAACCTCGTCGTTGGGGATGCGGAGGAAGCGGTCCACGATGGAACGGTCGAAGGCCTTGGGCCACTCGGGTTCCGGCCAGGAGTTTCCCACGCCGTCCACCAGGATCTCGCCGGGATGGCCGCCGCTGTAGGCAGAGCCGTAGGGGTCGGCGCCAACAACTTCCAGATGTCCGCCCGGGCGCAGGGCAGCTACCTGTTCCTTCAGGAACCGCCCGTTCCCGCTGATGGTCCCGCCCGTTCCGATGCCCGCGACGAAGTGCGTGATCAGGCCCCCGGCCTGATCCCAGATTTCCGGGCCGGTGGTTTCGTAGTGGGCCATGGGATTGGCGGGGTTATCGAACTGCATGGGCCGCCACGCACCAGGCGTCTCGGCCGTGATCCGCGCAGCCACGGCCCGGGCGTTCTCGGGCGACTCCGACGGCGCATTCCAATCGGTCAGGATCACGCGGGCGCCGTAGTTGTGCAGCGCTGCGAGCTTCTCCTCGGAGATCGTATCGCCAGTCACCACCACCACGGGATGTCCGGTCAGGTGGCCGATGAGCGCCAGTCCGATCCCGGTGTTGCCCGAGGTGCTCTCCACGATGGTGGCCCCCGGCTTCAGCTCCCCGGACCGCTCGGCCGCCCGAACCATGCTGAGGGCGGTGCGGTCTTTGATGGAGCCGCCGGGGTTTTCGGACTCAAGCTTGATGTGGATGGCGCTGCCCAGTCCACGGCCCAGCGACGCCAACTTCACCAGTGGCGTGTTGCCCACTTTGTCCAGGATGGAGGCGTCCAGCCCGTCCGGCAGCCGGGCGGATGCGTGAACTCCATGCTGACGAATCGCCGCACTCACCACGACCCACCCCCGTCTTCTGATTCCGGGAAAACCTGATCCACGGCGCCGCGCAGTTCAGTCCGTGCCCGTTCTACAAGGTCCGGCGCCGATGGCCTGTCGGCCAGCACATCGGCGAGTCGACCCACGACGACGCCCGTCCCCTTCCCGAGCGGTTGCGCAGCTCCCGCTTCGAGCAGCAGATAGGACGCCGTCACCGCCTCGATCGTCAACAGCTTTTCCAGGACCTCCACCGACTTTTCGAGTTGCTGGAGGGCCAGGGGGGCCAATGTTGAGTGGTCCTCGACGTCGGCGGACAAGGTTGGTGCGCCAAGGGTGGCCGGGGCGGCCAGGAACTTGAGCTCGGCCAACAGCCCTGCCGCGGAGTACCACAACAGCCCCGGCAGTTCCTCCTGGGCAAGCGCGGAGGCCGGGCTGGATTCCGATCCGGGCCCGGTTCCAGACCCCGCAGAGGAGACTTGGGTCGATGCTGCTTTCAAGTGCCTGGCCCGGATGGCCCGTTGCGGCGGATACAGCTTGGCGATGCGCCGCTCGCTGGAAATCCCCACGTGCGCCAACGCCACCCTCAGACCTTCGAACGCAAGAGCCAGTTGCATCGGCTGGAAGTTTCCGCCGGACACCATGAGCCCGGATTCGACATCCACCAAGGGATTGTCGCCGCGACCATTCAGTTCCACCTCCAACGCAACACCGAGTTGCGTCACGAGGGATCGAAACGCCCCGTGCGTCTGCGGTGCGGCCCGGAAGGACAACGCATCCTGCACCGACACCTCGGGACGCACATCCTCCATCCAGCCACCGCTGAGCAGGTGACGCACAGCTGCAGCCGAATCACCTTGACCGTCAACCGCCTTGGCCGCCTGGATGGCCGGCGAAAACGGGCTGAGGTTCCCGCCGCCGTCGTACCTTGCAATGGATTCCAGCGAGAGGGAAAGCGCGACGTCGGCCAGCTTGGCCAGGTGCTGCAACCGCAGCAAGGCGAGGGTTCCGGCGCCGACGGAATACGCATTGGCGCTCACCAAGGCGAGCGCCTCGCCGGGCGCGAGGACGAGGGGTTGAAGGCCGGCATCGGCGAGCGCTTTGGCTCCCGGAACCAAGGCGCCGTCGGCATCGAAGGCCTCGCCCTCACCGATGGCGACGGCGGCGACGGCGGCCAGCTGGGTGAGGTCCGACGAGCCCACCGACCCTTCGCGCGGAATGGCGGGCAGGACGCCCCGGTTGAGGAGCCCGGCATAGAAGTTTGCTGTTTCGGGCCGCACGCCGGAACCGCCGCGGCTGAAGCCGACAAGCCGGGCGAGGATCACGGCTCGGGCAGCGGGGCGGTCCAAGTACGAACCCACTCCGCTGTTGTGATACCTGACCACCTGGACCTGATAGGTCAGGAGCGACTTCTCCTCCACATCGGTGTCCCGACCGGATCCGAGCAAGGTATTGAGTCCGTAAACCCGCTGACCGGAGGCGGCGGTGCGCTCCAGCACATCACGGGAGCGACCGATTAAAGACAACGCATCTTGGTTGAGTTCCACGTGAAACGCCGGGTTGGAGGCAGCCAATGCCACGTCCTCGGCACGCACCGGAGCCGTTCCCAGCACGAGAGTCCGCGGTTCGGAAGACCCCATCAGAAGTCCAGGAGATTCTGGCGGAACCCGCCGTTGCCGTAGCTCTTCCTCAACAAGCCTCGCCGCCGAAGTTCAGGGGTGAGCTTGTCCAACACACCGTGCACCGTCACAGGGTCCACGAAGCCGGAGAAGAGGAACCCGTCGCCGCCCACCTCGGAGCCGGTGGACTCAAGGTAGTCGGCAATCTCGCCCACCGTACCGATGATCGAATCCCCTGCCCCGCCGCTCCGGGCCTGCAGGATCTCACGCAAAGTGGAACCGGGAGGCGCCGCCTTGGCGAAGTGTTCCAACGTCCCTTGGTTGCTGTTGGTACTCAGCTCCGGGAGAGGCGCGTCCAGGTCAAACTGCTTGAAGTCGATCACCGACAGGTAGGAGATGGAGTTGAGCTGGCTGTCGATGTCGCGCTGGGTGAGCTCACGACGCCGCGCCCTCAACTCCTCGGCTTCGGCAGGAGAACCAACCACAGTGGGCTTCAGGACAAAAAGTACCTTGACGTCGTCGGGGTTCCTGCCGGCTTTGGCGGCCTCCGCGCGAATCGAGTCACGATAGGACTTCATGCCGTCAACACCACGGGCCAACGCGATGGCCACATCGGCATGGCCACCCGCGAACGCCTTGCCCCGGGGAGAGGCGCCAGCCTGGACCAGGACGGGTTCCTCCGGCAGCGGCGCCGTGTTCAGCGGACCGCGGACCTTGAAGAACTCACCGTCGTGGTTGATCGGGTGCACCTTGGTGTGGTCGGCAAACACCCCTGCGGAGACGTCCTCAAGCACGGCGCCAGGTTCCCAACTCCGCCAGAGCCGCCTGACGACGTCGACGAATTCCTCCGCTTTCTCATACCTAAGGTCGTGTTCAATCTGCTGGTCCATCCCGTAATTCCGGGCGGCAAGGTCGCTGCCGGACGTGACCACGTTCCAGCCCACCTGGCCCTCGGAGAAGTGCTGCAACGTGGCGAGGAGCCGGGCGGCAGTGAAGGGCGGGTAGAACGAGGCGCTGACCGTCGGCACGATTCCCAGGTGCTCGGTGGCGGAAAGCAGATACGGGACCAGCGCCAGCGGATCGTGTTTGGGCGCAAAGGAGGCATGAGCCAGGGACACCTCCGCCGATCCGCCGTACGTGTCCGGCACGGTGAGGGAATCCTCGATGATGAAGAGGTCCAACCCGGATTGTTCGAACGCCCGGACGGCGTCCTGGTACAGGGCGGGTTTTTTCCAGTCGTAGCCCAGTCCGTAACCGGGCGTCCCCCAGCCCTGGACACCGAATCCGTGGCCCACAAACCATCCAAAATGCAGCATGGGCTTGAGTGTAGAACTGCTCTGTCCGTTCACCGCGACCTGATTTCATGCGAAGTTACAGGGGGACGTACTGGGTCAATTATGCTCCCGGGGCGTCACATTTGAACGCGGCTGGAGACGGTCCGCATTTTCCACATAAGGCGTATGTCGAGTTCCACTAACAGCAGGGGTCGGGAATGATCGCTGTATGAGTTCACCCACCCGCACTTCAGTGAAGGACCGTCTTTCGGGCGTCTGGGCGCTCAAGGGGTACAAGCTCGAATGGTTGCGGCACGATGCCGTGGCGGGTGCTGCCCTGTTTGCCTTGTTGGTACCGGCCGGGATGGCCTATGCACAGGCGGCCGGCCTTCCTCCCGTCACCGGGCTCTACGCCACTGTAGTTCCGTTGTTGGTCTACGCCATGGTGGGGCCTTCCCGCATTCTGGTCTTGGGGCCCGACTCATCCCTTGCCCCCATGATCGCTGCCGCTATTGTGCCGCTTGCAGCGGGGAGCAGCGAGAGATCAGTGGCACTCGCCGGGCTTTTGGCTGTGTTGATCGGGGTGATCATGATCGCCGGCTCCGCCCTGAAACTCGGTGCCATCACCGGCCTGCTGTCCAAACCCATCCGGCTCGGGTACCTCAACGGAATCGCACTGCTGGTGGCCCTTTCGCAACTCCCGGCGTTTTTAGGGATTGAGGCCGACGGCGATATCTGGCAAAAGCTCGCGAAGGTCACCACCGGGTTACTGGGCGGCGGGGTCAACATCACCGCGCTGTTGTTGGGAGTGGGGTCGCTGGCTCTCATCTGGATCCCCCGGCTCCTGAAATGGAAGGTACCGGGCGTTCTGTTGGCAGTGGTTGGCTCGTGCGTGGCGACCGCGGTCTTAGGGCTCAACGACGACGTGAAAGTCACCGGCGTCCTGCCGCAGGGCCTGCCCATGCCCGCACTCGGAGGTATTGGCTGGGCCGACGCCCTGATGCTGCTCCCCGCCGCCGCAGGCATCGCGCTCATGGCTTTCGCTGACACTGGCGTGTTGTCTCAAACATTGGCAGCCAAGGAAGGGAAGAGGGTCTCCGGAAACAGGGAGATGGCAGCGCTGGGAGCAGCCAATGCTGCCACAGGCCTCTTGGGCGGATTCCCCATCTCAGGGAGTACCTCCAGGACACCGGTGGCCGTGGATGCCGGCGCAAAATCGCAGATGACAGGTGTGGTGGGCTCCGTGCTGGTGCTGGCGTTCATGCTGCTGGCTCCGGGCGTAACCGAGTACCTGCCGTCGGCAACCTTGGCCGCCGTCGTCATCGCCGCAGCCATTGCCCTCGCGGATCCCGCCGGCGTCCGACGGCTCATGCGGCTGAGCCGCAGCGAGTCCGTGGTGATGCTGGCCGCGTTCCTGGGCGTCCTGACGGTGGGTGTGCTCCAGGGAATCGTGGTGGCCATCGCCTTGGCACTCCTGGATTTTGTCCGCAGGGCATGGGACCCGTATCGAACCGAACTCGGCTCCGAGGAAGGCCTTCCCGGGTATCACGACCTTGAACGCCACCCGGAGGGCAAGCGCATCCCCGGGCTCTTGCTCCTCCGGTTCGATGCTCCCCTGTTCTTCGGCAACGGACAGGTTCTGGCCAGCTTTGTGAGGGATCAACTCGACGAGGCCCCGGATGAGTCCGCGGAACCCATCACCCACATCATCCTTGCCGCCGAGCCCATCACCGGGATCGACACCACAGCTTTGGATGACCTGGTAACCCTGGACGAATGGCTGGCCCGAAAAGGAGTGGATCTGGTGTTTGCCGAGCTCAAAGGGCCTGTGAAGGACAAGTTGATCCGCCTCGGCACGGCGGCCCGGTTTACGCCGGACCACTTCTACCCCACTGTCGGCGCGGCGGTGCGGGCGCTCAAGGACCGTTAGTGGATCAGCCGCCGATTACGCAACATGACGACGGTGCAGCCACCCGCAAGTGCAGCCCGGTGCCCGTGGATGTTACGTTTTTCTTGAGTAATGAGTACCAGCGCAAAGCCCTGACTTGCTGGTCGGCAACCCTCTCTCCGGCGGGGTGCCTCAGGTGACTACTCGGCGTATCGACAACTCGAACTGCAAGCGTGACTGAGGAGCACCAGCAATGCCTGAACCCACTGAAGAAAAACTCTCTTACCGCCTGATTACAGGCCCGGATAACCGCGATTTCTGCGAGCGTATCCACAACTCCCTCGCCGAAGGCTATGTGCTCCATGGCAGCCCGGCAGCCACCTTCAACGGCACGGAAGTCATCGTGGCCCAAGCAATTGTGCTGCCCGCGGCGATCGCCAATGCTGATGCCGCCGTCGCCAACGCAGTGGACCAGCTTGAGAACTACGACGATGAAGAAGCATTCGAGGGCCACGCATGAGCTACGCAGGTGACCTGACCCCGCAGGACGCGTGGGCCAAGCTTGAAGAAGGCGCCATCCTGGTGGATGTGCGCACCGAGGGCGAGTGGGCCCACATCGGCATCCCCGACACCAAAGCCACCGAGAACGATCCCCTGTTCATCCAGTGGAACCTCGCCGGCGGTATCCCGAACTCCCGCTTCATCGAGGACCTGCAGCAGCAGGCACCCGAGGACGACGCCGTGGAGCTCGTCTTCATCTGCCGCTCCGGGCAGCGCTCCATCTCCGCCGCCATTGCCGCTACGCAGGCCGGCTTCACCGCGTACAACGTTCTTGAGGGCTTCGAAGGCGAACCGGACCGCTACGGTGAGCGCACCGTGAACGGCTGGAAGAACCGTGGCCTGCCGACGAATCTTGGGACCGAGTAAGTGACTTTCAATCCCGACGCCGCCGGCTGGAGCCCTGACACCCAGGCCGTTCGTGGTGGCCTTGACCGCACCAACTTCCAGGAAACTTCCGAGCCCGTTTTCCTGAACTCCGGCTTTGTCTACGAATCGGCCGCTGCTGCCGAACGTGCCTTCACCGGCGAGGACGAACGCTTCGTTTACTCCCGCTACGGCAACCCGTCCGTCGCCACATTCCAGGAGCGGCTGAGGCTGCTCGAAGGCACTGAGGCGTGCTTTGCGACTGCCTCCGGCATGTCCGCGGTCTTCACTGCCCTGGGTGCCCTGCTGGCTGCAGGCGACCGCGTGGTTGCCGCCCGCTCGCTGTTCGGCTCCTGCTTCGTGATCCTCAACGAAATACTGCCCCGCTGGGGCGTGGAAACCGTGTTCGTTGACGGCCCGGATCTGGATCAGTGGCGTGAAGCCCTCTCGGAACCGACCACTGCCGTGTTCTTTGAGTCGCCGTCCAATCCCATGCAGGAGATCGTCGACATCGCCGCCGTCAGCGAACTGGCGCATGCCGCCGGGGCAACCGTCGTGGTGGACAATGTCTTCGCCACTCCCCTGCTGCAGCGCTGCGGTGAGCTGGGCGCGGACGTGATCGTGTACTCCGGCACCAAGCACATTGACGGCCAAGGTCGTGTCCTCGGCGGCGCGATCCTGGGCACCAAAGAGTTCATCGATGGTCCCGTCAAGCAACTCATGCGCCACACCGGCCCCTCTCTATCCGCGTTCAATGCCTGGGTGCTGACCAAGGGATTGGAGACCATCGGACTGCGGGTAAACCACAGCTCGGCATCCGCTTTGAAGATCGCGGAGTGGCTCGAGCAGCAGCCCGCCATCAGCTGGGTAAAGTACCCGCTGCTCACGTCCCACCCACAGTACGAGCTTGCCGCAAAGCAGATGAAGGCCGGCGGCACCGTGCTGACGTTCGAGCTGTCTCCTTCGGCCGGACGCTCGGCCAAAGAGGCTGCGTTCGCCTTGCTCGATGGCCTCCGCGTCATTGACATCTCCAACAACCTGGGCGATTCCAAGTCCCTCATCACCCACCCCGCAACCACTACCCACCGGGCCATGGGACCGGAAGGCCGGGCTGCGATCGGGCTCACCGACGGCGTGGTCCGCTTGTCTGTAGGACTGGAAGACGTGGACGACCTCATCCTGGATCTGGAGAAGGCCCTCAAACAGGTCTAACCTTGCTGCCATGAGCGGGAACCATCCCTATCGCCGTGCCGGAGCGGTCATCGTTGCCGGCACGGTGGTGTGGTTCGTGGGAATCTCGCCGGTCTCGCGCGTCTACATCACACCGGACGATGCCGAACGCCTGCGCATGCTGACCTCCGGACGGCGCGGTTGGATCGTGGGCCAACACCTGACCGCCGTGGGAACGGTCGCCGTGCCGGTGGGATTCGCCGCGTTTGCCCGTGCTGTTCCGGGCCAGGACGGCGTTCCGGACACGGACGGCGTTTCTGGCCACAATGCACCACGCGGAAAAGCGAAGAAGTGGGCTTTCGCTGCCGCCGCCGCATTGCTCGCCGGCGCCCCGTTCTTCGTCTCCAGTCTCGCCCGGCGGGCTTCAGACCTTGAGGGTTTTGCCTACCGCCGGGGATCCAACGCGCCTTTCCTGGCCTATTCCGGATTGCATGTTGTGGCATTGGCCGCCTTGGGCGGGAGTCTTCTTTCCTTGCCCACACAACGCTGGATCGGCGTCACCGCCGCCATCAGCGCGCCTGTCTACGGCGCCATTCTGGTAGCGAAAAAGGACATCCCGCCGTTCTGCTTCTATCTGGTGGAGGGTCTCACTGGCGCCTACTTGATGGCGTGGAAAGAAGCGGAAGCCGACCAAGCCTAAGGCCTCCTGACCCGGGTCAGCATCGGCGCGGGCTCCTTGTGCGCATCGGCGGAGGTTCCGCGAACCGTCACCTTCGCTGCATGCCCGACGACGGCGGCCAGGGCTGCGCTGGTGGGCGGACTGCCCGGCTGGTTCTGGCTGCCGCGCTGCCTGCTGTTGTACCGCACCGCCGCTTCCCGTTGCTCGTGGGCGCCATTTCCCCGCTCCAGCAGTTCTGAGATCCCCGTTTTGACCAGCTCCAATTCGCCTTGGTCATCCAGTACCGGGCTCACATAGTCCACCAGCGCCCAAACCACGTCCGCTGCCGGCTGGGGACGGAAGTCACCGAAGTCCAGGAGCTCTCCACGCAAGCCCGCATTGCTGGCCTGCCAACTCGCCATCCGCAGGAGTGCCGTGGGCACCGCGGTGGGCTCAACGCCGTCGAGCATTTCCAAGGAAGCCGTCTCCACTAAAGCCCGCACCAGCACCGCAATCAATGCGGCGTCCTCGGCGCGGAGGCAGACGTCGGCTACGCGGACCTCCACGGTGGGGTGGTTCCGGGAGATGCGGGCGTCGAAGTAGATCATGCCCTCATCCAGGATCACGCCTGTTTCCAACAGCCGGTTCACGATGCGCCGGTAGGCAGTGAGCGATCCGAACACGCCGGACGGTCCAGAGGTGGGCCAGCGGTTCCATGCCTGGGTGCGGTAGCTGTCGAAACCGGTGGGAAGGCCGCGCCAGTAGGGTGAGTTGGCGGTGAGGGCCGTGAGAACAGCCAGTTTGTCGCGGATGTGGTCCAGCACCACCACACCTTCCTCGGGGGACTCAACAGAGGTGTGTACGTGGAATCCGCATGTCAGTTGCTCGGTTGCGATGATGCCAAAGCGGTCGAGCATCGCAGCATAGCGGGGATCAGGGGTGGTGTGGGTGTTCGAATCAAGCGGAGAGGTAGCGATTGCAGCAACCCGCGCTCCGTGCGGACGGGCCGCTTCGTTGGCCATGGCCCTGCCGCGGCGGATCTGATGCAGAAGATCACCGTAGCTGTGGCAGGGCCGGGTCTGGGTCTCGATCTGCTCCAGCTTGAGTTCGTGGCTGAGGCTCGTTGCGGATGCGGGCTGGTGGTGGCCCGCAAGCAGCGCATCCGCGAGGGCAAGGGGCTCTCCCGTCACAGGATGGACGATGAGCAGCTCCTCCTCGACCCCGAAAGTCCGCATGCTCCATTCTGCGTCAGGAGGCCGGTGGAGGACAGTGGCTGGAGGGGCAGCGGGGAACGCGGGGAGCGCACCCTTCCCGCCTTCCGCACCAGAGGGTGCTGGCGCGGATGGCGGAAGCGGGTGCGCTACCGATCCGTTGCTGGCGTACGCCGGGAACCTAGTCCTGGAAGTACTCGATCTTGGCGCCGATGGTGTTCAACCGCTCGGCCAGGTCTTCGTAGCCGCGCTCGATCACGTAGATGTTGCGGAGCTCGGACGTGCCCCGGGCAGCGAGCATCGCCAGGAGCAAGCAGGCGGCGGGGCGCAGGGCAGGCGGGCAGCCGATTTCGGCAGCGCGCCACTTAGTGGGTCCGTTGACGTAGATCCGGTGCGGATCCAGCAGTTGCACCTGGGCGCCCAGCTTGTTGAGTTCCGTCAAGTAGATGGCACGGTTCTCGTAGACCCAGTCGTGGATCATGGTCTGGCCCTCGGCGTTGCCCGCGATCACAGCGAAGAACGGCAGGTTGTCGATGTTCAGGCCCGGGAACGGCATGGGGTGGATCTTGTCCTGCGGCGCGCGGAGCACGGACGGCTTGGTGGTGACGTCCACCAGACGGGTCCGGCCATTGCGTGCCATGTATTCGCCGGAGATTTCAAGCTTCTGGCCCATCTGCTCCAACGTGGCGAGCTCGATCTCCATGAATTCGATGGGAACCCGGCGGATGGTGACCTCGGAATTGGTCACGATGCCCGCGGTGATCAGGCTCATGGCCTCGATGGGGTCCTCGGACGGGAAGTACTCGATCTCCACATCAATGGCGGAACGGCCGGTGATCTTCAGGGTTGTGGTGCCGACGCCCTCGATCTCGACGCCCAGGCCCTGCAAGTAGAAGCAGAGGTCCTGGACCATGTAGTTGGGGCTGGCGTTGCGGATGACAGTGGTGCCTTCGCGGTGCGCGGCGGCCATGATGGCGTTTTCAGTAACGGTGTCGCCACGTTCGGTGAGGACGAAGGAACGGTGGTGGACATCGGCCGGGGGTGCAGTCACGGAATAGAATCCGGACTTCGCTTCAACCTCAAGCCCGAACTGGCGCAGTGCCTGCATGTGCGGCTCCACTGTGCGCGTTCCGAGGTCGCAGCCACCAGCGTAGGGCAGCAAGTACTCACTGGTCTCGTCCAGGAGTGGGCCCAGCAGCATGATGACGCTGCGGGTACGGCGGGCAGCGTCCACATCCATGGAACCGAGGTCCAGGACCTCGGGCCTGCGGATCCGGAGGTCGCTTCCATTGAGCCACGTACATTCGACGCCAATGGAAGTCAGTACTTCAACAATCCTGTTGACTTCTTCGATGCGGGCCAGGCGGCGCAGCGTGGTGGTTCCGCGGTTGATGAGGCTGGCGCACAAAAGCGCCACACCGGCATTCTTACTGCTGTTGACATCCACTTCGCCGGACAGGGTCTTGCCGCCTTCCACCCGGAGGTGGGTCATCTGGGGCTTGCCCACTTTGACGATTGATCGGCCGAATATTGCCTCAAGCCGTTCGATCATCCGGAGGCTGAGATTCTGTTTACCTTGCTCCATCCGGGCGATCGCGCTCTGGCTGGTTCCAAGCTCGGTGGCCAACTGCCCCTGCGTCCATCCTTTTTCGCCACGGGCGTTGCGGAGCAGAAGGCCTACGTGTTCAGCGGTAGGTTGCGTCATAACCAAGAAATATCACAGGTGAGCTAGAAGTCCCACTCAAAACGCCGTTTGAGCGGTAAACGTCACACCATACCCGATCCGTGAGATATAGGGCACGACGGCGGTCGGTCGCCGCGGGCGAACGCTTTCCCTCAGGTGCCACCGGGCAGAAGTCCCCATTGCGGTCGGCGGGACAATACCAAAGCATGGAGGGAAAGCTCAGGGGGAAACATGCCTTTCTACGGCGCCGACGTCGACCAACTCAAAGCACTCTCCAAGGCGTTGGCCAACGGAGCGTCACTGCTGACCAGCCGGGCCCGTGAGCTCGACTCCGTGATCGGCCAAGGCTTGACCGGCCAGGGCGGCGGCTGGCAGGGGCAGGACGCCAAGCGTTTTGCCGCAGATTGGCAAGGCCGCCTGAGGCCGTTGCTGGAGAGGACCACGCGAGGCTTGGAAGAGGCCTCGCAGTCCGTGCTCACCAACGCCGACCAACAGTCGTCCGCGTCCACGGAGGGAAGCGGCGGTTCCGGCAGTGGTTCAAGCGGTTCCGGCAGCTCAGGCAGCGGTTCCGGCAGCTCAGGCAGTTCCGGCAACTCCGGGGACGACACCACCAAAACCGCAGCCAATCCCAACCCCGACCAGCCCACACCCCAGGAAATCCTGGACAAATACCAGGTCAGCGACGCCGAGACCACCAATTGGCCCGGGGACTGGGACCCCCTGCGCTTCGTGGTTGACCAAAGGGAGGTCACCGAAAAGGAAGCGGAACTCCTCAACGGGCTGGGTCCTTTCGAGATGAACGCCTTCAAAGGCATTCACGATGACGCCTTCAGCACTGCCGACGAGCGCTTCCCCAGCGCCGACCGCAACGATGACCAGAACGATGCCTTCCGTCACGCATATTGGAACGCGCTCATGGTCAAGGAGTTCGGTGCGGACTGGGCAGAGGACTACGCCACGGCGCACGAGCAGCTCCCCGGCAACCCCGCGCCGCGCGAAGCCATGGATCTGTACAACAATGAGGTGGGCCGCAATGTGGCCATAGCCAACCCGGATGCCAGCGCTGAGGAGCTTGCGGATTTGATCGAGGAAGCTGTGAACAACGGCGACACTGTGGTGGTGGGACAGGACCTGCTGCCCCACCCGTCCAATGAGGTCCCCATGGACCAAACCGGCGATGCCAACAATGCCGAGCCAGCCCCGGGCGAGGATCCGGAGTTCAATGACGAGTCGAGGACCACCTCGTGAGGTTCCACCACCAAACACAGGCTCGACGACGGCCGCGGACTTCCGCAGGCCACCCCACTCTTGCAGACCGCCCCACTCTTGCAGGCCGCCCTACCCTCGCCGGCTTGCTCACTCTCATCCTGGCCTGCGCCCTGGCCGCGTGTTCACTAGGAGGATCTGTCATGCCCGAATCGAACGAGAAGCTCAACAGCCAGGTGCTCGAGTCCGCGAAGAACGGGACGGCCTTGAAACTGGCTGACGCCACGGACTTTGAGTGGGACCAGGCGGGTTTCGTGACGGAGGGAACGCCGGCCAAGGACATCGAAGCAGCCTTCGGCGAGCCTCTGACCAAGGAGAACCGTTACACGGCGTCGCCCGCGTTGTTCGTCTTCCTGAAGGACGGGAAGGTGGCCAAGGCAATCCGCATTATCCCGGATGCCTTCTTCGGCGCTGACGCACAGAAGAAGTACGGCCGGGACGTGGTCCTCACCCCGCCGGAGGGGAAGAAGGGCTTCCTCACCTGGCGCGAGTAGCGTCTGAAGCCCGCAGAAACGCCGCGATGGAAACGCCGCGGTTCCTAGACGCGCCAGTACCCCAGTGCGTCGATCCGGTGCTTGTCCACGCCCAGCGTCTTCCGCAGGTGTTTCACGATTGCCCGGGTGCTGGAAGCTTCGCAGGCGATCCAGAAGAAGTCGTTGTCCACGGACACGATCTCCGCAGTGAGCGTATCGCAGACTTCCTCAACCAACGCGGCACCGTCACGTTTGCGCGGAACCCAGCTGACGACGTCGGACTCTGACGTCCGCACCTCCAGCGAGGGGTCGGCGTCGTGCTGGTATTCAAGCCAGGCGGTCACGGGAGCCGCGCCCCCGGCAGTGAGTTCCCGCTCGTCCAGCAACGAGTTGATGGCCGGGATGGAGGCGGGATCGCCCACTACCCAGATCCGGCGCGGAGCGGGCTGCGGGAACGTGAAGGAACTGCCCTGCACGGTGGCGTCGATGGTGTCGCCGGCCTGGACGGAGCGGGCCCAATCGGCGGCCACACCGTTGTGCATCGCGAAGTCCATGCTGAACGTGCCGTCCGCAAGGGAAGCGTTGACCAGGGTGTAGGCACGCTGGTGGGCCTTGCCGGAATCATGGAACCACAGCCGGATCCACATGGTGGGATGCAGTCCGCTTCGCTCCAGCAGTCCACCGTCGCGCACGTGCACGCGGAGGAAGTCCGGGGTGATTTCTTCCTTCCCGGTGACTTCCAGCGTGAAATCCTTGGCGCCCATGACTTTGAGCACGACGCCTTCCCAATTGCGCTTCAAGCAACACTCCTTCACGAACGGCCACGATTTGTGAACGGGGCCAAAGCCATTTATCTTGAGCTTAAGTAAGCCTAACCTAAGCTCGAAAGCGGCCTGAGATTATGACGCCTGCCCCGACGCATCCTCCCGCCCCGGCAGGCGGCCCCGGAACCTACCGAGATCAGTGGGGAATCCCCCATTTGTGGGCGGATTCTTCCGACGATCTCGCCTTCCTCCAGGGCATGAACGTGGCCACTGACCGCTCTTGGCAGATCGAGCTGGAAAGGTGGCGCTCCGAAGGCCGCACAGCTGAAGTCCTGGGTGCCGAGGTTGTGGTCTGGGACCGGTTTGCCCGTCAAGCCCGGCTGGATGACACCGCGCGCCGCTGCTTCGAAAACCTCGACGCCGACACTCAGCGTTGGTGCGGACAGTACGTGGCCGGCATCAACCAAGCGCTGGCAGACGGACTCCGCGGCGGCCCCGAATTCGTCGAATCCGCCTGCGCGCCGGAGCCATGGAATCCGTGGACGCCGCTGGGTGTCTTCCTGGTCCATCACATCCTCTTCTCCACGTTCCCCAACAAGCTGTTCAGGGCCCACGTCACGCGGACATTGGGCGACGACGCCGTGAGCCTGTTCAGCATCGAAGCTCCCGTCTGGTCAGGCAGCAACGCCTGGGCCGCACACGGCTCGACGACCGTGAGCGGCCTCCCGCTGATCGCCGGCGACCCCCACCGCCTCATGGAACTCCCCGGCGTGTACCAGCAGGTACGGCTCGCCTGCCCGGACTTCGACGCGATCGGTTTCGCGTTCCCCGGCGTCCCCGGGCTCCCGCACTTCGCCCACACAGGGCATACCGCCTGGGCCATCACCAACGCCATGGCCGACTATCAGGACCTCTTCGAGGAAGAACTGCGCCGGGTCACGGACGCCACCGGGGAACGCATCGAGGCGCGGGGAGCGCAAGGCTGGGAACCCGCCGTCGTGAGTGCCGAAACCATCACCGTCCGCGACGGTGAGCCGGTCACCGTTGAGGTCATCGAGACCGCGCGGGGTTCGGTGATCTCTGAAGCGCCCGACGGCGGGGCGCTGAGTTTGCGCTTCCCTGCGCGCGTCGAGGGGCGGCTTGGTTTCGAGGCCCTCCTGCCGCTGCTGCGGAGCCGGAGCGTCTCCGAGGTTGAAGCGGCGTTCGATGCCTGGGTTGAGCCCGTCAACAGCGTGGTGGCCGGAGACACCTCCGGAGCAGTGCGGCACTTTGTTGCCGGGCTTGTTCCGCAGCGCAATCCCGCCAACAGGAGGTTGCCCGCGCCGGCCTTCTCGGCCCGCCATGGGTGGGACGGTCAGTACGTGATCCTGCCCCGCACGGAGGTGGAGCAGTTTGCCGTGAGCGCGAACGACCGTGCGGCGGGAGGCGGCGACGCCGTAGCCCTGGAGTTCGCCCCCGCGCATCGGGCGTTGCGCATCCGTGGGTTGCTTGAGTCGGCTTCGGGGCCGTTGTCCGTGGACGACATGCAGTCCATCCATACCGACACCCTCCTGGGTCCGTGGCCGTTGTTCCGGTCGGTGCTGTCCGGCCTGGACGCTGATGATTTATCCCGGGATGCCTCGGGACTGCGTTCGCTGCTGCTGGAGTGGGACGGCCGCATGGACGCCGGGAGCCATCACGCCGCAGTGTTTGCGGCGTGGCGGGGCTCATTGGTCCGGCGCCTGGCACAACATTCCGCGCTGGCGCCGTTGAACGAGCCAACCGGCTACTCGCCCTTGTTCGGTCCGTGGTTGTCAGTGGCATCCAGGATCGGCTTTGCGCTTGAGACCCTTTTGGTACGCGGCTCGGAACTCGGCATCAGCGTCGGAGTGGAAGCTGCCGCAGCGCTCGAGGACGTTTCGCTGGAGGAGCCCGGGCCGGGCTCCTGGAGCGACAGGCACACGCTGTTGGCCGTTCACGTCCTCCCCGGCCCGCTCGCGGCTGCCGCACCCACGGCCGACCTCAGCGGAGATACGGGGTGTGTGCTTTGCACCGAGAGCCTGCCCGGCGTGGATGACCGAAGCTTTCGGGGCTCCGTGGCCCGCTACGTCTGGGACCTGTCCGAGCGGCGCAACAGCCGTTGGATCGTGCCTTTCGGCGCCTCCGGTACGCCTGGCCACCAGCACTTTGCCGACCAACTCCCGCTCTGGACCGCCGGGGAACTCGCTCCGGTGGTCACTGACTGGCCCGAATTGATCAAAGACACTCCCTGACCCACCCCGTTCCCGCATCCCATCAGTCACGTCAGTCACGCATCAGCCCGAAGGAAGCCATGACCACCACCGCCCAGGACTTCTCTGTCCGCACCACCATCTACTCCGAAGACCTCGAGGGATGGGGGGCGCTGCGGCTTGTGCCGCTGGTCCCCGCCGAGGACATCGACCTCATCTTCGAATGGGTTACCCAGCCCCGCGCCAAGTTCTGGGGAATGACGGAGAATTCCCGCGAAGAAGTCCAGGGGATCTACGAGTTCCTTGATTCGCTGGAGACCCACCACGCGTTCCTGGCCGTCCTTGACGGCGAACCGTTGGCCCTTTTCCAGACCTACGAGCCACTTCACGACCCCGTGGGCGAGGCCTACCCCGCACGCGAAGCAGACATCGGCATGCACTTGCTGTTGGCCCCCGCCACCCGGCCCATCCCGCACTTCACGCCCAAACTCGGTACGTCCCTGATCAAGTACATGTTCTCCCTGCCGGGCAAGGACCGGATTGTGGTGGAACCGGATTCACGCAACGCCAAGGCGCTGCGTCGTCTGGAGGCCACCTGCTTTGAGCTGGGACCCATCATCCAGCTCGCCGAGAAGGAAGCCCAGCTGGGGTTCCTGACGCGGGCAGGTTTTGACGAGATCCAGGAACAGCAGGCTTCCTAACGCCAGACGAAGCTCCACGTTCCCGCACCCACGGCCGCGAGCACGGCACCGCTCGCGATGACCACGCCGCCCAGCAGTACCCACGCGTCCAGCAACGAGTACGTGGATTCGCGGGCCCACGTCCGCTGACCGCCGCCGAAGCCGCGCGCTTCCATGGTCACTGCCAGCCGGGATGCCCTCCGAACAGCTTGGACCAACAGCCCGAAGCTCTGGCCAAGAGTGGCCTTCAGCCGTTGCAGCGGGCTGCCTTGGGAACCGACGCCGCGGGCCCGGCGGGCCATGCCGATGGTCTGCCATTCCTCGGCCATGAGGCCCACCAGCCTCATGGCCGCCAGGGAGCCGAGGACAAAGCGGTGTGGCAGCTTCGCCTTCTGCGCCAGCGCATCGGCCAGGTCCGTTGGGTCCGTGCAGGTCATTAGCAGGATCGCCGGCAACGCGATCGCCAACCCGCGCACCATGAAACCCAGCCCCAGCTCAAGGGAACCTTCGCTGATGGACCAGAGTCCGACGTCGAGCAGTACAGCGCCGCTGTCCGCCGCCACAATCGCAGTGCTCCAGCCGCCGATCGCGGCCGCGATGATCAGGGGCCAAGCGCGCTGCCACAGAAGCCTGAGCGTCAGCCCGGCGAGCGGAAACAACGCCAGCTCCGCAACCAAGGCCGTGGACGCCGATACCCAGTCGATGGACAAGGCCAGCACCAGGGAAATCAGGAAAACGGACACGAACTTTGCCAAGGGGTTGGCTCGGGTCAGCAGGGCATGGTTCCCGCGGAGGTTCAACGCATCCCTCATGCTGCACCCGCTTCCTGATGCGTGGCTTCACCATGGTGTACCGGACCGAGCCGCAGCTCCGTTCCGCCGAGCACTGCGCTGAACTCCTGATCGTGGGTCACGGAGACCACGGCTGTCCCGGCGTCCAGCAACTCTGAAAGGAACGACGCCAATTCGGCCCACGTATTGGCGTCCTGGCCGAACGTAGGCTCGTCGAGCACCAGGACTTTGGGGTGCGCGGCCAGCACGGTGGCCACCGAAAGCCGCCGCTTCTCGCCGCCGGACAACGTATACGGATTGGCGTCGACCAGATGAGTCAGCCGCAGCCGCTCCAACAGTTCGTCCACGCGTTCTTCGCCGTGGCCCAGATGCCTGGGCCCAAACATGAGCTCGTCCAGCACCTTGCCCGTGACGAACTGGTGCTCCGGTTCCTGGAACACCGTCCCGATCCGTGAAATCAGCTGGTCTGCTTTCCACTTGAACGGGTCAATGCCGGCCCCCTCGGAAAGCTCGACGGCGGCACTCACCGTACCGTCCACCGGCGCCAAAAGGCCGGCCAACGTGAGCGCGAACGTGGACTTTCCGGCACCATTGGGACCAGTGATGGTCAGTGCTTGGCCGGCCCTGACCTGCGCGGTGATTCCCGTTTGCACCGGGACGGGCGGGAAGGTCTTGAAACCCTTGCGCCGCGGTTTTTGCCGGGAAACTGCGAGGTCCTGGGCTGCGAGGAGCAGTGGGGCGGTGTGGGTTTGGCTGCGTCGTTCGCGGGTTGCGGGAACGTACCCCGGCACCCAGACGCCTGCAGCCATCAACTTGCTGCGGGCCTCGGACAGGACCTGGTCCGGTGGGCCGTCCAAGAGGACTCCGCCCGGTGCCAGGACGACGATCCTGTCCACGAGGTCTTTCCACACGGACACGCGGTGTTCCACCACCACCAGTGTGGCGCCGGTCTTGTCCAGGCAACGCTTCACCGCGTCACGTACTTCCAGCACGCCTGCCGGATCCAAGTTGGCCGTGGGCTCGTCCAAGAGGATCAAGCCGGGTCGCATCGCCAAAATACCCGCCAGCGCAAGGCGCTGCTTCTGCCCTCCGGAGAGTGCCGCCGTCGGGTGGTCCAAGGCCAAACCGCCGCCCGCGGCGGTACGCAACCCCACGTCGTCGAGCGCTTCATGGACGCGGGACCAGATCTCGTCCCGGGGCACAGCAAGGTTCTCGGCACCGAAGGCGACGTCGTCGCCAATCCGCGACAAGACCACCTGCGTTTCCGGGTCCTGCTGCATCAACCCGGCGCGGCCACGCTGCTCCCGGGGCGCGACGCCATCGATCAGCAGTGAACCGGACTCGTCCGAGTCGTCTTCCTCATCGCCCAGCACACCGGCGAGGGCGTGCAGCAGCGTTGATTTGCCGGCACCGGATGGTCCCAGAAGGAGAACCCGCTCGCCCGGTTCAATCCGGAGGTCCAACCCATGAATGGCCGGAGTGGACCGGCCGGCATGCCGCCAACCCCAGCCCTCGGCGGAGATGGCGGCAGGCCGTACCGGGCTGCTGTTGTTGCTGCCGCTCTGCGTGGCGGGCATCAGCTGAAGACGGGCTCCGACGCGGCCTTGCGCGATGCGAAGGAGCTCAGCACGCCGGTTTTCGCCAAGCCACGGGTGGCAATCCAGGACAGTGCGCCGGCGATGATGGCACCCGAGATGGTAGTGAAAGTGATGTACGCCAGCTTGTCCATTGCCTCATAGGCGATGTTCCAGCCCCATGGGAGGAAGGAGTCGTTCAGGCCGCAGAAGAGGCCCGCACCGGCACCCGCGAGGAGGGCCGTGGGCAGGTTGAACTTCTTGTACCGGAAAGCTGCGAAGACCAGCTCGGCGCCGAGGCCCTGCAAGACACCGGAGATCAAAACGGTGGTGCCGTACTGGGAACCCATGATCAGCTCACCGGTGGCTGCGACGGCTTCGCAGAACAACGCTGCGCCCGGCTTGCGGATAATGAGCATGCCCAGGACTGCGGGGATCATCCAGCCACCGGCGATCAGGCCGGTGAGCGGCGGATACGTCGCGTTCATGGGGATGGATACCAGTGCGGCGCCCTGGGACCATGCCCAGAAGATCACGCCGCCCGCGATGGCGATCAAGGCCGCCACAACGATGTCTACAACACGCCAGTTATAACTGGTCTTCTTCACGTTTACCGTGGTCATTTTCTGCCTCCTGAGGTTACAGGAGGGGAAAGTGCTCCCCGGAATTCCAACCGGCCTGCGCCGTCCGGATCCGGACACTCTGAGAAGCTCGACTCCCTTGCGCCGGTACTAACCGGATCAGGTTCGAGGGTCTGCGGCTGTCCGCACTCTCAGCGCCCTCGCGTCTCCTGCATCTCTGCAAGGTCCGACGGCGGCGCTCCCCTGTCGTTATCAAATCTGCCCTGATGGGCTGGTTCAGTTTACACCTGCGTGTGTCGCGGGCGCTGGTCCGTTGCCGGGCCGTGGTCACAATCGGACGAAGCGGGGTGCGTTGCATTGCGTTGCGAGGCCCGCTCTACACCCCTCACGCCGCCACACGAAGAGACCTGAGAGAATGATCCAGCAGACTCGACCGCGGCAAAGGGGCACATTCATGACGGACCTACCCACTCAGGATGGCCCTGCCGCCGACGGCACCATATCCGAGCCCCGGCTCGCTGCCAGCGTCATCCTTCTCCGTGATGCCCCGGGCGGGCTCGAAGCGTTCGTCCAGCACAGGGTCAGCACCATGGATTTCGCTGCCGGAATGGTGGTCTTTCCCGGCGGCCGGGTGGATGCGGCGGACGAGTCAGGCTGGGACTATCCAGCGGACCTGCTTCAACGCCACGCTGCCGCCTGGTGTTCGAGTTCCATCGGCGCCGACGCCAACTCCGGCACCGGCACCGGCACCGGCACGGGCACCAGCTCAACGCAGGCCGAAACCAACGCAGGGACTGTCCTCACAGCCGCAATCCGCGAAGTCCAGGAGGAATCCGGGCTCAGCATCAGCGCTGCGGATCTCCGCCCTTGGGCCAACTGGATCACGCCTACGGACATGCCGAAGCGTTTTGACACCTACTTCTACCTTGCCAAGCCTTCCCCGGGAGCCGAGCCGCAGCATCAAACCACGGAGGCCTGGCAATCGTTGTGGATGCCGGTGGCCGGAATCCTGGAAGCGGAAGCGGCCGGCACATTGAAGCTGATGCCGCCCACCTATTACCTGCTCAAGGAAATCGCTGGGTTTGAGACCGTGGACGCTGTCTGGTCGGCAGAGCACGCTGTTGTTCCCGTGCTGGCCCCCGTTGGGTCCTTGGCAGCGTTCCTGAAAGAGCGCGAAAGCCGCCACTGACTCTTGAGTCGGCCCTCGGAAGGCTAGGCTGGGGGCATGAACCTCTTCTTCAAGCTGATCGGTGCCGGAGTAAGCCTCGGAGCGGGCTTCGTAGGCACCAAACTCGTCAACAAAGGGTGGGAAAAGGCCACTGGCAGCAAACCACCCCTGGGCAACGACGACATGGAAACGAGCTTGCGTTCAGCACTGACTTTTGCGCTGATCTCAGCCTTCGTCAGCACCCTGATTCAGGTGCTGGCCAGCCGTGGCACCCAGCGTGCCATTGCCCGTTTCGCCAAGACGCACGACATCGTCTAGCCCGCAACCACAGACAACAACGCGGGGCCGCTTTGCCTCCACCTGATGGAATGAACACCAGTGGACGCAGAGCGACCCCGCGTTTGCTGTGACTGGGACTTTTAGCGGTCGTTCCGGGGTTCTTGCCCCGCAGCCGCCCGTTGCACAACAGCCTCGAGTTCGTCCTTCGTGAGCATCTCGCGGTGGCCGTGCTTGGTGCGGTAGGCGGAGCGACCCACCATGTGGGCGGACACAGGTGCCGTCAACAACTGGAAAATCCATGCCACCAGCAAAACCGGCCAAACCCACCACGTCCGCATTTGCAGGCCAATCGCAGCAAGCATGAGGAACAACCCCAGGACCTGGGGCTTGGTAGCTGCGTGCATGCGGCTCATGAGGTCCGGGAATCGCAGCAAACCGATGGCAGCGCCCAAGGACATCAAGGCGCCCACCACCAGGAACACTGCGGTGACAGCATCGACCACGACATCCACGCCGGTGGCATCAGGACTCATTGTTCTGCTCCCTCCGTTCAGCCACGAACCGTGCAACGGTCACAGATCCGATGAAACCGATCACCGCGAGGGCCACCAGCAGCATCAGGTTGTTGAGGTGCCTGTTCATCGCCATGTCGATCGCCAGTGCAGCACCCAGGATGGCCAGCAAGACGTCCGAGGCCAGCACGCGGTCCAGCAGGGAAGGGCCGATGGCGATCCGGACAATCGCGCCCGCGGCAGCCAGGCTGAGGATCACCGCCGTGACCACAAGGATGATCTCCTTCATCGTGCTGCCCCTTCCATTCCAGGACGTACTTCGGCGTTGAGGGCTTCCATTTCTTCGCGCGTGCCCATGATCCGGATCAACCGCGCTTCAATGGTCTGGACTTCCTCGCGAATTTTGTCGATGTCCGCTTCTTCGTAGATATTGAGCGCATGCAGGTACAGCGTGGACGTCGACCGGTCCACTTCCACCACCAGCGAACCCGGAATCAGCGAGATGACGTGCCCCGTGGCCGTCACCATCAGGTCCGAGTGGCTGCGCAAGGGAACGGCGACGACGGCGCTGCGCACCTTGGGTCCCTTGACCACGGCCAGGAACAACACCAGGAAGCTCGCTGCCACCACTTTGGCGAGGAACATCAGGGCGAAGGGAATGGCGCGCAGGATGTTGAACCTGCCGCTCAGTTCCACGGGTGGAAGGTAGAACAGCTTGGCTACCAGCACGGCTATCAGCGCACCGAACAGCAGGTTCCCGGGACTGAAATCCCGCCACAGTGCGCCCCAGACAATGACCAACCAAATGAGCAGGGGCAGTTCGGTGCGGAATGAAATGGGCTTACGGCTCATTTGGCATCACCCGTCTGCAGTTCCTCGGGCGGCCCAAGCGGTGGCACCTCGACCGAGTCGCCCAGGACCGAGTGGATATACGCCGAACGATCCAGCATGATCCCTGCCGAACCGTCAGCCACGTGGAAGAGCGGACCGGCGAAGACCGTCAGCGCGACCCCGAAAACTACCAGTCCCGCCGTCGAACCAACCATGGTCCGCGGCAAGACGCCCACGTTTCCGGGATTCAGGAGAGCAGGGTCCGGATACTCGGCGTCTTCGGGCTTGCGCCAAAAGGCCCTGTTCCATACGCGGGCGATGGCCAGCAGCGTCAGGAGGCTGGTGACCACGCCACCCACCACCAGCGTGATGGCCAAGGGTGTGCCCAGTTCCACACCGGCCTGCAGGAGACCCAACTTTCCCAGGAAGCCTGAGAACGGTGGGATGCCTGCGAGGTTCATGGCCGGGATGAAGAACAGCAACGCCAGCAACGGGGAGAGCTTGGCCAAACCGCCCAACCGGTCAATGGACGAACTGCCGCCCCTGCGTTCTATGAGACCTGTGACCAGGAACAGGCTGGTCTGCACGGTAATGTGGTGCGCCACGTAGAAGACGGCGGCGCCCAACCCTGCAACGGAACTCATGGCCAGGCCAAACACCATGTACCCGATGTGGCTGACCAAAGTGAACGACAACAGACGTTTAATATCGCTTTGGGCCAAGGCACCCAGGATGCCCACCACCATGGTGAGTAACGCCACCACCATGAGGGGAACATTCAGGGTGTCACCGGGGAACAAGAGCGTTTCCGTGCGGACCATGGCGTAGACGCCCACTTTGGTCAGCAAGCCTGCGAACACGGCCGTAACCGGCGCCGGTGCAGTCGGGTAGGAGTCAGGGAGCCAGAAGGACAGCGGGAACACGGCAGCCTTGATGCCGAAGGCCACCAGGAGCATGACGTGCAGGAGGTTCTGGGTGCCTTGGTCCAGTTCCGCCAATTTGATGGCAAGGTCCGCCATGGTGATGGTCCCCGTGGCCCCGTAGATCATGGCGATGGCGATCAGGAACAGCACGGATGACACCACCGACACCACCACATAGGTGACGCCCGCACGGATGCGGGGCCCCGTGCCGCCCAAGGTCATGAGCACGTAGCTTGCCGTCAGCAGGATCTCGAAGCCTACGTAGAGGTTGAAGAGATCGCCAGTGAGGAAGGCGTTGGACACGCCCGCCACCAGGATCAGGTACGTGGGGTGGAAGATCGAGACGGGTGCTTCCTGGTCGCCGTCGGCCATTCCTTGACCGGTGGCGTAGATCAACACCGCAAGGCTTACCACGGTGGAGACAACCAACATGAGCGAGGAGAACTGGTCCACTACCAGGACCACACCCCACGGCGGCAGCCATCCGCCCAGGGTGACTGACGTTGTGCCGCCATCCCATACAGAGATCAGCAGGAGGCACTCGAGCAGCAGCGTCGCACTCAGGATGCCGATGCTCACCACGCGCTGGGCGGTGTGATGCCGGATCAACAGGAACGCAAGAGCGGCACCCAGAATTGGCAGGAGGACAGCTAGCGGCGACAGGTTTGCGAGATTCACGCGCTGCCTCCTTCCTGGTTTGGTGCCTTGCTGGGGGTCTCGGTGGCTTCGGGGTGAGTGTGGTCCGAGGTATTGGCAGGGGTGACGGCGAACTCCGAGGTTTCCAACGGCACAATGGCGTCGTCCTCGGCGTCGAAGCTTGGCGTCTCCGCAACGCGGCGGTCCTCGAGGTCATCCTGGATTTCGTCCTGCCGCGCCAGGACCCACGTGCGGTAGATAATGCCCAGCATGAAGGCCGTCACGGCAAAGGAAATGACGATCGAGGTAAGGATCAGCGCTTGGGGCAGCGGATCGCTATAGGCGTCCGGGCTGGTTTCCTTGGTGAACAAGGGCGCCAACCCGGCGTATCCGCCGGTGGTCAGGATCAGGATGTTGGTGGCGTTGGCCAGCAACATCAATCCCAACAGCACGCGCGTCAGGCTCCGCTCCAGGATCAAGTAGATGCCGCAGGCGTACAAAACGCCCATGACGATCAGCAGGGTCAGGTTGATGCTCATGCGGTACCTTTCCCGGATGCTGCGGATTCAGCGGCTTCTTCTGCAAGGTCGGCGGCGTCTTCCTCTGCGAGGGGCGCGCCCTTGCCCTCAAAGTGTTCGTCGATTTCGGCACCGAGGCTGCGGAGAACGTCGAGCGCCAAGCCCACCACCACGATGTACACGCCGATGTCGAAGATGGTGGAGGTGACAAACTTGACGTCTCCGAAGACCGGCAGCCAGAACTCGATGATCGCACTCTGGAACACCTGTCCGCCGAGGAAGAGCGGCACCAGACCCGAGGCTGCCGCCGTCGCGAGTCCCGTCCCCAAAAGGGTCCCGGCGCTGACTGTCGCTGCCTCGCTCAACTCGAACCGGCCGCCCGCCAAGTAGCGGATGGTCAGGGCCAGGCCCGCGGTGAGGCCACCGGCGAAACCGCCGCCTGGCAGGTTGTGGCCGGCGAGGAGCAGGTAGATGGAGAAGACGATCATCGAGTGGAAAATCAGCCTGGTCACCACTTCGAAGATGATCGAGCGGCGTTCGGGAGCCAGGGTGCGGCCCGCCACCAGCCAGGCGTCGCGGCTGACGTCAGTGAACTTTTTGGCCACGGCCAGCGTGGCACCATCCCGGGAGTCACGGTCGACGCCGGTGCGGCGCCCCACGCTGCCTTCCGGCACTGCCTCTGAGGTCTTGATCCGATCACCGCGGCTGCGAACGAAGATCAGGCTGGCCACGCCCGTGGCCGCGATGGCGAGCACCGAAATTTCGCCGAACGTATCCCAGGCCCGAATGTCCACCAAGGTCACGTTGACGACGTTCAGGCCGCCACCGCCCTCGTACGCCAGACGGGGGAAGTCCAAGGAAATGGGTGTGGCCACGCGGGCTCCCATGGCGTAGATCGCCACGAAGATCATGGTGATGCCGAACGCTGCACCGATGATCACACGGATCACCCGAAGCCTGCCGCCGGTCCTGTCCCGGAGCTCGGCCGGCAGGCTGCGCATCGCGAGCACAAACGCCACCAGGACGATGGTCTCCACCAGCATCTGTGTCAGCGCCAGGTCCGGAGCGCCCTGCAGGGCAAACATGAGGGCGATGCCGTAGCCCGTCACGGACACCATAAGGACCGCTAGGAAGCGCTTGTTGGCCCGGACGGCGGCCAACGCACCCACCACGATTCCCGCTCCGGCAACCATTTGCAGCGGAGAGTTGGGGTCTATGAAGTAGATGCCTTCGGGCAGGGGCTTGTTGGCCGCAATCAAGGCAGCCAGCGGTACAGCGAAGGCTACGGTGAGGATGACCGTCAAGTAGAAGTAGAGCGAACCACGCTGTGTACGGCCCGTGACCCAGACAGCGATGTCGTCCAGCGCGCCGATGGTGTGCTGGTAGGCGCGGTCGCCATCAACCCAGTCCGGAACCAGGCTTTGGGCCCGGGACACGATGTTGCGTCCATAGAACATCGCAGCGCCCGCCGCGAACGTTATCGCTGTCAGCCCCAGTGCGGGGGTGAGGCCGTGCCACAAAGCCAAGTGCCCGGCGTCGACCGCGTCCGGCCTGTCGGCGAACAGCGCTGCATAAGGCTGGATCCAGGTGTCGACGGGAGCCGGCCACACACCGTAAGCAATGGTGAGCAGGCTCAGGATGGCCGGCGCGGCCAGGAAGGCGGGCTTGATGGGTTTGAACGGAGTGGGTTCAACGCCGGGCTTGGTGGCAAACGCGCCCCACATGAACCGGGCACTGTAGGCGAACGTCAGGATGGACCCGATCACCAGTCCAACCAAAATCCAGATACCCCAGGCAGGAGCGTCATTCCCCGTGCCGTAGTGAACGAACGCTTCGAAGACTGATTCCTTGGCAACGAAGCCGGCCAAAGGAGGCACCCCGGCCATGGACGCCGCGGCGATCGCTGCAACTACTCCAAGGGCGCGCGATGAACGGAAGACGCCGGAGAGCTTACGAATATCGCGCGTTCCGGACTGGTGGTCGATGATGCCCACCACCAGGAACAGCGCCGCCTTGAACAGGCCGTGGGCAAGGAGCAGCCCGAGGCCGGCGAGCGCCGCATCCGGGCGTCCGAGCCCCACCACCATGGTGAGGAAGCCGAGCTGGCTCACGGTGCCATAGGCAAGGATGAGCTTGATATCGGTCTGGCGGAGGGCCCGGTACCCACCCACAAGCATGGTGGCCAACCCGAGCCCCAGGACCACCGGCAGCCACAATTCCGATTCGGAAAAGCCCGGAGCAAGGCGCGCCACGATGTAGATGCCGGCCTTCACCATCGCCGCCGCGTGCAGGTACGCGCTGACTGGGGTGGGGGCCGCCATGGCGCCCGGCAGCCAGAAGTGGAACGGAACCAGCGCCGATTTCGTCACCGCACCGGCCAGGATAAGTACGACGGCGGCCGTCACCGCACCCTGCATGGGTCCGGTCATGAGGGTTGAGGCTTGGTCCAAAATGGCCGAAATGCGGTAAGTTCCAGCTGCCTGGCCCATGATGATGAGGCCAACGAGCATCGCGAGGCCACCAGCGGTGGTGACCATCAGCGCCTGCAGTGCCGAGCGGCGTGCTGCCAAACGGGTACGCGCGTAGCCGATCAGCAGGTAGGACAGGATGGTGGTGAGCTCCCAAAAGATGAACAACAGCAGGAGGTCATCGGAGGTCACCAAGCCGAACATGGCTCCGGCGAAGGCCAGCAATTGGGCGCCGAAGCCGCCGAGGTCCGCGTCCTTGTTCTTGAAGTACCGGGCGCAGTAGACCAGCACCAGGGAACCTACTCCGAGGATCAGGAGGGACATGATCCACGCCAACGGATCCATGCGGAAAGCCAGCTCCAGTTTCAAGCTGGGGATCCACGGAAGGGTTTCTTCTATGCCGCCACCGGAATATACAGGGCCGTACTGGAAGAGCAGCCAAATGAAGGCCGCCGCTGGGACCGATGCCAGGACGTAGAAAGCATTCCTGCCGAGTTTGCTGAAGATCAAGGGCGCCACAGTTGCCGCTACAAAGGTGATGGCGAGAACTGTGATCACTGTTTTCTCCGCAAAGTCAGGAACGAATTGTCAAAGTTGGAGCAGGCGGTCATACGTTGGGTTCGGTTTAGCTAGTTTATCAAGGGGGACGGACAGTTTTTCGCCAAAGAAGAGGGCTGCAGGTTACGTTTCAATCCCTGTTCTCCACATAGCGGGCTGTCATCCGCCCGCCGTTCTCCCCTCCGCTATAGCATCGAGCTATGAACGCGGCCGTAGTTCCCGAAGCCTCCCAACCGACCTCCGAGCTCGCCTCAGGACCTGTCGTCTCCAAGAAGGGCCAGATCCTTGCGTGGGCGTCCTGGGACTGGGGCTCGGCCGCCTTCAATGCGGTCATGACCACGTTCGTTTTCACCGTCTACCTCACATCCAGTGCTTTCGGCGGAGAGGACGCTGCCTCGGCAGCGCTGGGTGCTGCCCTGGCCATCGCGGGACTGGCCATTGCCCTGCTGGCTCCGGTCACCGGGCAGCGTTCGGACGCCGGTGGCCGCCGTAAGCTGTGGCTCGGGGTCAACACGGCTGCCACTGCCGTGCTCACGGCGCTCTGCTTCTTTGTCTTTCCCCAGCCCGAGTTCCTGTTGCTCGGTGTCTGCCTCATCGCCCTGGGCAACGTCTTCTTTGAGTTCGCCGGCGTCAACTACAACGCCATGCTGGCGCAGATCTCCACTCCCAAGAACATAGGCAAGGTCAGCGGCTTTGGCTGGGCCATGGGATACCTGGGCGGCATCGTTGCCCTTCTGCTGGTCCTGCAACTGTTCGTCCAGCCGTCCTTCGACTGGTTTGGCGCCTCGACGCAGGACTCCCTCAACATCAGGCTCGTGGCAGTCTTCTCTGCACTATGGTTCTTCATCTTTGCCCTGCCTGTGATGTTCGCCGTCCCTGAAGTTCCGGCGAAGAAGGCCACCGCTTCCTTGGGCTTCCTGGCCTCTTACAAGTTGCTGATCCGACGCATCGGCGCCATCTACAGGACCAGCCCGCACACCATCTACTTCCTGCTCTCCAGCGCCATCTTCCGTGACGGCCTTGCGGCTGTTTTCACCTTCGGCGGGGTCATCGCCGCAGGTACGTTCGGTTTCGAGCTCAAGGAAGTCATCTTCTTCGCCATCTTCGGAAACGTGGTCGCTGCCGTCGGCGCCATCATCGGCGGCTTCCTGGACGACAGGATCGGACCCAAATCCGTCATCGTCCTCTCGCTGGTAGGCCTCCTCATCGCCGGCATCTTCATCCTGGTGCTGGGCAACGGGGACTACGTTTTCCTCGGTAATGAGTGGCCGGGGAGCAACACGTTCTGGATCTTCGGCCTGCTGCTGTGCCTGTTCGTAGGCCCTGCGCAATCGTCCTCGCGGGCCTACCTGGCCAGGCTTGCACCGGAAGGCGAGGCGGGCGAACTCTTCGGCTTGTACGCCACTACCGGTCGGGCCGTCAGCTTCCTCGCCCCCACTCTCTTCACCTTGTGCATCGCCATCGCCTCCCCCCTGGTTGCCGAGGGCGAAGCCCAACGTTGGGGCATCCTCGGAATCATGGTGGTCCTGCTGGCCGGCCTCCTGGTGATCCTGCCGGTCAAGCCGCCGGCGAAAGTGGAAATAGCTGTGGTTCCCGAGCGTTAACTACAAGGAACCGGTTGAAGTACGAGGGTCGTACCGGACCGGTTCAGGACAGTTTAGGGTGGAGCTATGAACGTGGATGAGACCGAACTCCCGGGCCTTGGGGTCCGCAAGGATTTCGTCACGGCCTCGGGCCGTCGCATCGGTGTAGTGGAGCTGCGGGAAGGCGAAACGGAGCTTTTCGTCTCGACGTGGGACGATCCTGACACGTGCCAGGCGTCCATTCCGTTGACTGCCGACGAAGCGTCAACGCTGGGGAACCTCTTGGGCGGCCAGCACATTGCCATGCGCCTGGCAGAAGAGCATCGCGAGATACCCGGCATCGTCACCCGCCAGTTCTCCATCACTCCTGATTCGCCCTTCGTCAACCAGCCGATGGGCAAAGCACAGATCCGCACCCGCAGCGGTGTCTCCATCGTCGCGATCATGCGCGAAGGCGAGGTAGTCCCCTCGCCCGCACCCGACGTCGTACTTCACACCGGTGATTTGCTCGTAGCGGTCGGCACGCAGGAAGGTCTTGACTCGGCAGCCGACATCCTTCGCAACGGCTAAGCGGGATGGACCCGCTCGCACTCGCCCTCGTTGAACTGGGGGCCGTCGTCTTCTGCCTCGGCCTCTTGGCTCGACTAGCGGGCCGAATCGGCATGTCCCCCATCCCCCTCTACCTCGTGGGTGGACTGGCCTTCGGCGCGGGCGGGTTCGTCAAGCTGGACGGCATGCACGAGTTCGCCCATCTTTCCGGCGAAATCGGCGTCATTCTGCTGCTGCTGATGCTCGGATTGGAATACACGGCCTCCGAGCTGGTGACGGGCCTCCGGCGATCATGGCAGGCCGGGGTCATGGATTTTGTCTTCAACTTCCTGCCTGGCGCAGGATTGGCCGTCCTTCTCGGCTGGGGACTGGTGGGCGCCATCGTCATGGGAGGCGTTACCTACATCTCCTCGTCCGGCATCGCGGCCAAGGTCATCACCGACCTCGGCCGGATTGGTAACCGCGAAACACCCGTGGTTCTCTCCATCCTCGTTTTCGAGGACCTGGCCATGGCCATCTACCTCCCCATCCTCACTGCCATCCTTGCCGGCGTTGGTTTCCTTGGCGGGCTGCAGACGGTGGGCATTGCCCTCGCCGTTGTCACCGTGGTTTTGGTCATCGCACTCAGGCACGGCCACCGCGTCTCGCAGGCAGTCCACAGCGAGAACTCCGAGGTGTTCCTGCTGAACGTTCTTGGGCTGGCCCTTCTGGTAGCCGGCATCGCTTCTGCACTCCAGGTTTCCGCAGCCGTTGGCGCGTTCATGTTGGGCATCGCCATATCCGGCGCAACGGCCCACAATGCCACCCGTATCCTTGAGCCGCTGCGGGACCTTTTCGCGGCAATTTTCTTCGTGGCGTTCGGACTCAACACCGACCCCACGTCGATCCCGCCCGTCCTCGGCTGGGCGCTTGTGCTGGCCGTCGTCACTGCGGCAACCAAAATGCTCACGGGGTTCTGGGCCGCCAAACGCGCCGGTATTGCTATGCCCGGCCGCTTCCGTGCAGGGGCCGCCTTGATCGCCCGCGGTGAGTTCTCCATAGTCATCGCGGGCTTGGCCGTCGCTTCGGGGGCAGTTCCCGACGAACTCGCCGCACTCGCCACGGCCTACGTCCTCATCATGGCCATCCTGGGTCCGTTGGCCGCCCGCTTCGTGGAACCAGTGGTCAAGGCCCTCCGCCGAACCCCCGGCGCCCCGCCCCGGACCCCGGAGCGCGCCCAAGCCTAACCCAGGCCTCCCCATCCTCTTGGCCGCGCCGAGGGGCGACGTCCCGCCTGAAAGAGGCCCACCCAAAGGGCCGAGACCTAACCCCTCACCACCCAACACCCCCAACACCCACCTCTCTCACCCCCGCGCCGAGGGGCGACATCTCAACCAAGCCCGACCATCTCTCTCGCCGAGGGGCGACGTCCCGCCTGAAAGAGTCCCACCCAAAGGGTCGAGACCTAACGCCTCACCACCCCCAACACCCACCTCTCTCACTCCCGCGCCGAGGGGCGACATCTCAACAAAGCCCGACCATCTCTCTCACCGAGGGGCGACATCTCAACAAAGCCCGACCATCTCTCTCACCGAGGGGCGACATCTCGCCTGAAAAGAGTCCCGCCCAAAGGGTCGAGACCTAACCCCTCACCACCCCCAACACCCACCTCTCTCGCCGAGGGGCGACGTCTCGCCTGAAAGAGTCCCACCCAAAGGGCCGAGACCTAACCCCTCACCACCCCCAACACCCCCAACACCCACCTCTCTCGCTCCCGCGCCGAGGGGCGACATCTCAACAAAGCCCGACCATCTCTCTCACCGAGGGGCGACATCTCGCCTGAAAGAGTCCCGCCCAAAGGGTCGAGACCTAACCCCTCACCACCCCCAACACCCCCAACACCCACCTCTCTCGCTCCCGCGCCGAGGGGCGACATCTCAACAAAGCCCGACCATCTCG
>NZ_JBIVTK010000008.1:193493-267384 GCF_044756725.1 Paenarthrobacter sp. NPDC091669
ACCGAGGGGCGACATCTCGCCTGAAAGAGTCCCGCCCAAAGGGTCGAGACCTAACCCCTCACCACCCCCAACACCCCCAACACCCACCTCTCTCGCCGAGGGGCGACATCCCGCCTGAAAGAGGCCCACCCAAAGGGCCGAGACCTAACCCCTCGACGGCCATCCACCCTGTACCAGCGCCTCACGGATGCGGCATACAACGCCGTCGTAGCCGCGTTCCCGAACATGCTCGGCGGTAACGACGACAGAGATCCAGCCGTTTGCTGCGAGCGCCGCCTCGCGTCGGATGTCGGACTCCTTTTGATCGGCACTAAGGTGATGTCCGCCGTCGTAATTGATCGCAACTTTGAAGTCGGGGTAAGCGAGATCCGGCCACGCCACTTCGCGGCCCGACGGATCACGCACCACGTAGCTCAAGACAGGTTCCGGCAGGAAGTCGCGGCCCATGGCCAGTCGCAGCCTGGTCTCGGGTACAGAGTCGGCGCCCACCCGGGTCAACTCCAGCGCCGCCCGCGCCTTCCGAATGCCACGCATGCCCGTATGTCGATCGACTTGCGCCTTGAGATCCTCAGCCGAGCAGAGGGGGATCCTGTTATGGCCAAAGCTTCGGGTTTGGCTGCAGATGAAGTAATCGGCGGCAGCGACCAAGTCCTCGAAGGCCAGCACTGCAGCTAGATCCAGCCACGTGCGGGCGGGGCTGGTCACGGGAATCCCGTCCACGGAACTGATGTCCGGCACTGCAAGCACCATTCGATGTCCCTTGACTCCCCGGCGTTGAGGCCGAAATGTGCCGTCGGACCTCGTCAGGTGAACCAGGAAATCCTGCTGGGCATCCCAGGGCAATGGGCATCCCCACAGCATCGCAGCCGTCTCCCGACAACAGATGGCTCCCTCAGTTATGCCGGTGAGGAGGCGGGCAGTGTGGGCAGGGTCCTGTTGTTTTCCCCAAGGAACCCGGACTCCCCTGCTGGCAACGCGAAGATCGTTATTCCAGACACGATGATCCGGCATACCGGCCGCCCGCTGCTCGGCGAGCGTAAATGAACGGCCCCGGATCTCGATCGGGAGCGGCGCGGAAATCCTCATCAGCCATTGTTGGCATGGTTGGAGATGCGCTGAGAGGTTACCCACAGTGTGGAGGACTAGTGGGGCTGAGAGAGCCTCACCGAGGGGCGACGTCTCGACCGAAAAAGCCATCCAAAGAGGCGAGAGCTAACCCCTCGGCGCAAGAAAAAGAGGCGAGAGCTAACCCCTCGACGCAAAAGAAAGAGTTGAGAGCTAACCCCTCGACGCCGGCAAAAGGCGCAGCTGAGTGCTAGATGGACGTCCGGTGAAAGTTCTGGTGGCTGCGGCTGGCGGTGGGACCACGCTGGCCTTGGTAGCGGTTGCCGTATTCACCGGAACCGTAGGGGTGCTCGGCCGAGGATGTCAGCCGGAAGAAGCACAGCTGCCCGATCTTCATGCCGGGCCACAGCTTGATGGGCAGGGTGGCCACGTTGGAGAGTTCCAATGTCACGTGGCCCGAGAATCCGGGATCGATGAAGCCGGCGGTGGAGTGCGTCAACAGTCCGAGCCGGCCCAAGGACGACTTGCCTTCGAGGCGGGCAGCAATGTCGTCGGCGAGGCTGACTGTTTCGTACGTGGAGCCCAGGACGAACTCACCGGGGTGCAGGATGAAGGGTTCGTCGCCTTCCACCTCCACCAACCGGGTCAGCTCTGGCTGTTCCTCGGCGGGGTCGATGTGGGCGTATTTGTGGTTGTCGAACAGCCGGAAGAACCGGTCTATCCGGACGTCCACGGAAGACGGCTGCACCATCGCGGGGTCGTACGGCTCAAGAACAATCCGTTGGGAGTCTATTTCGGCACGTATGTCGCGGTCAGAGATCAGCACAGCATCAAAAATACCCCATGCGTCCAAGTCACCGTGCATTGTCCGGGCGGCCCCGTGGGACTATAGTTCCCGGACATGTAGAACCGCGCCCGTACCTGGGGGCAACGAGCATTCGCGGGGTAATTGTGAAAAAACTGGCAGTGCCGGCTTCCATTGTGCTGGCCGGGGCGCTGGCCCTCTGCGTCGCCGCCTCCAGCCAGATCCTGCCGGCCACGGACGCGGGTCCCAGCGGCAGCACCACCCCCTCTTCCAGCGTCGAGTCTGGTCTGACGGCACCTGAGTCAAGCACGACGCCGGACACCGCACCGTCTGTGGATACCCCAGCAGCCGGTGAAGCGTCCGGCCCCGCCCCCGTCCCCCTCCCGGAAGAAGGCTCCGAAAGCGGTGCGCCGAGCAGGCCCATCGCCTTGGACCCTGTCATCGAGACGCCGCCGCCTGTGCCGAACATTGGGCCGTCGTGGGGTCCGGATGGCCCGCCGACAGACCCGACGGACGGGGCGGAGGGGCCCGAGAATCCGGGCACCAGTGACCCCGCCGTTTCCAGCCCGGCCGAGCCGTCGCCGTCGCAGTCGTCACCGTCGGCACTTCCGTCGCCGACAGCGCCTGCCATGGGCCCACTGCCGTCGGCATCACCATCGCCAACGGCAACGAAAGCAACACCTACAGCCACGGTCACCCCGACAACAACGCCCTCTCCCACTCAGACGGCAACCCCCACAGCGTCGCCGTCCGCATCGGCTCATGCAACCCCAACGCCAAGCGCCGCGCCAACAACCACAGCAACGTCAACACCCACAGCCGCGCAGCCCTCCACCGCAAAACCACCACAGACCCCCAGCGCAACCCCAACACCCAGCACCACCCCCTTCCCCGGCAAAGCCCCCAGCGGTGAAACAGATCCGGACAACGGCGCCCTTGCCCTCCTCCCGGACAGCAACACTGCCGCAATCCTGACGGTGTTCAACGCGATCAACAGCTATCGCGCATCCTTGGGCCTGGCCCCGGTGAAGTACCACGCGACGGTGGCGAGCCTCGCCCAGGATTGGTCGAACAACATCGCGACCCGGGAAGTGATCCAACACCGCGCCAATTTCTGGACGGACCCGCGTGCGCTTAATCCGAACAACGGTGCAGGTGAAGTCATAGCTGTCCGCTGGGACCGTGACGCCGCGCAGTTGGTGGAGTGGTGGAAGGGTTCCCCGGGGCACGATGCCCTGTTGCGTGATCCCCGGTTCAATGTCATGGGCATCGGCATCACGTACACGGACGGCAACTGGCAGACCACGCCGAACCGCTTCACGCTGTGGGGTGTGGTGAACTTCTTTGGTTACACCTCACTTCCGGCCGGAACCACCAATGCACCTGGTGGAACGGTCATTCCTCCCACGGATCCCATAGGAGCATGCCAGCCGGGCGACAAATACCAGCCGCCTTCCGTCAATCTCAGCTCCGCCTCCATCAGGAGTGCAGCAGATCTCGTCTCCATCGCGGCCGACGGAACGGTCTATTCCTACCCCTCCTTGGGGAACGCGAAGTACGGCGCGGCCCGCAAGATCGGCATCGGTTTCACGGGTGTTAAGGAACTGTTCGTCAGTGATTGGGACCGCGATGGCGTCTTCGACCTCATTTACCAACGCACCGACGGGGCCCTCCTGGTGTATCCGGGGAAGCAGACGGGCGGCTTCGGTTCGCCTGGAGTGCTGGGCCACGGCTGGCAGTCCTTGAACATTGCCGTGGGTAACTGGTGCGCGAACAACCGGCTACCGCAGATTGTCGCCATGGACGCGTCCGGCGGGCTGTGGCTCTACAAGAACGCGGGGATGACGTACATCCGCTCGCAGGCCGCGATCGGTACGGGAAACAAGGCCATCCGGCTCAGCATGGTGGATTACAACGCTGATGGTTTCCAGGATCTGCTCACCGTTGAGCCCAATGGTTCCTTGCGCCTGTACCGGGGCAGCGGCCTTGCGACGCCCAAGCAGGAAGCCCGGCCCATCGTGGGCGCCGCGTGGACGGATTACTCCGGACTGCGTTCCTTGCGTGGCGTTACGGGGACAAACACCACCGGCATTGCGGGCCTGGGCACCAACGGGGTCCTGGAGTACTGGGACCTCACCTCGGGAAGGCTGACGACGCCCATAGCGGTGGGGGGCGGCTGGACCGGCTACAAGCTCGCCCAATAGCCGACCCCAATAGCCGACCCGACAAAGAGCCGAAAAAACAGGAGCCCTCACACCACCGAGCGTGACTCCATCACGGTCTTAAGCTGTTCCAACTGGGCCACTTCGGCTTCCATGGTTTTCTGGATCATGCCGTTCATGAGCTTCTGCAGGCCCTTGGGGTGGTATTCAAGGGCGAACCTGAGCCGGGTGGTTTGGCCTTCGGTGCTGAGGTAGTAGCCGCCGGTGGGCCGGGCGGGTCCGGCGACGACGGCGAAGCGTACTTCCGCCCCGGGGCGGGCTTCGGTGATCTGGAAATCGGCGGCGATGGGCCGCCCACCGGGACCGTTGATGGTCTGCTGGTAGAGCGCACCTTTGTGGCCCCGGAGGCCGGACCGCAGGGAGATGCTGCGGATCCCGGACCGCCACAGGGAGTTGTTCATGCCGTCCATGAGGAATCCGTACACGGTCATGGCGTCCCGGCTGATCACCACTTCGTAGTCTGCAAATGCCACGGAAACCTCTTTCGGCGTACGGTTCGATATGTCTTAGCCCGGTTCCCCATACGCTGCAGCTAACACTTTCAGAATAGTCAGCACGCGCGGCACTGGGCACATCGGCGGCGAGCCTTGACCGAATGGTTATCTGTTGCTTCACAAAGTTACGACTGACAGGGCATGGCACCACGGGGTAGAGTTCCCGAGGCTGGCAAAAACCGATTTGGGGGCGTCATGCGGGTTCCGGGACATCAAACTCTTGCAGTGAAGGCACGACGACGGATGGCCGCGTGCGCGGTTTTCCTCGCCATGGCGGTGGCGGGCGGCGTAGTCACGGCGGTTCCCGCCACGGCGGCAGCACCCACTGCGGCAGCACCCACCGCAATTACAGCAGCAACCACGAAGGTCCCCACGACAGTGAACCCGCTGCCGAGTGTGGATCCCATCGGGGACCCTGCCAACTTCTCGGTCCTGGTCAACAAGTCGCGGCCACTGAATCCGGCGAGCTACGCGCCGTCGGACCTTGTTAACGCGCGTGGCTCCGGCCAGTACATGCGGGCGGAAGCTGCCGCATGGCTCAACGGGCTGTTCCAAGGCGCAGCGGACGCCGGTACTGGCGGCTTGTCGATCGTGAGCGGTTACCGTTCCTACGCGCAGCAGCAACAGGTTTACGCGTATTACGTCAGCATCTACGGCCAGGCCTATGCCGACACCATCTCGGCCCGTCCCGGGTACAGCGAGCACCAGACAGGGCTCGCCATGGACATCGGTAACGCCGCCGGAAACTGTGGCCTGAGCACCTGCTTCGGCGATACCGCGGCGGGCAAGTGGGTAGCTGCGAATGCCCACAAATACGGCTTCATTGTCCGCTACCCCAACGGTTACACGGGCACCACGGGCTACAGCTACGAGCCGTGGCATTTGCGCTACGTGGGCGTAGCCCTGGCCACTGACATGAACCGGCGCGGGTTCCCGACACTGGAGCACTACTTCGCGGGCAACACCGCAGCCGCAGCAAGCATCAAGTCCGGCGCCGACTTGGTGGCTGCCGATTCTTCAGGCCGTCTTTTGCGCTACCCCGCGACGGCGGCCGGCGGCTACGCGGGTGCTGTCCAGATCGGTTCGGGCTGGACCGGCTTGAAGCAGGCTTTCGTGGTGGACTGGGACATTGATGGCGTCTACGATCTCCTGGCGCAGTGGAACAACGGCGTCCTGGGGGTCTATCGGGGCCTTCCGGGCGGCGGGTTCGCCAACCAGGTTGTGGTGGGCAGCGGCGGCTGGGAGCGCATGACCATCACCGTGGGTAAGTGGACGCACAAGCATGGCCGGCCCGGCGTCGTGGGCTATTTCCCGGACGGTGTGCTGCGCTACTACCCCAACACCTTTGGTGGTGCGCTGAGCGCGCCGCAGATCATCGGCAAGGGCTGGAATGGCATGGAGCTGACCATCGCCGACTGGGAGGGCGATGGCGCCAATGACATCCTGGCGAGGACAGGTTCCGGGGCCCTGGTCAACTACCGCGGCGATGGATGGGCAGGCTTCTACGGACCCGCCACTACCGTGGGCACCGGCTGGCAGTACATGCGCGTCCTGGCCCCCAGCTTTGGGCTGACCGGCGCAGGCACCCGCGGCATCACGGCACAGACCGCCGACGGCAACCTCTACAACTACGGCCTGGGCCGGGGCCAGTGGACCACGTACCGCCAGGTGGGTTCCGGCTGGAACGGCCCGAAACTGTTCAAGTAGGCGGCCGACGCGCCTGTCATGGGCAGCCCCGCAACTGCGCTAAGCTAGGACTCGCCCGGGGCGAAAATTCCCGGGCAGCGCGGGCGTAGCTCAATGGTAGAGCGCTAGCTTCCCAAGCTCGATACGCGGGTTCGATTCCCGTCGCCCGCTCAAGGAAAACCCCGGATGCCACCATCCGGGGTTTCTTTGCGTCCAAGGACTAAAGGGCCGACGGCGGCACTCACCAAACAGGGCCGCGCACCCGTCGACCGGAGGGGCTCCCGAGCCTACACTCGTACGTACATCCACCTATCCGGGAGGTCCTCCAATGACTCTCACCGACGCTGGTGAGGCGGGCCCGCTCGCCGTCATCAACCGCCTGCTGGAAGCCACGAACAAGCACGATCTCGAAGGCCTGGCAGCCTGCTTTGCGCCGGGCTATGTCAACGAAACACCGGCGCATCCCACCAGGGGCTTCACCGGACGGGACACCATCCGCAGCAACTGGGAGCAACTTTTCACAGGGGTTCCGGACATCAAAGCGCATCTCCTCTCGCACAGCGTCAACGGCAGCTCCATCTGGACCGAGCTGCACCTGCAGGGTGCCTGGCGCGATGGTACGCCGCACGAGATGACGGGCGTCATCATCTTCGGCGTGGACCAGGGCGTCATCAACAGCGCGCGCTTCTACCTGGAGCCGGTGGAAAAGGCGGCAGCGCTGGATGACACCGCCGATCGTGTGACCCACCGTGTCACCCATGGCCGTCCCGCGGCCGAGCCGGCCCAGTGATTCAAAGACTGTGACCCAAGCACAGCGACCCAAGCAGTGACCCCGGCCACTGCTTCTCCGTGCGAGGTGTATCGTCAGGAGTCAGGAGCCATTTCGGCTCCGCTCTAAGGGAGCCATCATGGGCGACAAATCACCGCGCCAAACTGCATCGAAGAAATCCAGCAAATCCATCAAGGAAAAAAGGGCAGACAAGCGGGCTTCTGAGTCCTCCGCCACCGAGGCTGCCAAGCCTTCCACCGGCAACAAGAAGTGACCGCGCCAACCGCCCAGCTGAGCATAGGCGTCCTCGCTTCCTCGCTGAAGCCCAATGAGCGCCGCCTCCCCATCCACCCCCAGCATCTGGAGCGCATCGATCCGGAAGTGCGACAACAGCTCCGGTTCGAATTTGGCTACGGTGAGCGGTTCGGCGTCTCTGACAGCACGTTGGAATCGCTGGTAGGCGGGCTCGGTACACGCCAGGAATTGATCGCCGGCAGCGACGTCATCCTCCTGCCCAAGCCGCAGGCCCAGGACTTGGCCGAACTCCGCGACGGCCAAATACTCTGGGGTTGGCCGCACTGCGTCCAGGACCGGGCCATCACGCAACTTGCCATCGACAAGAAGCTCACGCTCATCGCGTTCGAGGCCATGAACCACTGGGCAGGCGACGGCGGCTTCGGCCTCCATGTTTTCCACAAGAACAACGAGCTCGCCGGATACTGCTCCGTGCTGCATGCCTTGGCGCTCACGGGTTCCACGGGGGACTACGGACGCCGGCTGAGCGCCGTCGTCATCGGTTTCGGGGCCACTGCCCGCGGTGCCGTGACGGCGTTGAATGCCCATGGCGTCCACGACGTCCAGGTCCTGACCAACCGTGGAGTCGCCGCCGTCGGGTCACCCATTCATTCGGTGCGGATCGTGCAGTTCGACCACGACAGCAATGCGCCATTCCTCAGCGAAGTCATCACGGACAAGGGGCGCAAGCCCTTGGCGCCGTTCCTGGCCGCGGCGGACATCGTGGTCAATTGCACCCTGCAGGATCCCAACGCCCCGCTGACCTACCTCCGCACGGAAGACTTGACGGAATTCCGGGCTGACAGCCTGATTGTGGACGTTTCCTGCGACGAAGCAATGGGGTTCAGCTGGGCACGCACCACCACGTTCGACGAGCCCATGTTCCGTGTTGGCGGGCACGTCAACTACTACGCCGTGGACCACAGCCCGTCGTATCTTTGGAACTCGGCCAGCTGGGAAATCAGCGAGGCCTTGCTGCCGTTCCTGGACACTGTGGCGGCGGGCCCGGCCGGCTGGGATGCCAACGAGACCATCTCGCGGGCCATCGAAATCCGCGACGGCGTCATCCGCAACCCGGATGTCCTGGAATTCCAAGGACGCTCAGCGGAGTACCCACACCTTCCAACGGCATAACGACGCCCACCAGGAAGCGCCCGCGGTGATGCCGTGGGCGCTTCTCCGGTTAATCCGTCTGGGATCCTGGCTAGGCCGGCTGGGTCTCCTGCACGATCCGCAGCACCCGGCGCCGGTCACGCAGGTCCACTTTCAGGTGCAGTGAAGACTTCCGGGCAAGAACGACGGCGACTACCGCAGCGGCGATGGCCGGCACGCCGCCTGAGATCAGGACAGCAAGGTGCGGACCAAAGTGCTCGGCCAGCCAGCCCATCATGGGGCCGCCAATGGCCTGGCCGCCGATCAGCACCACCAGGTAGAGGCTCATGACGCGGCCGCGAATGCTCATGTTGGAGCTGGTCTGCACCATTTGGTTGGCCGCAGTGAGGAACATGAGGCACCAGAATCCGGCGAGCACCATGGTGACGCTGAACCACACCATGGACGGCATCACCGATGAGGCACAGAGCATGAGGCCATACAACCCCGCCGAGGTCACCACCGATCGCAACCGCAGCTGTCGACGCCGGGTGGACGCCACCGCACCCATCAGCGCACCGAGCGCAACCATGGCGTTCAGCAGGCCGTAGCCTCCGGCACCGGCGTCGTACACGTGGTCCGCAAAGGCGGCCAGCAACACCGGCAAGCTCATGGCGAAGACGGCCACGAACCCGGCCATCAACCACGGCCAGTAAATGGTGGGTTTGCTGAGTGCGTAGTTGAGGCCTTCGCGCAGCATTCCCTTTTTACGGGGCGTCGGCTGGCTGAGGTGCAACTGGTCCTTGCGGAGGATCAGCAGCATGGCAACGGTGGAGCAGCAGGCCACTGCGTTGGCGGCGAAGGCCCAGCCGGCACCGACAGCGGTGAGCAGCACACCTGCCAAGGCGGGCCCGATCAAGCCGCCCAGCTGGAACGTTGTGGAGTTCACGCTGATGGCGTTACGCAGGTACTTGGGGCCGACAAGTTCGTTGACGAACACCTGCCGGGCCGGCTGGTCAAGCACCGTCACGAAGCCCAGGGCAAGTGCGATGACGTAGACGTGCCACACTTCGACACGACCACTCAAGGAAAGCACCGCCAGCAATGCCGCCAGCACGGCCGCCGCCGATTGGCAGATGATGAGGATCTTGCGCTTAGCGAAGCGATCGGCAATCATGCCGCCCCATGGTCCCAGGAACAATGACGGCATGAACTGCAACGCCACGGTAATGCCGACGGCGGTGACGGAACCGGAAAGCTGCAGCACCATCCAGTCCTGGGCGATGCGCTGCATCCAGATGGCGATCACGGCAATGAAGTGGCCGATCGCGAAGATCCTGAAGTTGGGGACCTTCAGGGAGATGAAAGTATGACGCCAGGGCAGCTTCTCACTCACGACGGCGAGTGGCTGGGTGACGGTGTCCGGCTGGTTTGTGTCCGGCTGGTCTGTATCCGGCAGCGGGCGAGCGGACAAAGAATCGATGACGGGCTGGCTGACGTTTGCCGCTGAAGGCGGTGGGGGTGCCAAAAGTAGTCCTCGGATGGAGAGTTTCGGTGGGATGCGTTTAACGCTATGGTTGCCAGCAGCAATTATGGAAGCGTATTGCGCCTATAACTAGCATTGCGGAATGCAATGAGCTGCTTGCAGCGCCAAGGAAACGGCGCAGTACTCCGGCCCGGCGCTGACCTGCGCTTAGAGGAGTTCCGTGTTTGAACCCGTCCAGCTCCGCTCCTTCCTGGCCGTTGCCGAAACGTTGAGTTTCACCAAGGCAGCAGAACGGCTGGGGCTCGCGCAGCCCACCGTCAGCCAGCACGTCCGCAAGCTCGAGGCCGCCGCCAAGCGGGTACTCGTGGCCCGGGATACCCGTGAAGTCAGGCTCACTGACAACGGTGATGCCATGGCCGGTTTTGCCCGCAACATCCTTGCCGCCCACGATTCCGCGGCCCGCTACTTTTCCGGCTCGGCCATGCGGGGACGCCTCCGCTTCGGGACAGCGGACGACCTCGCCATCACCGGCCTCCCCCGGATTCTCCGCGAGTTCCGGCAGCTCTACCCTCAGATCAACCTTGAGCTCACTGTCAGCCAAAGCGATCAGCTGTACAAGCGGCTCAACGCCGGGCAGCTGGACCTGGTGTTCGTGAAATGGGTGGCCGGCGCCAAGGAAGGCACGGTGGTCCGGCACGATAACTTCGCGTGGGTGGGCGTGGAGCAGACAGTGCTGGAACCGGGCGCACCCGTGCCGCTCATTGCGTACCCGGCACCGAGTTTGAGCCGGAAACTCGCCATCGATGCCCTGGAAGCAGAGGGCCGGACCTGGCGGATCACCTGCAGCACCAAACAGATCAGCGGAGTGCTGGCGGCCGTGCGGGCCGGCATTGGAGTCGCCGTCATGCCGGCATCGCTGGTGCCCGAGGACCTGAAGGTCATCACCCAGCGATTCGGGCTGCCGCCGGTGGGCGACGTGGACTTCACGTTGATCCGGAATCCACTGGCCAACGCCGAGGTCATCGACGCCCTGACACAAGCCATCATGGGCCGGACGCTGAGCAAGTCGAACTAGCCACCGGGCTCCTGTTAGCAGCCGGCGGCCGTAGTAGGCTCACCCAATGATTGACGCCAAGCTCATGCCGCCATCTGCAAGCTTCCATGCCTCGTGGCTTGCAAGCTGGGACGAGTGGGGAACCCTGGAGCAGGACGGCTCGGCAGCGTTCGTAGCCGCGAGGTACAACCTGGATCTCCGCCAGCGCAGCGATTTTTCGGAATGGATTAACCTGCTGCACGAATTGCCCAAGGAGAGCTTCCAACCTCCTGAAGGCTTGGCCAACCAGAGCACCATCTGGGTTGTCGAGGACAACGTGTATCTGGGTTCCGCCAGCCTCAGGCACTCGTTGGCCAATGACTACCTCACTGAGGTGGGAGGCAACATTGGCTACGGCATCCGGCCCAGCGCCCGGGGACGGGGGCTCGCCAAGCTTGCACTGAAAGGCGCCCTCCAGGAGGGCAGCTCCCTCGGCATGGAACGCGTGCTGGTGACCTGCAAGCAGCCCAACACGGCGTCCGCCCGCACCATTGAAGCCTGCGGCGGCGTTCTTGAAAGCGTCCGGCCACCGGAGAGTTTTGCTACGGAGCTGGGAGTGACGGAAGCGATCCGGCGTTACTGGATCCAGCTGTAGCGTGACTTGGTACCTACGCCGCACCCTTTTCCGCCGTTTGCGCCAGTAACCTCTGGTGCGATCGGCGGGAATGGGTGCGGTGCTTGCGCATAAGGGGTGCGATCGGCGGGAACAGGCGCGCCCCTGCTGACCACGCCCACCCCACCCAACCCCCACTCGGAACCACCCCAAACCTTCGGCAGTGGCCTCTTTACGCCGCACCCTTTTCCGCCGTTTGCACCAGTAACCTCTGGTGCGATCGGCGGGAGCGGGTGCGGCGTTTGCGCATAAGGGGTGCGATCGGCGGGAACAGGCGCGCCGCTTGCGCATAAGGGGTGCGATCGGCGGAAGCTGGTGCGTAGATGTTCAGCAGGCGATACGCCCTTACCGGGTAAGCGCATTCCCGGTATCCTGTAAGCATGATCGACCTCACCACGCTGGCTGACCTCACGCCCGGCATCTGTTCCGTGACTCTCCGCTCCCACGGGATTGACGAGGTAGTCCGGATTTCATCGCACGCAGGCCTGGCCGGCATCGAGTGGGGTACTGATGTGCACGTCAGCGACGCGGAGTCCGCAGCGCACGCAAAGGAAGCAACTGAGGCGGCGGGACTCACTGTTCTTTCGCTCGGCTCGTACTATCGCTGCGGTGCCTTCGGAGATTTCGATCGTGTCCTGAACCTCGCTACGGCGCTCGGCGCCCCACGAATCCGGGTGTGGGCCGGAGAACTTGGCTCGGCCGGCGCCAGCCAGGAACATTGGGACGCAGTAGTGAAAGACACACAGCGGATTGCGGATCTCGCAGCCGCCCAGGGTGTCGCCATTGCGTTTGAGTATCACGGCAACACCCTCACCGACTCGCCCGCCACCACCCTGGAGTTACTGAACCGGGTGAACCACGCCAACGTCGGCACTTACTGGCAGCCCGCCGTCGGACTTTCAGACCAGCAGGCGCTGGAGTCCCTCCACGAAGTCCTCCCCCACGTGGTGGGCGTCCACTGCTTCTCCTGGGGGCCGGTTGCTGAACGCTTCCCGCTGCGGAACCGGAAGTTGCTGTGGCAGACCGTCACTGACGTCCTGCGCGGAAACGGCAAGGACCTGGACATCATGCTGGAATTCGTCGAGGACGATCTTCCGGACAACGTCATCAACGATGCCTCATTCCTGCACACCATCACTCTGGGCGAGGACTGACACCCCCGGCGCTACGCGGTCCAGCCCCGCCGAGCGAGCCATGATGCGCAGAGCGCCGGCCACTGATCCGCGCCCGGTGTTCCCGAGGCCAGGCCAATGCCGTGGACGCCGTGCGGGAAGACGTGCAGTTCCACCGGGACTCCGGCCCTACTCAGCGCGCCGGCATAAGCGAGACTGTGGCTGATGGTGACGGATTGGTCGTCGGCGGTATGCCAGAGGAACGCCGGCGGTGTTGTCGGCGTGACGTGCAGATCCGTTGAAAGTTCCCGCAGGAGCCCAGGGACGGCATCCGCACCGGCGAGGTTGTCCACAGATCCCTGATGGACCGAATCCACGAAGGAAATGACCGGATAGCAGAGGATGCTGAGGTCCGGCACAGCCTCGATGGTGTCCAACGCAGGATCACCGGTGGCTACCTCCACGGACAGCGTGGACGCGAGGTGCCCGCCGGCCGAAAACCCCAGGACGCCGACCCTCGATGCGTCCACGTTCAGCCCGTGATCGCCGTTGCGGATCCACAGCATCGCCTGCTTGGCATCCACCAAGGGAGCCGGGTGCTGATCCGGCGCCACCCGGTACCGCAGCACGAACGCGTGGATTCCCAACGAAGCCAGCCATTCAGCCACCGGCTCGGCCTCGTGGCCTGCCTGCTTCGCGTAACCCCCGCCGGGAAGCACCAGGATGGCCGGCGCAGCTTGAGCGGAACGCGCGGCCCCTGTGGAGCGTTCGCCTGTGGAACGTTCGACGGCGGGAATCACCGTCAGCGCCCGGGGCGCCTGCGTTGGTGGCTGGGCTGGTGACGGCGCCTGCGCTGGTGGCCCCGCCGTCGTCATACCTGTGATTCGACCGGAGTTTCGGTGCTGCGGCGGAGCTTGACCGCGCCGCTGACGGGAGGAGTATCCGGATCTCCCGCAGCGAGCCGGCCAATATCTTCGAGCGGCAAGTGCACGGTGGACAGTGCGGGCCGGAAGTCGCGCAGGGTTTCAATGTCGTCGAAACCGGCGATGGTGGCGTCGCGGGGAATCCATACGCCCTCCGGCCGAAGGGCAGCGGTAACGCCGATGGCCATGACGTCATTGACGGCAAAGATGCAGAGGCGTTCCGTGGAGGACTTGATCCGCTCGGCAAGCGCCTGGCCGGCTTCATATCCGCCGGCCCGGTTGAATCCAGTGCGGATCACCTCGGCGGCGGACCTCCCAGCGTCCGCGAGCCCGCGCTGGAAACCCCGGACACGGTCGTCCGATGTGTAGAGGCCCTCGGGGCCGGCAATGATCAGGAAAGCACCGTCATGGGTGGCGGCCAGTTCCGCGGCGAGGCCGGCAGCCAGTTCCTCATTGGGGACTTTCACCACGTGGTAGCCCTCGGTGGTGGACGCGCCCACCACCGGATGGCCAACTACTCCCACGTGACCGCCATTGCGGCAGTAACGGTCCAGTTCGGCGGCCAGCTCGGCGTTTCCTTGTTTGTCCTCAGCCCGCACGGAACGCGAACCGGCAATGACGATCGAGTCGGCGCGACGCGCAGCGAAGGCTGCCACGGCCTCTTTTTCATCCGAGGGAGCCCCGGAGGTGGTGGCCAGGAGCACCATGCGGTTCTGCTGACGGGCAGCTTCCTGGACGCCGCGGGCGATCGCGGAGAAGTAGGGATCGGCGATGTCGTGGACAACCAGTCCGATCAAGCCCGAGCTGGACTTGGCCAAAGCCTGCGCCTGCGCGTTGGGCACGTAACCGAGCTTGTCGGCGGCCTCGCGGACGCGTTCGGCGATGTCTTCGGCGGGCTTCCGGGACGAGCCGTTGAGGACCCTGGATGCGGTGGCCAGGGAAACCCCGGCCAAACGGGCAACTTCACTCAGTGTGCTGGCGGCCACGGGGCCCTCCTTATCTGCAAGCGTCGGGACTGGCGCTAGGGAAATTATGTCAGTCTTCCGAGAGTTTTGGGAAAGCGCTTGCCAATCCGGCGAGTCATGGTGCATGATCGATTGCAACGGGAATGCGCTTTCCCACTGGAACTGCAAGCACCGGCTTCCGCACCGCGACCGGCACACAAGGCACTGGAGACAACATGGGCTACGAAACAAAGACGATCCGCATCGCCATGAACGGCATCACCGGCCGTATGGGCTACCGCCAGCACCTGCTGCGGTCCATCCTCCCCATCCGCGACGCCGGCGGCTTCACCCTGGAAGACGGCACCAAGGTCCAGGTTGAACCGATCCTCGTGGGCCGCAACGAAGCCAAGATCCGCGAACTCGCCGAGCTCCACAAGGTCTCCGAATGGACCACCGACCTGGACGCCGTCATCGCCGACCCCACCGTTGACATCATTTTTGACGCTTCCATGACCAGCCTCCGCGCCGCCACCCTGAAGAAGGCCATGCGCGCCGGCAAGCACATCTTCACCGAGAAGCCCACGGCCGAGACCCTGGAAGAGGCCGTTGAGCTGGCACAGATCGGCAAGGACGCCGGCGTCACTGCAGGCGTCGTGCACGACAAGCTGTACCTCCCCGGCCTGGTGAAACTCCGCCGACTGGTGGACGAAGGCTTCTTTGGCCGCATCCTCTCCATCCGCGGCGAGTTCGGTTACTGGGTCTTCGAAGGCGACGTCCAGGCTGCCCAGCGCCCGTCGTGGAACTACCGCAAGGAAGACGGCGGCGGAATGACCACGGACATGTTCTGCCACTGGAACTACGTCCTTGAAGGCATCATCGGCAAGGTCAAGAGCGTCAACGCCAAGACCGCCACGCACATCCCCGCACGCTGGGACGAGGCCGGCAAGGAGTACAAAGCCACCGCTGACGACGCCTCCTACGGCATCTTCGAACTCGAAACCCCGGGCGGCGACGACGTCATCGGCCAGATCAACTCCTCCTGGGCCGTCCGCGTCTACCGCGACGAACTGGTGGAGTTCCAGATCGACGGCACGCACGGTTCCGCCGTCGCCGGTTTGAACAAGTGCGTTGCGCAGCAGCGCGCCCACACCCCCAAGCCCGTCTGGAACCCGGACCTGCCCGTCACCGAATCCTTCCGCAGCCAGTGGCAGGAAGTTCCCGCCAACGCTGAGCTGGACAACGGCTTCAAGCTGCAGTGGGAAGAATTCCTGCGCGACGTCGTTGCCGGCCGCGAGCACCGCTTCGGCCTGCTCTCCGCAGCCCGCGGCGTGCAGCTGGCCGAGCTCGGCCTCCAGTCCTCGGCCGAGCGCCGCACCATCGACATCCCGGAGATCACCCTCTAATGACGTCACTGATCCTTCCCACCGACGACGGCGGCACCCGCGAGTACCGCCTTCAGGCAGCCACCTCGTGGGCCAAGCCGACCGCACCTTTGACGGCCCGCCGCGCCTACGCCGCAGCGCACGTCATCCCCGAGGTTGCAGCCGACAACACCCCCGGCGCCCCGGCGCAGCTCGACTGGGACGCCACCTTGGCGTACCGGCACGAGCTCTGGTCCTACGGGCTGGGCGTGGCCGATGCCATGGACACTGCGCAGCGCGGCATGGGCCTGGACTGGGCAGCTACCCAGCAGCTCATCAAGCGCACGGGTGCCGAAGCCGCTTCCGTAGTGGCCTCGGGCAACGCCGCCATTACGGGCAAGTCCGTCCGCGACCTCGTGTCCTGCGGCGCAGGCACCGATCAGCTGGACATCGCTGCCCTCCCCGAGGGGCCAGCGGGAATCCAGGCTGTCATCGACGCCTACCGCGAGCAGATCGCCGTCGTCAGTGAAGCGGGGCCCAAGGTCATCCTCATGGCCTCCCGCGCGCTTGCCAAGGTCGCCAACGGCGCCGACGACTACCTGCACGTCTACTCGACGCTCCTTCAGGAAGTTGACCAGCCGGTCATCCTGCACTGGCTGGGCACTATGTTCGACCCCGCGCTGGCCGGATACTGGGGCTCCAACGATGTCTCTGTTGCCACCGAAACGTTCCTCAGCCTGATCCGTGAGCACTCGGACAAGGTTGACGGCGTGAAGGTTTCGCTGCTGGACGCCTCACACGAGGTTGCCCTCCGCGCCAATCTTCCGGAAGGCGTCCGCCTCTACACCGGCGACGACTTCAACTACCCGGAACTGATCGACGGCGACGAAACGCACCATTCGGACGCGCTGCTGGGCATCTTCGCTGCCATCTACCCCGCTGCTTCGGTGGCGTTGCAGAAGTACGACGCCGGCCAAGGCGCCGAGGGCCGCGCCATCCTGGACTCCACCCGTGAGCTCGGAAAGCACATCTTCAGCGCCCCTACGTTCTACTACAAGACCGGCATCGCCTTCATGTCCTGGCTCAACGGCAAGCAGCCCGGATTCCAGATGGTGGGCGGCCTCCACTCGGGCCGCTCGGTACTGCACCTGGCCAAGACCTTCGAACTGGCAGATCAGGCCGGTTTGCTGAAGGATCCGTCGCTGGCCGCGTTCCGGATGTCCGACTTCCTGCGGATCAACGGGGTGGGCGCATGAGCGCGGACTTCTCCCGGCTTTCGCTGAACAGCGCCACCACCAAGAAGTGGACGCTTGCTGAAGCCGTTGACGGTTGTGCACGTGCCGGCATCCCCGCGATCGGGCCGTGGCGTGACCGCGTGGCCGAGGCAGGACTGGATAAGGCAGCCAAGCTCATCAAGGACGCCGGCCTCCGCGTTTCCTCGCTCTGCCGCGGTGGTTTCCTGACCGCAGCCGATGCCGAGGGACAGGCCGCTGCCCTGGCTGACAACTTCGAGGCCGTCCGCGAAGCTGTAGCCCTGGACACCCAGGAACTGTTCCTGGTGGTGGGCGGACTCGCTCCGGGCGAGAAAGATGTGGTGGCTGCACGCCAGCGCGTCGCTGACCGGCTCGAGGAACTGGTTCCGTTCGCTTCCGAGAACGGTGTGCGCCTGGTGCTGGAACCGCTGCACCCGATGTACGCCGCTGACCGCGCGCTCATCTCCACCCTCGGCCAGGCACTCGATCTCGCCGCGCCGTACGACGCAAAGGCTGTTGGCGTCGCCGTCGACACCTTCCATGTCTGGTGGGATCCGGAACTGAAGGCGCAGATCGAACGTGCCGGCCGCGAGAACCGCATCGCCTCCTACCAGGTGTGCGACTTCAACCTGCCCATCGCCGCTGACGCGCTGCTGTCCCGCGGCATGATGGGCGACGGCGTCATCGACTTCGCCACCGTCGGTACCTGGGTCAGGGACGCCGGGTACAAGGGCGACATCGAGGTTGAAATCTTCAACCAGGAGATCTGGGACGCCGACGGCGACACCGTCCTGGCGACCATGAAGCAGCGCTACGCGGAGCTCGTGCTCCCGTTCGCGTAACAACGTGATCGTCCCGCGGATGCCCTAAGCTCCGCGGGAGGATCGCTCCAAAAACCAGCGGGTTCCTGCCACGGTCACGGCAGGGGCCCGCTTTTTGGTGTCCTGTTTGTGTCGGCCGTGAGTCGTGGATTGCGCAGGTGAGATAAAAGGTACACAGCTGAAACATTGCGTCGATGGGAGGAAACAATGGCCACTTACGCTGGTTTTACCTGGACAAAGACGTCCACGAAACCACTGAAAGGACGCCACCATGATGCTTTTGAAGACCCTCGGCATTTTCCTCGATCCCAGCGGAAGCCACAGCGGCCCCGCCGGTGATTCCAGCCCCGAACACTCCCCTGTCTTCGCCACTGAGCGCCTGACCTCCAGCGCCTGGGAAGGCTGGTGGGACGACGCCGATCAGGGCTTTCCCGCCGAGGCCTGACCCGTTTCAGAAGGCCGGTTCAGGAAGCCCGCGCAGCGAGCTGAACTTTGGCCCCGGGCAGGCCGATGAAGGTGACGGAACCGCCGTCATGCCCTTGCAGTTCAAGGCTGATGTTCCGCGATCCTTCGAGGGGTTGCACGGACCCTACCCGGAAAACCTCACCGCTGATCCGGACGCTGTCCCCATGCCGGATGGCCTTGAGCTTCTTGTTCCTGCCGTCAGCATTCACCGTTGACACTCCAATGCCCTATTTCTTCTGCGGTTCGTCGCCGTGGGTTTCACGGATTTCTTCGCCATCCCGGATGACCTGGTCTTCCTTTTCCTGCATCTTGTCGCTCTTCTTGGTATCGCGCGGTGGCAGTTGGATGCTTTCTTCGGCCTCAATACCGCCCTGCAACTGGCGTCCGCGTTCCATCTCGGCGTCGAATTCTGCGCCGAACAGCAAGGACATGTTCAGGATCCAGAGCCACAGCAGCATGATGATCACGCCTGCCAGGGCCCCGTAGGTCTTGTTGTAGTTGCTGAAGTTGGCAACGTAGAAGCCGAAGCCCAGCGAGGCGAGGGCGAAGATCACCAACGCGATCAGGGAGCCCATGCTCATCCAGCGGAACTTGGGCTGCTTCACATTGGGCGTGAAGTAGTACAGCACCGCAATGATGACGATGACTACCAGTATGAGGACCGGCCACTTGGCAATGTTCCAGACGGTCAGGAAGGTCTCCGACAATCCGATGGCACCGCCAATGGCTTCAGCCACGGGACCGCTCAAAACCAGCATGGCTGCGGCCAGCGCTGCGCCCACGACGGCGACGACGGTGACGGCGAGCATCGTGCCCCGCAGCTTGATGAATCCGCGGCCCTCGTCCACTTCGTAGACCCGGTTCATCGCTCGACTGAAGGCGGTGACGTAGCCCGAGGCGGACCAGAGCGCCACCAAAATACCGAAAACCAACGCGAGCCCGGCTGTGTTGGACTGCGTCAGTTCCTCGATCGGCTGGCGCATGGCGTCAACGCCGGGCCCCGGCGCGAACTGTTGGACGATATCCAGCAATGAGGAGGTGGTCTTGCCGGCGTCTCCGAAGATACCGATCAAGGAAACCAGCGCCAGGAGCGCTGGAAACAAGGAGAGGACTGCATAATACGTCAGGCCCGCAGCGGCGTCGGGGCATTGGTCCTTACTGAATTCCCGCAGCGTCCGTTTGGCGATGTACATCCACGTGGGCTTGACGAGATCGTTGGGACTGTCCGGCTTGCGCGAGTCTTCCGGGGAAGGAGCAGTCTGCGCCTTGGCTGTGCTGGTGTGAGGTGAGTCTTGTGTAGTCATGGGGCACTCGTCCGTGGGGTTGGTTTTCGCGAACAACTGACCCATCAATAGTAAGCATGCTGATGAATCATGCGGAAGAACCCACGCCGAATTACCGCCTACGGGCCTGGAAGATTATGGCGGCACCCACCCAGCCTGCCAGCCCAAGGCCGAGGCACCAAGCCGCGGCGAGCCACCCCGAGGCTCCGGCATCGCCGCCCAACAGGAAAGCCCGCAGGGCCTCGGTGACCGGCGTAAACGGCTGGTGCTCGGCGAAGCCCTGCAACCACGACGGCATGGTTTCCGGCCTCACGAAAGCACTGCTGACATAGGGCAGGAAAATGGTGATGCTTGTGAGGCCGCTGGCGGCTTCGGGGCTAAGGAGCAGCCCCGCCAAGGTGGACAGCCAGGTGAAAGCAAGGATGAAGGCCAGGAGCAGCGCAACAGCCGCGAGCACACCGCCGGGAGTTGCCTGCGGCCGAAACCCCAGGACAGTGGCGCAGCCCACCAACACCGCACTCGTAGCCAGATTCCGCAGCGTACTGGCCACAACATGGCCCGCCAAGACGGTGGAACCCGCAACAGGCATGGTCCGGAACCGGTCCACCACGCCGGACTTGATGTCCTGGGCCACGCTGACGGCGGTTTGCGACGACCCAAAGGCCGCGCACATGAGCAGGAGCCCCGGCATCACATAATTCACGTAGCCTCCGCCGGATTGAATGGCCCCGCCGAACACCCAGACGAAGGCAAACAGGATGCCCACAGGCACCATCAGTGAGATCACGATGGAATCCACGGTCCTTATGGTGCGGAAGAGTTCGCGCCCGACCATGGTTCGCGTGTTCGCGACATACAGGGATACCGCAGTCATCACCTTGCCTCCTGCTCGGCCGTCAACGCCAGGAAGACATCATCCAGCGTGGGTTTGATGATGGAAATGCTGCTGGCTGTGCATCCCGCAGCACCGAGGACGGCAACAACCGAGGTGATGGCAGCAGCACTGTCAGCGGTTCCCATACGGACAGTGAGGAGCTCGGCATTCTGGGTCAGGGCCCCGTCCGCACCCGGACTTTCGCCTCGGATCAGCGCCACGGCCTTGCCGAAATCCTGCGGGTCCTGGAAGCCGAACTCCACATGACCGGCGGGTACCAACCGCTTCAACTCCTCGGCGGTTCCCTGTGCCATGATGCGCCCGTCATTCAAGACAGCGATGGAGTCAGCCAACTGATCAGCTTCTTCAAGATACTGGGTGGTCAGGAACACGGTGACGCCTTGCTCCGATAAACTCCGCACGGCATTCCACACCGCCAGCCTGCTTCGTGGATCCAACCCCGTGGTGGGCTCGTCCAGGAAGAGAACTTCCGGTCGCCGCACCAGGCTCATGGCAAGATCCAAGCGCCGGACCATGCCTCCGGAGTAGGTGGAAACCTTGCGATCTGCTGCCTCTTGAAGATCAAAGTCCCGCAGCAACTCATCAGCCCTGCCGCCGGCCTTCGCACCGCCCAGGAGATGCAATCGGCCGATCATGGTCAGGTTTTCCCTGCCGGTGAGGAATTCATCCACCGCCGACGCCTGGCTGGTGACGCTGAGGAGGTTCCGAACCGCGGCGGCCTGGCGTCCGACGTCGAACCCTCCCACGGTGGCCGTCCCGCCGTCGGCGTGCAGAAGCGTCGTGAGAATGGCCACCAGCGTAGATTTGCCCGCTCCGTTGGGACCAAGCAGGGCGAAAACGGTGCCTGTACGGACCGTGAAGCTGACGCCGTCCAGCGCAGCCTTCCCTCCGTAGCTTTTTTGAAGATCTGATACATCCAACGCCAACCCAGTACTCATCTTCCATCCCCTCCAGTGTTTACGGCATAAACTGTTTATAGCATAAACAGTTCATCTGTGTATACCCGAAACAGTTAGGCTGGCTGTGACGGAAGGAAGCCATGCCACACGAGAAGCCCGACGCCATGGAATTGCCTCCTGGCATCGCGATTGCCTGGGGTCTTGATCGGCCCTCCACCCGGGGCGCCAAGGCGGAACTAAGCCCCGCCCGGATTGTGGAGGCCGCCATCCGTCTCGCGGACGCCGAGGGGCTGGCCGCCGTTTCCATGGCGCGGGTGGCCAAGGACCTGGGCTTTACGTCAATGTCCCTGTACCGCCACCTGCGCTCCAAGGAAGAGCTTCTGGTCCTCATGGTGGATGCGGCATTTGGTGAGCCGGACTTTGCAGCATCCCCTGCCGCCGTCAGTGATGAGCCTGGCTGGCGGACCGGCACACGCAGGTGGGCCAAAGCCATTGAACAGCGCTACCGAAAACACCCGTGGATCCTCGACTACCCGGTCACCGGCCCACCGGCTTCACCCCACGAACTTCTCTGGCTGGAACAGCTTCTACGAGCCCTCGCCCCCACCCCATTGACGGCATCGGAGAAGCTCAATTCCGCCCTGATGCTGGCCAATCTGGTTCGTTCCAGCACCCGGATGGAACTCGACGTGGCTGACAATGATTCGCCCGCAGCCTTCGAGTCCTACGTGGGCTTGCTCTTCAAACTTCTCGATCCCGTCAAACATCGCGAAGTGCTGGGCCTGTTCAGCGATCCCGGGCTTGCCGTCATGGAAGACGCCGGGGACGAGCTCAGCTTTGCGTTGGAACGCTACTTGGACGGCATGGAGGCTCTGATGGTGCGCCGCGAGTCCATCGACCCGCAGGACTAAGCCCCGCCTCCTCCGAGTGGGCTACGCGAGCTTGCCCGCCAAAAGGAACTCGAACGGCGACTCAATGACAGACCTGATCACTTGGCCCGCAGCGCCCAGGAGCGTCCCGGAATGCTCAAGTCCGGATACAGTCAGGTTTTTCGGTTCCAGGAGGCCCGGCGCGTAGCGTTCCAAACTGGCCAGCAACGCAGGCCTCAGCCACTCCGCCAGCAAGGCAAAGTGTCCACCGAGGACTATGGCGTCAATGTCCATCAATCGGGCTGAGGAGGCGAGCGCGACACCCAAGTACCGCCCGGCGTCGTGAACCGCCTTCAACGCGTGCGGATCCCGGGCGGCCAAAGCGGCCAGAAGCTGCTCCGTGCGTTCGCCCAGGGAGCCTTCGGGGATGTTGGCGGCGTCGAAGATGGCCTCCTGGCCGGCAAAGGTTTCAAGGCACCCCGCCCCGCCGCAGGAACACTCAGGCCCCTCCGGGTGGACCACAATGTGGCCCAACTCGCCCGCTGATCCTCCGGGCCCCAGGTAGAGGTCCGAGCCGATGATGACGCCGCCACCAACACCCACTTCACCGGAGACGTAGAGAAAGTCCGCAGGGCCGTTGCCGTACCAAAGCTCGCCAAGAGCTGCACTGTTGGCCTCGTTGGACAGCCGGACGCCAAGCGGGGCGCCCTCGAGTAGTGAGCCCGGGTCCAGTTGCTCATTCTCCCAGTGCAGGTTCGGGGCGGAAAGGACGATGTTCCGCTGCTCATCCACCAGGCCCGGCACGGCCAGTCCGCCACCCATGATGGCGACCTTTTCGGCCGCCGCTGCGGCAACTGCTTCGGACACCAGGCCCCGCAGGCGTTCCATGACTTCCCCGGGCGCCATCCCCCGGTTCCGGGACTCAACCGTGGAGTGGAAGCGGAGATTGCCACCCAGGTCCACCAGCCCCACGGCCAGGTAGTCAACGTTGATTTCCATCCCCACCACGCCACGGCGTGAGCTGAGTTCCAGCCCCTGGCCAGGCCTTCCCCGCTCGCCGTCGCGGTAAAGGCCCACTTCAGAAACGAGGCCCGATTCCACCAGATCCGCTACCAGGCTGGAAACTGCTGCCTTGGTCAACCCCGTGCCGGCCGCGAGCTGCGCGCGGCTGGGCTTCGCATCGCCGGTCCGCGCAATGGAGTCCAGGACCAGCGAAAGATTTCGACGGCGGACATCGCCGACCCGGCCGGGCGCTGCTGACTCGTTCACTGGCGTGGGACTCCCTGCGGATTTGAAAAATTGTGCTGGCTTCCATTGACCATGATCCATCATCCCCCATATAGTTCAGATTGAAAACTAATTGGAGTGCTTTTCTTCACCTCCTCCCCCAGTGCTTTGCAAAGGAGCAAAATGACCCCGCAGCCCACCCCGCAGGACCGCTTCACCTTTGGCCTCTGGACTGTCGGTTGGACCGGCGCCGATCCCTTCGGTGTTGCCACGCGTCCGGCCCTGGACCCGGTGGAAGCAGTCCACAAACTCAGCGAGCTTGGTGCTTATGGCATCACGTTCCACGACAATGACCTGATTCCTTTTGATGCCACTGCATCCGAGCGCGACCTCATCCTCAAGAACTTCAAGGCCGCTTTGGCTGAGACCGGCCTGAAGACGCCGATGGTCACCACCAACCTGTTCAGCCACCCCGTCTTCAAGGACGGCGGCTTCACGTCCAACGATCGTTCGATCCGCCGCTTCGCCCTGAGCAAGATCCTGCGCAACATCGACCTCGCGGCCGAGCTCGGCGCCGAAACGTTCGTGATGTGGGGCGGCCGCGAAGGCAGCGAATATGACGGCTCCAAGGACCTGTCCGCAGCGCTGGACCGCATGAAGGAAGGCGTGGACACCGCGGCCGGCTACATCAAGGAAAAGGGCTACGACCTCCGGATCGCACTGGAACCGAAACCGAACGAACCCCGCGGCGACATCTTCCTCCCCACCGTTGGACACGGCCTGGCATTCATTGCCCAGCTGGAGCACGGCGACATTGTGGGCCTCAACCCGGAGACGGGCCACGAGCAGATGGCCGGGTTGAACTTCACCCATGGCATCGCCCAGGCCCTGTGGGCCGGCAAGCTCTTCCACATCGACTTGAACGGCCAGCGCGGCATCAAGTACGACCAAGACCTGGTCTTCGGCCACGGCGACCTCACCAGCGCCTTCTTCACGGTGGACCTGCTGGAGAACGGCTTCCCCAACGGCGGCCCCACGTACGACGGCCCCCGCCACTTCGACTACAAGCCTTCCCGCACTGACGGCTACGACGGCGTGTGGGAATCAGCCAAGTCCAACATGTCCATGTACCTCCTGCTGAAGGAACGCGCTCTTGCTTTCCGCGCGGATCCCGCCGTCCAGGAGGCCCTCGCCACCTCGGGCGTCTTCGAGTTGGGCCAGCCCACCTTGAACGCCGGAGAAACCACCGCTGACCTGTTGGCTGACGCCAGCGCTTTCGAAACGTTCGACGCCGATCAGGCCGCCGAGCGCTCGTTCGCCTTCGTCCGCCTCAACCAGCTGGCCATCGAGCATTTGCTCGGCGCCCGCTAGATCACACCCACCCGCCACAGCCCCGTCGCCGGGCCGCCAAGCATTGGTTTGGGGCCCGGCGACGGTTCGCCAAAGGAACAAACGCATGCCTCTCGTAGCCGGGATCGACAGCTCCACCCAGTCGTGCAAAGTGGTGATCCGGGACTCTGCCACCGGCACTTTGGTGCGCCAAGGCCGGGCACCGCATCCGGAGGGCACGGAAGTCCATCCTGATCATTGGTGGACAGCCCTCCAGGAAGCCATCAGGGAGGCGGGCGGCCTGGACGACGTCGACGCCGTGTCCATTGGCGGCCAGCAGCATGGAATGGTGTGCCTCGATGAATCCGGGAACGTCATACGTCCAGCCCTCCTGTGGAACGACACCCGGTCCGCGCCCGACGCCGAAGAGCTGATCCTTGAAGCCGGCAGTGGCGACGCTGCTGCCGGTGCCGCGAGCTGGGCGGCCAGCACCGGAACCGTACCTGTGGCCTCGTTGACCGCCACCAAGCTACGCTGGCTGGCCCGGAACGAACCAGAGAATGCCCGGCGCACTGCCGCGGTGTGCCTGCCGCACGATTGGCTGTCCTGGCGGCTGGCCGGCCACGGCCCCGGAGACGGACCCGCATCGCTGGAACTCCTGCGCACCGACAGGTCTGACGCTTCAGGTACGGGCTACTTCTCGGCCAGCAACGGCGAGTATCTTCCGGAGGTGCTCGAAAGCACGCTCGGCCATGTTCCCATCCTGCCCGTCGTGGTTGGGCCCCTGGAAGCTGCGGGCAAGACGCCTGGTGGCGCTTTGATCGGACCCGGAGCAGGTGACAACGCCGCAGCAGGCCTGGGCGTCAGCGCCGCCGTCGGGGACGTTGTCATTTCCATTGGAACGTCCGGGACCGTATTCGCGGTGTCGGACATTCCGGCGCAGGATGTCAGCGGACTGGTTGCCGGCTTCGCCGATGCCACGGGTAACTTCCTTCCTCTTGCCTGCACGCTCAACGCGACAAGAGTCTTTGATGCCACGGCCGCATTGCTCGGCGTGGGTTTAGAGGAACTGGGCGTCCTGGCGCTTTCCGCTCCAGAGGGTGCTGATGGGCTGACTCTGGTGCCGTACTTCGAGGGCGAACGGACACCCAACCTGCCTGATGCCACGGGCTCACTGCACGGCATCACGGTCTCCAACTACACGCCAGCCAATCTGGCCCGGGCCGCAGTGGAGGGTGTGCTGTGTTCACTGGCGGACGGGTTGGCGGCGCTGCAGGCACAGGGCGTCTCCGCGCAGCGCATCATTTTGGTGGGTGGAGGTGCGCAGTCGGAGGCCATCCAGCAAGTGGCTGCTTCGGCCTTTGGGCTGCCGGTATTCGTACCCCGCCCCGGCGAGTATGTTGCCGACGGCGCTGCCCGCCAAGCGGCAGGCGTCCTCACGGGCCAGTTGCCTCAGTGGCCGCTGGATGGCGTGAACGTGAAACCCCGGGAAAGCGATGGGGCTGCCCCCTTCCTGACGAGGTACCGCCAATATGCTGCCACGGTTGCCATGAGCTGATCGTGGCTGTCGGTGCTCTATCGTGACAGGGTGAGCTCAGATCAATCTGCACCAGCCCGGCCGCCTGTGATGGAGGACGTTGCCCGCGTGGCGGGGGTTTCCCACCAGACCGTTTCCCGGGTGCTGAACAACCACCCCAACGTGAGTGCCAAGACCCGCGAGCGTGTTGAAGAGGCCATTACGGAACTGGGATACCGGCGGAACACGGCGGCACGCAGCCTGGTGACCCGCCGCTCCCAAACCATTGGGGTCCTTGGCAGCGAGATGGCCCAATATGGTCCGTCCCACACGCTCCTCGGCGTCCAGCAGGCGGCACGGGATGCCGGCTATTTCGTCAGTGTCGCGGGCTTGCGGGAAGTCACTCCGGAGACCATCAAGGACGCCATGGCACACTTCATGGATCAAGGCGTCGACGGCATAGTAGTCACAGTTCCGCACCCGGGGACCTTTGACGTTCTCAAAGACATCACCGCCCAGGTGCCTTTGGTTGCTGTTGGCTCCATCGGCGATGAGCACCTCACGGGGGCCACAGTAGACCAGCGCCAAGGTGCCAAGCTCGCCGTCGAGCACCTCCTGAGCCTTGGACATCAGCGGATAGGCCACCTGTCCGGACCTGCCGACTGGATTGACGCCGCTGCCCGCATTGACGGGTGGCAGGAGGCCCTGGTGGAGGCCGGCCTGGAACCGGCAACCTTGATCGAGGGCGACTGGAGTGCAGAGTGCGGCTACCGCGCAGGCCTGAAGATCGCTGCCGACCGTTCGGTCACTGCCCTGTTCGTGGCCAATGACCAGATGGCACTCGGTGTGCTGCGTGCGTTCAACGAGACCGGCGTGCAGGTTCCCGGCGACATCAGCGTTGTGGGCTTCGATGACCAACCTGAATCCGCCTACTTCATCCCCCCGCTGACAACCGTGGCGCAGGACTTCGAAGAGCTCGGCCAGCGCTGCATCCGCCTGCTGCTGGACCGTCTGGACGGCGGCACAACCCGCGAGGCAGCCACCGTCACGCCGCGCCTGGTCATCCGCGCCACCACGGCCCCCGCACCCATCTGAGTAGCAGCAGATGCCGTTATGAGTGCTCAAAACGGCATCTATTGCGACCTACTTGGGTGCGGCAGAGGCTGATCCCGTCATAAGTACCCGTTCCACGCGGCCCGCTCTTGACATCAAAGTTGTGAGCGCTAACAATTACATCAGACCTTCTTCACTTTTCCACCCCGACCCCCGGCAATGAGGCCTTGGCCAGCCGGATGGAGACCCCATGAATACCTCTGAATTCCTCCCGCTGGACGAGCAGTTCGTCATCGGCGTGGACTATGGCACTTTGTCCGGGCGCGCCGTCGTCGTCCGCGTATCGGACGGGGCAGAACTTGGCAGCGGCGTGTTCGAGTATCCGCACGCCGTCGTGTCGGAAAAGCTCCCCGGTTCCGGGCAGCGCCTGCCGGCTGACTGGGCCCTCCAGGTCCCCAATGATTACCGCGACGTCCTGCGCAATGCTGTCCCGGCCGCCGTCGCCGACGCCGGAATCAACCCGGCCCATGTGGTGGGCATCGCCACCGACTTCACCGCCTGCACCATGGTCCCGACGACGGCAGACGGCACGCCGCTGAACGAACTGGCACACTTCGCGGACCGGCCGCACGCTTTCGTGAAGCTGTGGCGTCACCACGCTGCGCAGCCGCAGGCCGACCGCATCAACAAGCTTGCTGAAGAACAGGGCGAGTCCTGGCTTCCCCGCTACGGCGGCCTGATTTCCTCGGAATGGGAGTTCGCCAAGGGACTTCAACTTCTTGAGGAAGATCCGGAAGTCTACGGCGCCATGGATCACTGGGTTGAGGCAGCCGACTGGATCGTTTGGCAGCTCTGCGGCAGTTACGTCCGCAATGCGTGCACCGCCGGCTACAAAGGCATTTACCAGGATGGACAGTACCCGTCCGAGGATTTCCTTGCAGCGTTGAACCCTGACTTCAAGGGTTTCGTGTCGGAAAAGCTGGAACACACCATCGGTCGCTTGGGCGACGCTGCCGGTTACCTCACCGACGAAGCCGCGGCCTGGACCGGGCTCCCTGCAGGAATCGCGGTGGCCGTGGGAAATGTTGATGCCCACGTCAGCGCACCAGCCGCGAACGCCGTGGAACCCGGACAGCTCGTAGCCATCATGGGCACCTCCACGTGCCACGTCATGAACGGCGACGTCCTGCGCGAAGTCCCCGGCATGTGCGGAGTCGTTGATGGCGGCATCGTGGACGGCCTCTGGGGTTACGAAGCAGGCCAGTCCGGAGTTGGCGACATTTTCGGTTGGTTCACCAAGAACGGCGTCCCGCCGGAGTACCACCAAGCCGCCGCGGACAAAGGCCTGGGTATCCACGAATACCTGACCGGACTCGCGGAGAAGCAGGCAATCGGCGAGCACGGCCTGATCGCGCTGGACTGGCATTCGGGCAACCGCTCAGTGCTGGTGGACCACGAACTCTCCGGCGTGGTGGTGGGCCAGACTCTGGCCACCAAACCCGAAGACACCTACCGGGCGTTGCTCGAAGCCACAGCCTTCGGCACGCGCACTATTGTGGACGCGTTCCGCGATTCGGGTGTTCCGGTCAAGGAATTCATCGTGGCCGGGGGGCTCCTGAAGAACAAATTCCTGATGCAGGTCTACGCCGACATCACTGGCCTGCAGCTCTCCACCATCGGTTCCGAGCAGGGTCCTGCGCTGGGCTCGGCGATCCACGCTGCCGTCGCAGCCGGAAAGTACAAGGACATCCGCGAAGCTGCCGCATCCATGGCAGCAGCTCCCGGCGCGGTCTACACCCCCATCCCCGAAAACGTGGCCGCCTACGAGGTCCTCTTCCAGGAATACAAGGCCCTGCACGACTACTTCGGTCGCGGCACCAACAACGTCATGCACCGCCTCAAAGCCATCCAACGCGCCGCGATCCAAGGTTCGGGGCAACAAGGCGCGGCACACCAGGGCCCGGCCACCCAGTCCACCACCCTTGAAGGAGCCTCCGCATGAGCGCCCTCCTGGAGTCCATCGCAAGGATCCGCAAGGAAGTCTGCGAACTGCACGCCGAGCTGACCCGCTACCAACTGGTGGTGTGGACCGCGGGCAACGTCTCCGGCCGCATCCCCGGGCACGACCTCATGGTCATCAAGCCTTCGGGCGTTTCCTACGATGACCTCACGCCGGAGCTCATGGTGGTCACTGATCTTTATGGCACACCTGTGCGGGGAATGAACACCGGAAGCGCCGGCACGGTGGACTGGGGCAACCCGGACCTCTCCCCGTCATCGGATACCGCTGCCCACGCCTACGTCTACCGGCACATGCCCGAGGTAGGCGGCGTGGTCCATACGCACTCCACCTATGCCACGGCCTGGGCTGCGCGCGGCGAGGAAATCCCCTGCGTGCTGACCATGATGGGCGACGAGTTCGGCGGCCCCATCCCCATTGGACCCTTTGCGCTGATCGGTGACGACTCGATCGGCCAAGGCATCGTGGAGACCCTCAAGAACTCCAACTCCCCCGCGGTCCTGATGCAGAACCATGGGCCTTTCACCATCGGCAAGTCAGCCCGCGATGCCGTCAAGGCAGCGGTGATGTGTGAGGAAGTGGCCCGGACGGTCCACATCTCCCGCCAACTTGGTGAGCCCCTGCCCATCGACCAGGCAAAGATCGAGTCCCTCTACGACCGATACCAAAACGTTTACGGCCGCTAACGCGGTCAGCCAGAAGCCAGCTCGAAAACCCCAAGAACACCCAGGAGCCACAAAAATGCCCAACAACCCATCCGCCAACAACACTTCCCTGGGTCAGTACGAGGTCTGGTTCCTCACCGGCAGCCAGCACCTTTACGGCGAGGATGTCCTCAAGCAGGTGGCCGCGCAGTCGCAGGAGATTGCCAACGCCCTCAACGCCAGCAGCGATGTCCCGGTCAAGCTCGTCTGGAAGCCGGTCCTCACCGATTCCGATGCCATCCGCCGCACCGCACTGGAAGCCAATTCGGACGACTCAGTGATCGGCGTGACCGCCTGGATGCACACGTTCAGCCCGGCCAAGATGTGGATCCAGGGCCTGGACGCACTGCGCAAGCCGTTGCTGCACCTGCACACACAGGCCAACAGGGACCTGCCGTGGGCTGACATCGATTTCGACTTCATGAACCTCAACCAGGCAGCCCACGGCGACCGGGAGTTCGGATACATCCAGTCGCGCCTCGGTGTGCCGCGGAAGACCGTCGTCGGACATGTTTCCAATCCTGAGGTTGCCCGCCAGGTTGGTGCGTGGCAGCGCGCGTCGGCTGGCTGGGCCGCCGTCCGAACCCTGAAGCTGACCCGTTTCGGCGACAACATGCGCAACGTCGCCGTCACCGAAGGCGACAAGACCGAAGCCGAGCTTCGCTTCGGCGTCTCGGTGAACACCTGGTCCGTCAACGAGCTCGCCGAGGCTGTCCACACGGCCGCAGAGTCCGACGTCGACGCCTTGGTTGCCGAGTATGAGCGCCTTTACGAGGTGGCTGACGAGCTGAAGGCCGACGGCGCCCGCCACGAATCGCTGCGGTACAGCGCCAAAATTGAACTGGGACTCCGCAGCTTCCTGGAAACCAACGGTTCTGCGGCGTTCACCACGTCTTTCGAGGATTTGGGCGCCTTGCGGCAACTTCCGGGCATGGCCGTGCAACGCCTGATGGCCGACGGTTACGGCTTCGGCGCCGAGGGCGACTGGAAGACCGCCATTCTGGTCCGCGCCGCCAAGGTGATGGGCGGGGACCTGCCCGGTGGCGCGTCGCTCATGGAGGACTACACGTACCACCTGGAACCGGGGAGCGAGAAGATCCTCGGCGCCCACATGCTGGAGGTCTGCCCGTCGCTGACCGCCACAAAGCCGCGCGTAGAGATCCACCCGCTGGGCATCGGCGGCAAGGAAGATCCCGTCCGCATGGTGTTCGATACCGATGCCGGCCCCGGCATCGTCGTCGCCCTGTCGGATATGCGCGATCGGTTCCGTCTGGTGGCGAACGTGGTGGACGTCGTCGACCTTGACCAGCCGCTGCCCAACCTTCCGGTGGCCCGCGCTCTTTGGGAGCCGAAGCCCAACTTCGCCACCTCAGCGGCCGCGTGGCTCACCGCCGGCGCCGCGCACCACACGGTATTGTCCACGCAGGTGGGCCTTGAAGTGTTCGAGGACTTCGCCGAAATCGCCAAGACCGAACTCCTCACCATCGACGAAGGCACCACCATCAAACAGTTCAAGAAGGAACTCAACTGGAACGCCGCGTACTACAAGCTGGCCGGTGGCCTGTGAGCGCTGAATTCACGCTGGACGCGGGCGGCTACACGGCTGTTGTGACCGCCCGCGCGGCTGCCCTTCGTGTCCTCCAGTTCGAGGGCCGGGACCTGATCGTCCCGTTTCCGAAGGGTGGTCCCATCCCGGACTACCGCGGCGTCATCGCCGCACCGTGGCCCAACAGGATTGCAGACGGCGCGTACGTTTTCGATGGCAACAAGCACCAGCTGCCGATCAACGAACCAGAGCGGGAAACGGCGCTGCACGGCCTCGCCTTCCCGCTCGATTGGACGTTGAAGGAGTCCGACGCCGGGTCACTCACCCTGACGTGCACGGTGGGTCCGACGGCGGGCTACCCCTTCGTCCTGGAGCTGGAGTCACGGTTCGCCCTGGACGAGGCGGGGCTTCACACGTCCGTCACGGCCCGCAACGCTGCCGGCGTCGCCGCTCCCTACGGCGTGTGCCCGCACCCCTACCTGGTAGCCGGTTCTTCAGTGCTGGATGAGTGGGTTCTCGAGTTTGCCGCCGACTCTTTCCTGGAAGTCACGCCGGATCGCCTCTTGCCCGTTGGGGTGATGGGAGTGGAGGGCCACGCTTTCGACTTCCGTTCGCCACGCCCCATCGGCAGCACCGAGATCGACCACGCCTTCACCGGAATAACGTTCGACGGCGGGCTGGCGCGGCTTTCCGTGCGGGACCCGGCGGGCACCGGCGTCGGAATGTCGTGGGACGAAAGCTGCCCGTGGCTGCAGATCCACACCGCTGACAAGCCGGAACCGATCCCGGGCCGGATCGGCCTTGCCGTGGAACCCATGACCTGTCCTCCGGATGCCTTCAACAGCGGCACGGACCTGATCCGACTGGAACCTGGCGCGTCCCACAAGGCGTCCTGGAGCATCTACGCCCTATAGTTGCCCAACTGAGTCGCAGATGACGCCGTTTTGAGCGCTCAAAGCGCCCTTAACTGTTACTCAGTTGGGTGCGCCCGCAGTGCTTTGGCGGACCACCAGCTCGGGGGTAAACACCACGGCCCGGTGCTTGGTCCCACCGTTGTCCTGTTCCTCGGCGAGCAATTCGATCGCCGTCCTACCCAGCGCTTCGGTGGGCTGCCGGATGGAAGACAGCGGCACCACTGCGGAGATGGCGAAGTCGATGTCGTCGTAACCAATGAGCGCGATGTCTTCCGGAATCTTCACCGTCCGGAGCATGGTCAGGGACTGCATGACGCCGAGTGCCAGGAGGTCGTTGGAGCAGAAGACTGCCTCAGGCCGACGTTCGGGGGCGCGTTCCACCAGGCTGTTACCCACCTGTCGGCCGGCAAGAACGGTCTGCCCTGCGGAGTCGAGGACTTCAACGCTGGCCCCTGACACCTCGGCCACGGCTCGCTGCGCGCCCTTGAGTCGGCTGGCCACCTGGCGGATTGAAGGCGTACCAACAAAAGCCAGACGACGGCGGCCCAGGTCCAGCAGGTGCTTGGCGGCCAGATACCCGCCTTCCTGGTCATCCACGGAGACTGAGCTGCAGCGATCGGTGTCTGCAAGTTCATCCACCAGAACAGTAGGGACGCCCCGTTCGCGCAGGGTATCGATACGCTCCCCCACGTCACCCACGGGAGAGATGAGAAGCCCCTGGACGCGTTGCTCCTGGAAAAGATCCATGTAGTGCGCTTCCCGGGAGGAGTCCTGCCCGCTGTCGCCCACCAGGACCACGCTTCCGAGGGCGGTGGCAGCGTCCTCCGCGGCACGGGCCACCGAGGAGAAGAAGGGGTTGCCGACGTCCAGCACAATCAGGCCGATGGTCCTGCTCTGCCCGGCGCGGAGCTGGCGGGCAGCGTCATTGCGCACAAAACCCAGTTCCGCGATGGACTTGAGGACGCGTTCCTTGGTTCGTTGCGACACACGATCGGGATAGTTGAGCACATTGGAAACAGTTCCCACTGCTACCCGGGCGTGGGTTGCAACGTCTTTGATGCTGGCTGTCTGGGACATGCTTTCCGATCTCCGTTGGCTGACGTCAATGTGCTGGAAACGCCTTGACACCCTCCCGTTTCCGAGGGTAATTTGAATCGTAACAAATGAAACGATTCAAAGACGAGTGACCCTGGAGAACCGCACATGAGGGTTTGTTTCCGCTCCTCAGTCCACCCGGAACTGATGGCCGAGTACAAGCAACGCCACGCCGCCGTGTGGCCGGAGATGCTGTCCGCGCTGAAAAAAGCAGGCTGGAACAACTACTCGTTGTTCCTCGCACCGGACGGCCAGTTGATCGGCTACCTGGAGTGCGAAGACTACAAAGCCGCCCAGGCCCGCATGGCCGTGACAGCGGTCAACGGGCGCTGGCAAGCCGAAATGGCCACCCTCTTTGCGAACAGCGACCTTCCACCGGACCAAGGCTTCGAGATCGTTGAAGAAGTCTTCAACCTTGAAGACCAACTCGCCGCCGCCGACTCCGTCAAGGAGCCATATGCCGTCACGGACGCAGTCACCGGCGCACACATTAATACAGACTCAGCCGCCCACGAATACCAAAAGGAACAAGCATGAACACCACAGAATCGGCCCTGGGCCGTCTGGGAGAACTGGCCATTGAAGTGCCGTCCTGGGCCTACGGAAATTCCGGGACCCGGTTCAAGGTCTTCGGCACCCCGGGTACTCCGCGCACCGTCCAGGAAAAGATCGCCGACGCCGCCAAGGTCCACGAGCTCACCGGGCTGGCACCCACCGTGGCACTGCACATTCCGTGGGACAAGGTTGATGACTACGCAGCGCTGCGCGAGTACGCCGCAGGGCTTGGGGTGGGGCTGGGCACCATCAACTCCAACACTTTCCAGGATGACGAGTACAAGTTCGGCTCCCTCACCTCGTCCAACGAGGCTGTACGCCGCCGTGCCATCGACCACCACCTGGAGTGCATAGAGATCATGCACGCCACCGGTTCCAAGGATCTGAAGATCTGGCTTGCCGATGGCACCAACTACCCGGGCCAGGACGATATCCGCGGCCGCCAGGACCGCCTCGCCGAGTCCCTGCAGGAAATATACGCCGCCCTGGGTGACGAGCAGCGCCTGGTTCTGGAGTACAAGTTCTTCGAGCCCGCTTTCTACCACACCGATGTTCCGGACTGGGGTACCTCCTACGCCCAGACCCTCGCCCTGGGCGAGAAAGCGTTCGTCTGCCTGGACACCGGCCACCACGCCCCGGGCACCAACATCGAGTTCATCGTCATGCAGCTCCTGCGCCTGGGCAAGCTCGGCTCGTTCGACTTCAACTCCCGCTTCTACGCCGATGATGACCTGATTGTTGGCGCCGCTGATCCTTTCCAGCTGTTCCGCATCATGCACGAAGTCATCCGCGGGGGCGGTTTCGGCAAGGATTCCGGCGTCGCCCTGATGCTGGACCAGTGCCACAACCTGGAAGAGAAGATCCCGGGCCAGATCCGCTCGGTCCTCAACGTCCAGGAAATGACCGCCCGCGCCCTGCTCATTGACACCGCGGCGCTCTCCGAAGCCCAGCGTGCCGGCGATGTCCTGGCCGCCAACGGCATCTTCAACGATGCCTTCTACACCGATGTCCGCCCGGTCCTGGCCGAGTGGCGTGAATCCCGCGGCCTGCCCGCCGATCCAATGGCCGCCTACAAGGCCAGCGGTTACCAGAAGAAGATCAACGAGGACCGCGCAGGCGGCCAGCAAGCCGGATGGGGCGCATAAGCATGACCATGCAAGAGACCAACACAACTGTTGAAGAACTGATCTCCCGTTCCAACCGCCTCGGCGCGGACAAGCGGAACACCAACTTCGCCGGCGGCAACACCTCCGCCAAGGGCACCGAGAAGGACCCTGTGACGGGCCAGGACATTGAGCTCCTCTGGGTGAAGGGTTCCGGTGGCGACCTCGGCACCCTGAAGGCTGGGAACCTTGCCGTACTCCGGCTGGACCGGCTGCAGGCACTCAAGGATGTTTACCCCGGCGTCGAGCGTGAAGACGAAATGGTGGCCGCGTTCGATTACTGCCTGCACGGCAAGGGCGGCGCTGCGCCGTCAATCGATACCGCCATGCATGGCCTCGTTGATGCAGCTCACGTTGACCACCTGCACCCGGATTCCGGCATCGCCATCGCCACCGCCGTTGACGGCGAAGCGCTGACCTCCAAGGTGTTCGGCAGCAAGGTTGTCTGGGTTCCGTGGCGTCGCCCCGGTTTCCAGCTGGGCCTGGACATCGCTGCCATCAAGGAAGCCAACCCGCAGGCCATCGGCACCATCCTGGGCGGCCACGGCATCACCGCTTGGGGTGCTACCAGTGAAGAGGCCGAGGCCAACTCGCTCTGGATCATTGACCAGGCCGAGAACTACATCAAGAACAACGGCAAGTCCGAGCCCTTCGGCGCCGCGCTCCCCGGCTACGGCGCCCTCCCCGAAGCTGAGCGAAAAGCGAAAGCAGCCGCTCTCGCTCCCGTGATCCGCGGCCTGGCCTCCACCGACAAACCGCAGCTGGGGCACTTCAGTGATGACGCCGTCGTCCTGGAATTCCTTGCCTCGGAAGAGCACCCGCGCCTCGGCGCCCTGGGGACCTCCTGCCCGGACCACTTCCTGCGCACCAAGGTCAAGCCGCTGGTCTTGGACCTCCCGGCTGATGCCCCGCTGGAACAAGCGGTCACCCGGCTGAAGGAACTTCACGTTGCGTACCGGGAGGATTACCAGGCGTACTACGACCGCCACGCTGACGCCGATAGCCCGGCACTGCGCGGAGCGGATCCGGCGATCGTGCTGGTTCCCGGCGTAGGCATGTTCTCCTTCGGCAAGGACAAGCAGACCGCCCGCGTGGCCGGCGAGTTCTACCTCAACGCCATTAACGTGATGCGCGGCGCCGAGGCCATCTCCACCTACGCCCCCATCGAGGAATCCGAGAAGTTCCGCATCGAGTACTGGGCGCTGGAAGAAGCCAAGCTCGCCCGCCTGCCCAAACCCAAGTCGCACGCCACCCGCATCGCACTGGTGACCGGTGCGGCGTCGGGCATTGGCAAGGCGATCGCCACCCGCTTGGCGTCCGACGGCGCGTGCGTGGTCATTGCCGACCTGAACCTTGAGAACGCGCAAAAGGTTGCCGAAGAACTGGGCGGATCCGACGTCGCCATCGGCGTCCAGGCCGACGTCACCGACGAAGCCCAGATCGCCGCCGCCATCGCCGAAGCCGTACTCGCATTCGGCGGCCTGGACCTGGTGGTCAACAACGCCGGCCTGTCCATCTCCAAGCCGCTGCTGGAAACCACAGAAAAGGACTGGGACCTGCAGCACAACGTCATGGCCAAGGGCTCATTCCTGGTCTCCAAGGCCGCCGCCAAAGTCATGATCGATCAGGGCCTTGGCGGAGACATCATCTACATCTCCTCCAAGAACTCAGTCTTCGCGGGCCCTAACAACATCGCGTACTCCGCCACCAAAGCGGACCAAGCCCACCAGGTCCGCCTCCTCGCCGCTGAACTGGGCGAATACGGCGTCCGCGTCAACGGCATCAACCCCGACGGCGTGGTCCGCGGCTCCGGCATCTTCGCCGGCGGCTGGGGCGCCAAGCGTGCAGCCGTGTACGGCGTGGATGAGCAGGAACTGGGCAAGTACTACGCCCAGCGGACGCTCCTCAAGCGCGAGGTCCTCCCGGAACACGTGGCCAACGCCGCGTCCGTGCTCACCAGCAACGAACTGTCGCACACCACCGGCCTCCATATCCCCGTGGACGCCGGCGTCGCGGCAGCATTCCTCCGCTAGGACTGACAGTGAACAACGGAACCACCGCGAGCACCGCCCCGGCACACGCCGGGGCGGTGTCCGCTCAGAACACAGTCTTTGCCGCCATCGACATCGGCGCATCCTCCGGCCGAGTCATGTTGGGCCGCGTCTCGGCGGCGTCCGGGGTGTCGCTCGAGACGATTCACCGCTTCCCCAACGGGGTTGTGGAGCTCGACGGCGGCCTCCGCTGGGACTTCGACGCCCTGTTCGCGGAGGTACTCAAGGGACTGGCGGCTGCCGCTGCGGTGGCGCGTGGGAACGGCGAGCGCATCGTGAGCATCGGCATCGACACGTGGGCGGTGGACTATGGCTTGGTGAACGACGCCGGCGACCTCACCTCGGTGCCGTTCAGCTACCGGGACGAGCGCAGCCGGGCCACCGTGCAACGGGTCCATGCGCTCATTTCCCCGGAGAAGCTGTACGCCGTCACAGGTCTGCAGTACTTGCAGTTCAACACCCTGTATCAACTCGCAGCGGAACCCAAGCTAGACGGGGTGCAAGCCCTCCTGATCCCGGACCTTATCGCTTTCCTGCTGACGGGCGAGCGGCGGACTGAAGCCACCAACGCGTCCACTACGGGTTTGTTTGACGCTGTCGCCGGTGAGTGGGCCACGGAATTCATGGACGCACTCGGGCTGCCCCGGGACATCTTCCCGCCGCTTATCCAGCCCGGCGAAACCGTGGGCACACTGCTGCCCTCGGTCCTGGAACAAACGGGTTTGTCCGCCGACACCACAGTGGTTGCCGTGGGGTCGCATGACACGGCGTCTGCAGTGGCAGCTGTCCCCGCTGGGCTTGAAGACTTCGCATACATCTCCTCCGGAACCTGGTCCTTGGTGGGTGTGGAGCTGGACCGGCCCGTCCTCACGGAAGCGAGTCGCAAGGCCAACTTCACCAACGAACGCGGCGTTGATGGCACCATCCGTTACCTCCGCAACGTGGGTGGCCTGTGGCTCCTCAGCGAATGCCAACGGGCGTGGGCTGCGGAAGGCTACACCCAGGCACTCCCGGCGCTGCTGGACTCGGCGGCAGCACTTCCTGCCGGAGGTCCGCAAATCAACGCGGACGATCCCGCTTTCACTGCACCGGACAACATGCCGGACCGTATCCGCGCGGCTGTGCGCAACACCGGTGCCGTACTCCCGGACCGGCCTGCCGCCGTCGTGCGTTGCATCATGGACAGCCTCGCGGCCGGGTACGCCCGGACCCTGGCTGATGCCGAACGGCTCACCGGCCGCAGCACCAGCGTGGTGCATATTGTGGGCGGCGGTTCGCAGAACCGGCTCCTGTGCCAGCTCACGGCTGACGCCACCGGCAAGCCCGTGATCGCGGGGCCCGTTGAGGGAACGGCGCAGGGCAATGTCCTGGTCCAGGCCCGCGCAGCAGGGGTGGTGGCCGGTGGGCTGGCCGAGCTGCGTGGACTGGTCGCGGTGGGCACCAGCTTGGAACGCTACGAGTTTAGCGGTGCACGCGTTGTCAGTGGCGTCTCGTCCTGACCCGCTTTGATGCGAGGGTGGCCGCGAAACAACCTGCACCGGTTGTTTTGCAGCCATCATTCCGTCAAACAGGGTCAGGAAGCCACAAGTTCCGCAGGCCTCCGAGTCTGGTACGTCACAGCGCCGGATGAGGGTCCCGCGCTAAACTGATCGCATTATGATCCGCACAATGTTCAAGTCCAAGATCCACCGCGCAACGGTGACCCACGCCGATCTCCACTACGTCGGTTCGGTCACTGTCGACCTGGACCTCCTGGACGCGGCCGACATCCTCCCCGGTGAACTCGTCTCCATTGTTGACGTCACCAACGGCGCCCGGCTGGAAACGTACACCATCGCCGGCGAGCGCGGTTCCGGCGTCATCGGCATCAACGGTGCTGCGGCACACATGGTCCACGTTGGCGACACCGTCATCCTCATCACCTACGCGGAAATGACCACGGAGGAAGCCAGGGCCTACGAGCCCCGGGTAGTCCACGTGGGCAAGGACAACACGATCCTGCAGCTCGGCAACGACCCCGCAGAGGGCCACACCCCCGGGCTCATGCGCCCGCCGCACGCCCTGAGCAACGCGGCGCACCTCAGCTAGGTCTCCGGCCAGTATCCCAAAACGCTCGACGTCGGCACTCAGGTGAGTGCCGACGTCGAGCGCGTTTGAGCTGCTTAGCCAACGGCAGCAGGAGCCTGGAGGGGTGACGTTGCACCATTGCCCAGTGCGGATGCTGCGTGCCGGGCGGCGTCGAGGCCGCTCTCGAGGGCACCGTCGATGAACCCTCCCCAGCCGTTGGCGAAGTCGGATCCCGCGAGGCGGATTCTTCCCTCCGACCTCTGGAGTTCCGCCAGGTACCGGGTGAGGTAGCCGGTGTAATGCATGGGCCAGGTGGACCGTGCATGCTCATCGGCAACCCAGTCGTGTCCGGCAACATCGAGTACTGTCAGCCCCGGGACTAGTGCGTCCAGGTGCCGCTGTGCCCCGGCGACGTCCTGGACATCCACGGCCCCGGCGTCCGGGCCGAAGCAGACCAGGGTGGTGGTGTCATGATCGATGTACTCGGCTTGGACGAAGTTGAGTGCTGCTGACTCGGGCCCAAACGCGACGAACCTTTCCTGCCGGCCTTCCACCTTGACCCACAATTTCGCGCCGCGGCCTACCTGCCCCCTTGCCGCCGCTTCCTTCTTTCCGGGCGACAGCGCTGGCTGAATGTCGATGTCATTGAGCACGCTGAGCGGCAGCGCGAGGATGAGCTGGCGGGCCGCGTATTGCTTGCCCGCTTCAGTGGTCACAAGGACCTGTTGATCATCCTGGTCGATGGACGAGACCCTCTGGTTCAGCCGCAGCTCTGCCGTTGAGTCCGCAAGGATCGCCTCGGCCAGCCGGTGGGTCCCGCCGTCGATCTTGAAGCTCGCGCACGCCTCGAACATCAGCTGCCAGTCACCACTGGCCACCGCGCACCAACGCAGCGCCTGGGTGTAGGCCGCTTGATCCAGCCGGCCGTTGAAGTTCAGCGTCCAGAAGGATCTCAGGAGCCGGCGCTGATCATCGGGAAGCTCCAGGCGTTCGATGGCTTCCGAAAGCGTGAGCCCGTCGATGTCCGCCACGTCGGGGTTATCCAAGGGTGACCACGGCATCGGGAAGTAGCGCCTTGAGTCAGCCAGCAGCAGGCGGTTGGGCCCATCCAGCAGTTCCATCAAGCTCTCAGGAGTGCCTTCATGCCGCTGTCCATCCACGGCCCAGAGAGCCTTGGTGAACTCCGGTCCGGGTAGGGCTTTGATCCCGTAGCGCCCCATTTCCGCCCAGACGTACGGCTGGGTCCAGTGCACCCAGGTGCCGCCGAGTTCCAGGTTCCGGCCAAGGCGTTCTGCCAGATGGGTTCGTCCGGCGATCCGGTCCTTCGCCTCCAGCAGCATGGTGGAGTGGCCGCTGCGGGACAGTTCCCTTGCTGCTGTGAGACCGGCGAAACCTGCCCCGATAACGATGACGTCGGAAGTTTCCACTTGCCCGTTCCTCAGCTGTAAACGAAGAATTCGACGGTCGGCTCCAGGACACTCCAGCGGGTCATTGCCCCCTTGGACAGGGAAGCCATGGAGCCTTCTTTCAACTCAAGGGTTTCGCCGCCCTTGACCTCGATGCGGAGGTGGCCGGAAACGATGTAAATGGTTTCGTCCTGGTCAATCGGCAGGTCGAACGGTTCCGGCGCTTCTTCCGGTGTGACTTTCCAGATGCCCCCACTCAACACCTCGTTTCCGTTGTCACCGGGGCGTCGAAGCCATTGGACCGTGCCCAGGGCAAAGGGTTCAAACGCTGCATGGTCAAGGTGGGCATGAAAGACCTGGGACATGGTGTAGCTCCTCTATGGTGGTGGATTCGCGGAGGCGTACCTCAGTGCTTGTGGGTGTCTTGTGGGTAGCTGGTGGTGTTCAGGATGCTGAGCCTGGAGTTGAACGGCAAGGTGACCGGTTCCGCTGCGGGATTGTCCCAGCCGAACATCCGCCCGATGGAGCGCTGCTCGCGCAGGTCGATCAGGAGCACTGCTTCTACGGTCATCACCTGCTCGGTCCAAAAGAAGATGTACATGTCCTCCGCGACGGCCCAGGTCATGCAACGGTCGGTATCGGCGAGCCCTGCTTCCCCTCCCCGGACGCAGTGCCACGTGAAGGTCCCTTGATTCAAGTAGATGTGCTCGTAGGATTCCACGTCGCTGTAGCGGTAGAAGATGCGCTTGCCCACGAGGTCCGAGGACCGTTGGTGAACCGTCGGCTGGCCGTTGGCGTTCGCATGCGTGAAGTCTGTAGTTCCCCGGACCTTGCCGTCCGAGGCTACAAACCGGGAGACAGCAGTAGTGACGGCACCTGTGGCTTGGTCGAAGATGATGGTGACGTTTTCGGCGTCGGCGACTTTGCCGCCGTCGTGTCCACGGACGAAATCAATGATGAAGATTCCGGGGCGGGCCTCAATCGCTTTGTAGGCAGCGGTCCCGCTGGCAGTGCCCTCGTTCCACGTCAGCGTTGACGAGGTGAGGAAGTTGTACTCGATAGGGGTGCCATCAGCCGCCTGAAGGAAAAGAGTTGTGGCGGCAAGCGCAGGAGACGCGGGGAGGGTCTGTTCCCCGAAGCCGTCCAGCATGGTGGAGACCGGCGGCCATTCTTCCTCGGGAACGTAGTCCTGGAGTTCAGTGGAGGTCATGAGTTGGTCCTTTTGTTGAGGGAGTTCGGATTCAGACGATTTCGGCGGCGTAGTTGATGGCGGGCTTGTGCGCTCCTCGCATCAGGCCGGCCACAAAGATCAGCGGGATGCCGAGGAGGAGCCAGCGGGCCACCCCTCCTGCGCCTCCGAGCAGGACGTCGTAGTTGTCCAAGGTCAGGTAGCCCACCACGGCGAATGCCAGGAAGGAAAGTGCCGGAGCAATAACCGTGACCCAGGGGTTGTCCTTCATTCCGGATCGGGCGAAGTACACCAGGATTGCGGCGGACGTCAGCAGCAGGATGGAAATGAAGCCTGCCGTTCCCAACGCCACGAACCAGGCAAAGACCGTAGCGATCGGGTCAGCACCGGCCATGAGAAAGGCACTGATGATGGCCAGGACCACCAGCGAATTGACCAGTCCTGCAAACGACGGCGCTCCCGTGGCGGACACGGATGACAACTTGGCTGGGAGCGCGCCGGCCCGTCCCAAAGCGAACAGGTACCGGGAAAACATGTTGGACAGGCCCAGGAGCATCGCGATGAAACTCGTGACCACCAAAACCTGCATGGCGACGCTCAACCAGGCTCCTGCGCTGGCTTCGGCAAGCTCGAAGATCATCCCTGAGGGATTCTCCGTGGCCACGGCCTGAATCCCATCGATCCCCACAGCGCCGCTGATGGCCCATGTGGACACCATGTAGAAGAGGCCGATGAAAGCGATGACCAAGTAGGCGGCTCGTGGGATGGTGCGCCGTGGATTCCTGGCTTCTTCCGCGAAGACAACAGTGGCTTCGAAGCTGGTGAAGCAGGCAAAGGCGAACAACAACGAGATTCCCAGGCCAGGCCCAAGAATGTTCTCACCCGTGAACCCTGCGAACGTGAAGATCCCAGCCCCTTCTGGACGATGAGGGAGACAACCAGTGCTGCAACCACCAGCGTTTCGCCGAGAATGAGCACTCCCAACACTTTCAAGCTGGCGTCCACGCCCTTCATGGTCAGGAACGTGGTCAGCGCCAGCACTGCGACGATCCAAAAATGGACCGGCAACCCGATGCCCGTAAGACTCTCCACGAGATGCTGGGCGAAGACACCAAACTGGGACCACAGGCCTATTTGGAGGCTGAGATAGGTCAGGATGGCTATTCCGGCGCCTCCCGTGGCCCACTTGTTGCCCAAGCCTCTGGCTATGTACGCAACAAACCCGCCTGCGTTGGTGATGTGTTGGCTCATCCTGAGGTATCCCACCGAAAACAGGGCTACCAGCAAGGCCGCGATGACATAGATCACCGGGGTGCCGGGCCCGCTCGCGGAGAAGATGACGGGACTGGCTCCAACAACGGCGGCCATAGGGGCGGCGGCAGCAATAGCGAAGAAGGCTATGGCAACGACGCCAAGCTTGTTCGCCCTGAGCCGCACGGTACCCGCCGGGGAACCGGCATCTTGGGGACCGGCTGGGGCCGAGGTTTGACTGAATTCGTTCATGAGGCTGTTCTTTCCGGAATGCACTGGCGCCATCGCCACTGCGGAGGATAGGGAGCCCTGCGGCCGCGGGACACGGGGCTGGACTGAAGCTGCTCTTGGTGGCGGGTGATGCGGGCCACACTCCAAACTATACGTTTGTATAGTTTGGAGTGTCAATGGGTTCCGGCCCGGGATTTCAACGCCGCTAAACTCGCTGTATGAGCCAGGAAGCACGCAAGTTGCCCTACGGAGACGGTCGGGATGCCCTTCTGGCCGCCGTGCTGGATGTCGTAGCAGAGAAGGGACTGCGTGGGGCGACCTACAGATCAGTCGCCGCCCGCGCCGGAGTCAATCACGCACTGGTCACGCATCACTTCGGTTCCATGGAAGGTCTTTTGGCCGCCACCATGGAATGGTCCGTCCAGCGGTCCATTGAAGAAACCGGACTGTCCGGGATCGCGGACTTCGACGGGAACTTCGCCGATACTCTCATCGCCACCGTTTCCGCCGAACCGGAACTCCAGCTGTTTCAGTTCGAAATGATCCTCGAATCCAGGCGCAACCCGCAGATCCGCGCGATGGTTGAACGCCTTTACACGAACTACGTCAGCACAGTGGAGGAGGCACTAAACCGCCGCGGAGTGGACACACGCAACGAAGCCTCGCTTGCCATCTTCGCCGCCCTCGACGGCCTCATGCTTCAATTCCTCACTATCAGCGACCCCGCCCGGATCAGGTCCGCCGTCGTTCAGGTAGGGCGACTGATAACCGCGCTGGAGGCGGCGAACGGAACGACGCAAAAGCCAGCCACGAAATAAGGCCCGACGCCGGCACTCACCACCGGCGCCGACGTCGAGCGCGTTTTTGTACAGTTAATGCCGCTAAGACGGCCCTATAAGGTCAGTAGCTGCACAAAAACTCCTCCGTCCGCATGACGGAACTCTCGCGAGAAAACGCTTACTCACATACTGTTTGTGGCTAGGCTGGTGATCGTGACCCAACAGCCCTCCGCCCGCACAACGCCATGATCGGTGTCCTGTCCGGGTTCTTTGTTGTCTGGGCCATCATCCTGGTGGGCATGTTCGTGGGACGTCGGGAAATCCTGGGCGCGAACGCGCGTTCGGTGTTGAGCTCGCTGACATTCTTCGTTGCAAGCCCGGCGCTTCTCTTCGAGACACTGAGTAAGGCCAAGCTGCATGACGTCTTCGCCGCCCCGCTCCTGGTCACCGCCGTGGGCGCAGTACTCACCGGCTTGTTGTTCTTCCTGATCGTGAAATTCTGGCTGAAACGGGACATGCCCGAAGCCCTCATGTCCTCCATGAGCGCATCCTTGGCCAACTCGGCCAACCTCGGCATCCCCATCGCCGTATTTGTCCTGGGCGACGCGAGTTATGTGGCGCCCCTGCTGATCTTCCAGCTCGCGTTCTTCACGCCGATGTACCTGATGGCCCTGGATGCCAGCACCAGCACGCACCGCACCACTCCCCTGCGCTTCCTGCTGATGATCGTCAAGAACCCCATGATCGTGGGCTCTGCGCTCGGCCTGCTGGTAGCGGGGACCGGTTTTCGGGTGCCGACGCTCATCCTGGAACCCATCCACTTGATTGGCGGAGCGGCAATCCCCGCCATGCTGATGGCCTTTGGCATGAGCCTCAACGGTTCCAAACCCCTGCAGAAGGAAGCCGGGCGGAGGCTGGACACCCTGCTGGCCAGCGGCTTCAAACTCATAGTCCATCCGCTGATCGCGTACGTTTTTGCCCGCTTTGCGTTGGGTATGGAGGGCCACGCGCTCTTCGCCGTGGTGGTGACTTCTGCGCTGCCCACTGCCCAGAACGTATTCGTCGCGGCCAACCGGTACCAAGCAGGAATCACTGTAGCCAAGGACACCGTGCTGATCACCACCATCGTGGCCGTTCCCGCCATGATCGCGGTGGCGCTGCTGCTCGCCTAGCCGCACCAGCACCCAGCTGAGTCGCAATTGTGCGCGTATTCAGCGCTCAAAACGCGCTCTGCTGCGACTTACTTGGGTTACTCCACGTCCGCACTGGCCAAATAGTGGTCCAGGAGCTGCGCACAGCGGATGAAGCCCAGGTGTGAGTACGCCTGGGGATGGTTGCCCAAGTGCGTTTCGGTACCGGGATCGTACTCTTCGGGCAGCAGGCCCGTGGGACCGAACAGCGCCACCAGCTGGTTGAACAACTCCAGCGCATCGTCCAAGCGACCCACTGCCAGATACGCCTCGATCAACCAGGTAGTACAGATGTGGAAGCCACCTTCCAAACCCGGCAGGCCGTCGTCGTACCTGTACCGGAAAACGGTGGGCCCCACGCGCAGTTCGCGTTCAACGGCAGTCACGGTGTTCAGGAAGCGCTGGTCCTGGGCGTCCAGCAGACCGGACAAGCCGATGTGCAGGACGGCGGCGTCCAGGTCCGGACTGTCATAGGCCACCGTGTAGGAAGCGGCGGAGGAATCCCAGCCCTCACGCAGCACTTCCTCCCGAATGGTATTCGCGGTGGGTGACCAGTCCGCATGCGGAACCCGGCCATGCAAAGCGGCAGCCCGGAGCGCCCGATCCAGCGTCACCCAGCACATGACCTTGGTGTACACGTGGTGCCGCGGCGGCCGGCGGGCTTCCCAAATCCCATGGTCCGGCTCGTGCCAGCGGGCCAGCACGGCGTGCGCCATCTGCTCCATGAGGAACCAGTGCTGGTCCGGAAGGAACCCGCGCCGCTCGGCGAGATCGTGGATCAGTTCGGCGATGGGCCCGAACACGTCCAGTTGCACCTGATGGTCCGCGGCGTTGCCGATCCGCACCGGCCGCGATCCCGCATAACCGGGAAGGCTTTCCACAATGGCTTCCGTGGACAGCGGCGCGCCCGTCACCGAATAGAGCGGGTGGAGCCACTCCGGCCCCGGCGCGTTTTCCAGGATCCGGCCAAGCCAGCCCAGAAAACCGTCGGCCTCTTCCGTGGATCCCAACGACACCAACGAGTTCACCGTCATGGACCCGTCCCGCAGCCAGCAATACCGGTAATCCCAGTTACGCGTGCCTCCAATGCCCTCCGGCAGGGACGTGGTGGGTGCCGCCAGTACCGCGCCGGTGGGCTCGTGGACCAGCGACTTCAGTACCAGCGCGGACCGCGGCACCAGTGAGGTCTTGATGGTGGGCAGCTGCAGTGCCTTGACCCACTCACGCGCTGCCAGCCCGACGGCGGCACGCCGGTGAGGTTCGCCTGCCGGGTCCGCGGGTGGCGGCTCAGTGTCACCGCAGCGCATATTCAGCACTACAGGACCATCACCCAATGCGACCTCTGCCGTGGCCGTGGCGTACTTGGCGTCGTTGGTGATGGTGAAAGCGACGCCCGGCGCCGAGAGGATGATCGGGTCCGACGTCCCGATGATGTGGACCTCGTCGCCGCGGATCTCCATGTTGAACGGCGCATTCGCGTAGTCGGGCCTTGGCGCGAACACCACGCGTGCCTTACCCGTCCCGGACAGGACCCGGACCAGGCTGGTGATGCCCTCCGGTGCGGGCTCCAGATAGTCGGTCACTGTGACATCGGCCCAGCGGGTTTCCACGATCATGGTGTTGTCCACGTAACGCTGCGCCAGAACCGGGGATGGCTTCACAGGCTCAATGCTGAAATGGCCGGCGGGATCTCCGCCCAGGATATGGGCAAACAAGGATCCGGAATCCGGCAGGGGGTGGCTCATCCAGCAGACCTTCGCGTCCGGGGTGATCAACGCCGTCGAGCTGCCGTTGCCGATCATCGAATGCCGCTCCAGGCCCACCGCGTCCTCACCGAACAGCCACGCCCGCCGCAGTTCGAACAACAAAGCCAGCACGTGGGCAAAGGCTTCCGGATCCGGAATGGTGTGTCCCGCCGTCGTATCCCCCAGTCCGACGTGCAGGCCAAGGTCCGGTCCACGCAGGGTGGCGAGCGCCTTTTCATCGCTCTCGGCGTCGCCCGCGTACAGCGCGGCGCTGACGCCAAGCCTCGCACGGAGCTGTTCCAAGGCTTGGCCCTTGGCTGGTTCTTCGACAGTCAGGTCCAGCACCGTTCCGTCGATGATGAAGTACAGGCCAAACTCGATGGCGATTTTCTGCGAAGCGAAGATCACCCTGTCCACCACTTCGGGTGTTGCCGGCCGGGTGTGCACAGCGACGCCCACAGGCTTGCGGACAACGCTGATGCCCTTTTCGAAACCGATGGCTTCCGTCAGGGCGGTGGCCACCTGTTGGAGCAACTGTTCTGTGGCGAGCGAGAGCGTGTAGGCATAGCCCATGTCGAACTCCACCCCGTGGGACCCCACCAGGTGGACCTCCGCCGGCAGCCTGGACACCGCGGCCAGATCCCTGAGGGACCGGCCGGAAATGATGGCCGTGTGCGTGTTCGGCAGCGCAGCCAGCGCACGGAGCGCCACGGCTGCGCTGTCCAGGGGCAAGGTCTCTGTGGAAACGCCCTCCGCCGAGCAGAGGGTGCCGCCGTAGTTACAGGCCACCAGCAACCCAGGAACCCGGGCCAGGACCCTGAGCTCCGCGAACAACTGCGGGCTGATGCCGTTCTCCGCATCGGATTGGAGCACGGTCCGGAGCAGGCCAAGCGGGAGCGATTTCATCAGCAGCGCGGAATCGGCAACCGATTGATTCAAATGCGTAGGCATGGCAGCCCCTTCCGAAGCGGATAGCTACAGTCTCCGCCCGGACGGTTTCGCTTGCATACCTCGTTGATTACCAACGAGTAAAGTCTTTCCTTGGATTTATGCGGGAACCAGGCCCGCTACCTCGGCCACCAGTTCCACGGACCGCAAACGTTCTTCGGTGCCGATGCTCTGGTGCGCCACGATCAGCTCGTCGGCGTCAGCGAACGCCGCAAACTCGTCCAGGTAATCGCGCACCACGTCCTTGGTTCCCACAGCTGAGAACTTCATCATCTGGGCGATGTGCTGGCCCTGCGGGGAGTCGAGCACCATGTCCGCTTCGTCGTCCGTGAACTCGCGGCCACCACCAAAGAACAACGAAACGCGGGCACGCTTCACAGCAAGGTGGATGGCCTGGGCCTCGGCGTTGGAATCCGCGGCAGTAGCGTTGACGCCCGCGATGACATGGGGCTCCGACAACTGCTCGGAAGGCTTGAACTCGCGTCGGTAGACGGCAACTGCGTCCTGCAGGGCAGCCGGCGCAAAGTGTGAAGCAAACGCGTAGGGAAGGCCCAACTGAGCGGCCAACTGGGCGCCGAACAGCGAGGATCCCAGGATGTAGAGCGGTACGTTGGTGCCCTTGCCCGGCGTCGCTTCGACACCCTGGATGCGGGTGGGTCCGGTGAGGTAGCCCTGAAGTTCCAGTACGTCCTGCGGGAACCTGTCCGAGGACGTGTGGTCGCGGCGCAGTGCCCGCATGGTGTTTTGGTCGCTGCCCGGTGCGCGTCCCAGTCCGAGGTCGATCCGTCCCGGGTGCAGCGTCTCGAGCGTGCCGAACTGCTCCGCGATGGTCAGCGGTGAATGGTTGGGCAGCATGACGCCGCCGGCTCCCAGGCGAATGGTGTTGGTGTGGGCGGCGACGTGGGCGATCAGCACGCTCGTGGCCGAGGAAGCGATCGCGGACATGTTGTGGTGCTCGGCGTACCAGACGCGCCGGTAGCCCAGCTCTTCGGCCTTCTGCGCCATGGCCACGCTGCCCGCGAGGCTTTCCGCCGCCGTCTGGCCCTTCCCGATGGTCGCCAGGTCGAGGATGGAAAGAGGAACAGTCACGGGGATGCCTTTCGGTACGTTGCGCGGTGCCCGCATTTTTGTTGCCGGACACTTAAGCGACAACGACGGCGGCACCCGGCTTATTTCTGTGAGTTGCGTCGCCCGGTGGTTTCGGCCCTCCTTCGGGTGGCTTTTGTGACCCCGTTCGACGCCCGATTAACCGCCATGAACCCCTGTATCCCAGCGTTTCAGAGCACTTTGACCTGTATTAGTGGGCTGCCGGATAGTTGCAGCCACAAGTACGCATCAGACCGCCCTGTCGCGATGACCAGGACGAACCCAAGGAGAACCAATGGCACGTTTTGCAGCCAAGACCGGCGTCACCGCGGCGCTGGCCGCCACCGCTTTGCTCGGGCTCGCGGCCTGCTCGGACCCGGGTGCGACGGCGGCGACAGGGGCGTCCGCTCCGGCGTCGAGCTCTTCCACCAAAGAGTTCAACCTCACCCCGCAGCAGGACCGCATCAAGGTGACGGTGGACTCCGCCGCGGCTGCCCTGGTTCCGGACGCCATCAAAGCCGATGGCAAGCTGACCGTGGTGACCACCGGCGGCACTCCCCCGTTGAGCACTTTCGCCACGGACAACAAGACCCTGATCGGCAGTGAAGTGGACATCGCTTATGCCGTGGGCGAGAGCCTGGGCCTGCAGGTTGAGGTTCTTCCCGTGGCATGGGCTGACTGGCCACTGGGCGTCGAGTCCGGCAAATACGAGGCTGTGCTCTCCAACGTGACCGTCACCGAGGCGCGCAAGGAGAAGTTCGACTTCGCCACCTACCGCAACGACCTCCTGGGCTTCTATGCCAAGTCCGACGCTGACATCTCTCCCATCAAGGAAGCCAAGGACGTGGCCGGCAAGCGCATCATCGTCGGCTCGGGCACCAACCAGGAAGCCATCCTGGTCCGCTGGGACGAGGAGAACAAGAAGAACGGCCTGAAGCCGGTTGAGTTCCAGTATTACGACGACGACTCCGCCTCCCAGCTCGCGCTCCAGTCAGGACGCGCGGACCTCACGTTCGGGCCCAACGCTTCGGCAGCTTACAAGGCAGCCAAGGACGGCAAGACCAAGGAAGTGGGCACCCTCGAAGGCGGTTGGCCGCTGAAGGCCGAAATCGCCTTCACCACCCAGAAGGGCAACGGCTTGGCCGTGGCTGCCCAGGCCGCACTCAACACCCTCATCAAGGACGGCAATTACGGCAAGATCCTGGACCGCTGGGGCCTCTCTTCCGAGGCGATTCCCGCGTCCGAACTGAACCCGGCAGGCCTGCCCAAAAAGTAGGAACCGCTGTGGCAGGGCAGACCTGCCGACGCCGAATCCCCGCCGGACATCACCGGCGGGGATTCTTTGCGCCCGCTGGCCCAACTGGGTGCGGTTAGAAGTGGGCGGGGTCCGTGTTGGCCCCGCAGAGGATCACTGCCACCGTTTCGCCCGCCCGTGGGGTGTAAGCGCCGGACAGCAATGCAGCATAGGCTGCGGCGGCGCCGTGTTCCACCACTATCCTGTGCTTCTCCCAGAGGGCACGACGCGCTTGGATGATGTCCTCGTCCGTGACCAGGACACTCTGGACACCCGTGCGGCGGGCAACTCCGAAGCCGATCTCACCAATCCGCCGGGCCCCCAGGGAATCAGCGGCGATCCCGGAGACAGCCACGTCCACGGGCTCACCCTTGGCCAACGCCGTGTGCAAAGTTGGAACTGTTTCAGGTTCGACGCCCACAACGTGAGCCCTGCCTTCTGCCGCGGCCGCAATGCCGCCCATCAATCCGCCGCCGCCAACCGCAACGAGGATGGTGTCGACGTCGGGCAGTTCATCCAGCAGTTCCAGCCCTACCCCACCGGCGCCGGCCACGATCTCCGGCTGGTCGTAGGCGTGGCAGTAGACCGCGCCCTTCTCCTCGGCGAAGCGCACGGCAGCCGCATAGGCTTCGGCGTACTCGGCCCCACCCTGGACCACGGTGGCGCCAATGGCATAGAGCTTGTGGACTTTGTTCGCCGGTGCGGACTCCGGGACGAACACCGTTGCCGGGACTCCGAGTTTGGCTGCCGCGTACGCGTTGGCCAGGCCTGCGTTGCCGCCGGACGCCACCACGACGCCGACGGCCGGGTCCAGTTCGCCGTTCTCCTTCGCTGTGAGCAGGCGATTGAACGCGCCACGGGCTTTGAAGGAGCCCGTGTGCTGCATGTATTCGCATTTGAACCACAGGTGGTACGGCTCCTGGTCGCCGCTCTCGGCAAGGGGCGTGTGGCGGACCCAGCCCGCTGTACGTGAGTACGCTGCTTCTACTTCTTCGCGTGTGACCATCGTGGCTGCACCTTTCCGTCCGTTTCATCCTATGGTTTGCACGGGTGGGCTGAGCGCGGGCGGCATAGGCTTGATCCATGTCTGCCGATTTTGCCCTCCGCCCTGCCGTTGCCTCGGACGCTGCCTGGATAGCGGAACTCCGGGCCGTGGTGATGCGCCCGGACCTTGAACGCTTGGAGCGTTTCGATCCCGTCCGTGTACGCGAGCGCTTCCTGAACGGTTTCCAGCCGGAGCACACTTACATCATCCATACCGACGGCGTGGATGCCGGCGTCATTGCCGTTCGTCCCGAACCGGACACGCGGTGGATCGAGCACTTCTATGTTGCTCCCACCCATCAAGGCAGGGGCCTGGGCGCTGCCGTGCTGAGGCATGTCATGACGGCCTCCGTTGACGAACGCCCGTTCCGTTTGAACGTGCTTCAAGGCAGCGCCGCCCGCCACTTGTATGAGCGGCATGGTTTCCTACTGGAATCCGAGGACCCAGTCGACGTCTTCATGGTGGCACCGAACCCCAACGCCTCCTGACCGCCGGCCGCCTCGTGCGGTAACGTCAGCACAAACGTCAACGCAGGCTTCCGGGGGAACATCATGGGGAACGTTCGAGCACGCACCACACGGTTTTTAACGCTTTCAGCGATGGCCTTGGCTGCCGGGCTGCTGACGTCAGGGCTGCTTGCCACCGGCGCACCGCCTGCCACCGCGGACAACCAACCAACGCCCATCATCGACGGCGCCCCGTACGTGGGTGCCGAGCTGCGCCGCCAGTACGACTACAGCTATTGGGGCTGCAGGAATCCGGAAGGCGAGGGCGACGCCATTACGTTGGAATGGTTGCGCGACGGCGAGGCGCTCCCGGAGGAACGGCAAGGCGAAACCTTGCGGATCCTCCCCGAGGACCAGGGCAGCCGGATATCCATGCGGGTCCATCCGCTCACCCCGGGAAACCAGGGCTGCCCCACCGGCACGCAGCTGAGTTCGGAAACCCTGCCCGTGAAAGCCTCCAGCCGGGCCATGGGGTGGACCGGCCGGGGCAACTTTGAGCCCCTCGCCCGGACGCACGACGGCAGGCTCATCCTCTACCCCCGGACCTACACGTACTACAAAGGCATGTGCGAGGGTCCCTGCCCTGCATATTGGGGTTCATGGGACGAACCCGAGCAGGTGGGACAAGGATGGAATGTCTTTGACATCGTCGTCTCCCCCGGCGACTTCGACGGCGACGGCTTCAACGATCTCCTCGGCCGGGACGCCGCAGGCAAACTCTTCCTCTACCCCGGCGACGGTGAGGGTGGCTGGCTCGATCGCGAGCAGGTTGGCCAGGGCTGGAACGTCTTCAATACCATCGTGGGTCCTGGCGACTTCAATGGCGACGGCACCAACGATGTGCTGGCACGCGACGCAGCAGGTGGTCTTTTCCTTTACCCCGGCGACGGCGAAGGTGGCTGGCTCCCCCGCGACCAGGTGGGCTGGGGCTGGCAGGTCATGAACAAGATCATCACCGGCGGCGACATGAATGCCGATGGTGCCGTGGACATCTTCGGACGCGACCAGGACGGCTACCTGCACCAGTACCCCACTGACGGCGAGGGCGGCTGGGAGGAACCTGCGTCCCTCGGCCCGGGGTGGGAGACGTTTTCCGCGGTCGCCGGAATCGGCAGTTCCAGCCACTCGAAATACAACGAGCTCTCTGCCGTTGACGCCAACGGCAACCTTCTCAGTTACATTACGGGCGCTTCAAACTCAGGGCTGTATGGCCCTTACGGGCCCATCGGCCAGGGTTGGAACGTCTTCAAGGAACTGCTCTAAAGCGGCTGCCCCCACACCGTCAGCTGCAGGCTGACGGTCCCGCGCGAACCGTCGACGACGGCGGCACCCGGCCCGCCGCCGTCGGGCGCTCCGCCGTGCTGGCCCGGCGTGAAACCAAACCAGCGCCGGCAGAGCTGCAGCAGGCGGCCCGTGCTCATGGGACCCGCACCGACTCTGTTGAGCGCACCGGCGTCTCCAGTCCCAGATTTTCACGGAGTGTGGTGCCGCGGTATTCCGTGGGGTAGACGCCGCGTTCCTGGAGCTCGGGCACCAAGTGGTTCACGATGTCATCCAGGCCGGTGGGGACCAGCCACGGCGAGATGTTGAACCCGTCCACGGCGCCAACCCGGGCGTATTCGGCCAAATGATCGGCAACGGCTGTGTAGGAGCCGGTAAAAGTGGCGTCGACGCGTGCCGTCTTGGACGTGACGAACTGGCGGATGGAAAGGCCCTTGTCCTTGGCCTCGGCCCTCCACTGATCGGCGAGCTGCCGGGCCTTCGCGCCGTGGAATCCGCTGCCGCGGGTTTCCGACGTTTCTTCCACCACGGGATCGATCTCCGGAAGGGGTCCATCGGGATCGTAGGAGGAGAGTTCGCGGCCCCAGAACTGCTCCAGGTAGGCGATGGCTTGCTGCGGGCCGATCTGGAGGCTACGGACCCAGTCCTTCTTTTCCCGGGCTTCCTGATCGGTGGCGGCGAGGATGAATTCGCTGGCCGGCATGATCTGGACGGCATTGGCGCCGCGGCCGGCTGCGACCGAACGGGCAACAATGTCGCGGCGGAATTCCACGGCGTTGTCGAACTTCGGATGCGCGGAGAAGATCACGTCGGCCTGGCGGGCTGCGAAGTCGCGGCCTTCAGGTGAGTCTCCCGCTTGGAAGAGCACGGGACGGTACTGGGCGCTTCGGGGCAACAACGGGGTGACGTCCACGGTGTAGTGCTGACCTTCATGAAGGACCCTCCGCGCTGGACCGGTGGGCGTTTCCCACGAATCCCAGATCCTCTTGGCGGTCTCAACAAAGGCTTCCGCGTGGCGGTATCTGTCCGCGTGGTCCAGGTATCCCCCACGGCGGAAGTTCGCTCCGGTCCAGGCGTTGTCCGTGGTGACGATGTTCCACGCAGCGCGGCCACCGGAGATCAGGTCCAGGGAGGACAAACGGTGCGCGAGGTCAGCGGGATCGTTGTATGTGGTGTTCTGGGTGGCCACCAAACCGATGTTCGTGGTCACTGCAGCCAGCGCGGCAAGCATGGTCTGCGCGTCCGGACGGCCCACCACGTCCAGGGCGTGCGGGCGGCCGAGGTGCTCGCGAAGACGCAATCCTTCGCCCAGGAAGAAGGCAGCGAACTTGCCGCGCTCTGCGGTCTGGACGAGCCGGCGGAACGACTCGAAGTCCGTCTGCGAACCGGATTCTGCGGCCTTCCAAATGGTGCCGGAGTTGACGCCTTGGAAGAAGATTCCGAACTGGATCTGGCCGCTCGGCTGGAAAATGTCGCGTGTCATGGTGTTCCTTTACTTTCCTGAGCCGGAAGCGGTGGTTGCATAGCGGTTTTCCGCGGGGCCGAGGCCCAGCAGATCGCGGAACGTACCGTCTTGGAGAGGCGCCCGCAAGGAACCGCGGCGACGAAGTTCCGGAAGGACTACCCGGGAAAGTTCGTCCAGCTCCACGTGCAGGGCAGCCGGATGAAGACGAACGCCGTCGGCCTCCCCCAACAGCGAGTCGAGCAGCTCGGTGAGATCTGCCGGCGAGCCAACAAACCGCGCGCGGCCATTCTCTTGAGCGGACAAAGAACGCGAAACCGCAGCTTCCCCACGCGAGTCAAGGACGACGTCGAGCTCTGCCACAACCACTACCGAGACACCCAGCCGGGCGCGCACGTCGCGGACCTCGGCGGCGAGCAGCTCCGGCGTCGGCGCGGACACCAGGACAGCGTCAACAGCGTCAACCGGAACCAGGCCATCGCCCACCAGCGACGCAGCAGCAAGCACCGGCAACTGGCCCTGCAGCGGCCTCGGAATGATGGACGGACCCTTCACGGAATAGCCCGGACCCGGGAAATCGGAGGGCGTTTCGAAGTCCACATAGTGCAGCTTGTCCACATCGATGTACCGGCCCGTGGCGACGTCGCGGATCACGGCGTCGTCCTCCCACGAGTCCCACAGCCGCCGGCCAACCTCGATGGACGCGGCGGCTTCCTGCACCAGGGCGTCGCCAATAACGGAAGAGCGTCCGACGGCGGCAGCGGCCTCGGGCGATTCGGCGGCGGTCACGATCCACCCGGCGCGGCCACCGGAGACGTAGTCCAGGCTCGCGAGCTGCGTGGAGATGTGGAACGGCTCCGTGTAGACGGTGTCCACTTCCGGGACCACCGCGATGGTACGGGTGACGGGGCCGGCAAACGCGGCACGCTGCAGGGCGTTGGCACGCCCGGGAACCCGCCCGTCCGTGAAAGTTGCCACGTGGAAACCCGCGGACTCGGCGGTGAGGACGGCCGTGGCAAGGTTCTCATAGCCGGCACCGTCGAGTTCAATGGCCAGGAATCCGGCCTTGTTGTGGTTGGAGGAACTCACTTCTGGTCCTGACGTTCGTAGGGAATCTTTTCGCCGGCTTCGATGGCCACGGGCAGGCGGTTTTCGGCGGGCGGCAGCGGGCACGTGGCGAGGTCGGTGTAGGCGCACGGAAGGTTGACGGCCCGGTTGAAGTCGAGCTCCACCGAGCCATCCGCGGCGGGAACCACAGACAGCGAGCGGTTGGCCGCATAGGTGGTCTTCCCGGACGTCTGGTCAGTGAACAGCACGGACAAGGAGCCCGGAGCATGTCCGTTGAACGCGGTCAGTGCCAGTTCTTCGCCGGCCAGTATGAACCGAATCTCCCCGGGAGCCTCGTACACGTGCTGGATGCCCTCGACGGCGGCCCCCACCGTCGTGGGTCGCGGAGCCTCAAACGGGACAAAAGTACCGGCCACGGCAAACGCAGCATTGGGTGTGTAGGCGGGCGTGCCTTGGTATTCCTGCAAGAGGGTGTTGGACGGGTTCCGCGGCCGCACAATGTACTCGCCGCCGCGCTTGGCCACCTCAATCACGGTGTCGCTTGAGACCAGGTTGATGCCACCGCGTTCCTCGATGGGACCGAACTCGAGCGGCTCGCCACTTTTCAGTTCCACGCCGTCCTGTTGCAGGCTCTCGCCCGGCTCCAGGACGACACGTACGACGTCGGCGTCCACACTCCACGTTCCCGGCGCACCTTCCAGCCGGGTTGCCTCGCTGCTGAGCCAGTGCAGGTGGGTTACGGCGAGGAAACCGTGGGGGTGGGCACGGTGACGCTCATGGGCGGCGTGCCATTCCTGCCATTCCTCGTCGAAGGATTCGAGGGCGGTTTCGGTGCTCGTAGAGCTTTTAGTGTGCAAAGACATGTGCGGTATCGCTCCTGTTCAAGGCGTGGTCTGCTGTGACTGCTGCGGCGGCGTCGGGTTCGGTGGCCCCGGCGAATTCGGGTCGGCCACCGAAGGGATCGCTGGACTCCCACAGGGTGGTCGGCGCAGAAGCCCGGACAGCCGGGATGACCTCCAGCGCGAAACGTTCAAGGATCTCCAGCTGCTGTTCGAAGGGCAGTGTGGTGGGCAGGGAGATTGACTGGAGGTCGTGGTGGTACAGCGAGTGGTAGCTGAGGATCTTATCGATGACCTGCTCCGGGCTGCCCACCAATGCCGGCCCCTCAGCGACGGCGTGCTGGATGTCCCGGAACGGCGAATTGTTTCCCGGGACATTCCGGTTGGCGGTCAGTGCTTCATAAACAGGCCCGTACTGGCGGATGGCTTCCTGAGTGGTGTCCGCGATGAACACACCGCCTGCGCCGCTGCCCGAACCCAGGTACTGGTGCCGGGGATCGTGCCCCTGGCGCTCGTACTCTTCGCGGTAGTGGTCGATCAGGACCTTGTAGTTTTCCCGCGGTTGGATGGCATTGGCCGTGAACAGCGGATCCCCCCACTTGGCGGCGAGCGCAGCGGACGTCAGGGTTGTAGCCGAGCCGTGCCAAATCCGGGGCGATCCCGCGAAGGGGCGGGGCGTCGTCGTGGTTGGCTCGGTGAGTGCGGGCCTGAAGCGGCCCGACCAGATGACGCTTTCCTTCCGCCACAGTGCCCGCAGGAGTGCGTACTTCTCAGCCAGCAGGTCCCACTGGTCATCCAGTGACAGGCCAAAGAGCGGGTATTGCAGGACTTCGTTGCCTTTGCCGATCACCAGTTCCAGGCGGCCACGGCTGAGTTGGTCGATCGTGGCGTAATCCTCGGCCACACGTACCGGGTCCAGGACGGAGAGAACAGTAACGCCGGTCTGCAGGCGGATGCGGCCGGTGACGGCGGCAATCGCGGCGAGTACCGTCGTCGGGGAGGACGAGACGAACTCGCCGGCGTGACGTTCCCCCACGGAGAAGCTGTCGAATCCGAGTTCCTCGGCCCGTCGGGCCGTCTGTACCACCTGGTTCAGGCGATCAGCGGTGGAGACGATCTCCCCCGTCACCGGGTTTTTCAGGTGGGGGATGATGTCAAGGACCTGGAACTTCATTTGGTGGTCCCGGCAGGGGTCCCAAACGTCGCTTCGGTGACGGTCTTGGATTCCGGAATGGCTTCCTCGGAGAGGCCCCAGCGTTCCAGGACCTTGCCGTAGGAGCCGTCCTTGATGGTGGAGTTCAGGGCGTCGGTGATGGCCGGGGCCAGTCCGTTGCCCTTGAGGGTCGTGGCAGCCACCAGCGTTTCGGCCGGCCATCCGGCGTTGACCTTGCCTACTACCTTGAGGTCGTCGCGGGTGTTTTCGCGGTACGTCACGGACGGGAACGGTGCCAGGTTCAAGTCCGTGCGGCCGGAGGAGAGCGCCAGAATGGTGTCGGCGTCAGAGGAGTAGTACTGCAGGGTAGCCGGTGCCTTGCCCTTGTCCTCGAGCTCCTTGTTCCACGCCAGCAGGATCTTTTCCTGGTTGGTGCCGGAACCCACGGAGATCTTCAGGCCGGAGACGTCGTCCGAACCCTTGATGTCGTACGTGGAGCTCTTCTTCGCTTCAAAGCCCATGTACGCGGCGCGGTACGTGGAGAAGTCGAACAGTTTCACGCGGGCTGCGTTGATCCCCACGTTGGAGAATACGGCTTCGAAGTCACCGGACTGGGTCTTGAGCGGCCAGTTCTCCCACGACGTCACCTGAAGGTCCAGCTCCAGCCCGAGCTTGTCGGCCACCAGTTGGGCGATGTCCACCTCCACACCGATCGGCGTTTTGTCATCCGTGGCGTGGAAGGACAGCGGGATGGAGCCGGCTGTGGTGGCCACGGTCAGCTTGCCGTCCTTGGCAATCGTTGCGGGGACAGCGGCGGAGGCAGCGCCGTCTTTCTCGCCGCGGATCCGGTTCTGGTCCACTGAGGTGTTGTAGACAACGCCGTTCTTGGCGGCTTCGGACTCCGGCTTGGCTGCCGACGCTCCAGGGTCGGAGCACCCGGCCAGCACGGGAAGCACGACGGCGGGAAGTACAGCGAGCGCCAACAGCTTGCTCTTGGTGGTGGAGGCGGAACTACGGGTGGTGCGAAGCATGGGGTGTCCTAGATGTTGAAAGCTGGTTCGATGACTTTGGAGAAGAAGCTGCGCGTACGTTCCTCGCGCGGGTTCGCGAAGATGTCCTGAGGGGTGCCGGATTCGACGATCTGGCCCTGGTCCATGAAGACCACGGTGTCCGCGACATCCCGGGCAAAGCCCATCTCGTGGGTGACCACAATCAGCGTGGTGCCGGACTTTGCCAGTTCGCGGATGACGTCCAGGACCTCGTTGACGAGTTCCGGGTCCAACGCGGAGGTGGGCTCGTCAAATAGGAGGATCTTGGGATCAAGCGCCAGCGCCCGGGCAATCGCCACGCGTTGCTGCTGGCCTCCGGACAGCTGGCGCGGGTAGGCGTCTGCGCGGTCCTTCAAGCCCACCCGGTCCAGGAGTTCCAGTCCGCGCTTCCGGGCTTCGGCCTTGGAGCGCTTCTGGGCCACGATGGGCGCCTCGATGACGTTCTCCAAAGCAGTGAGGTGTGGGAACAGGTTGAAACTCTGGAACACCATGCCAATGTTGGTGCGCTGCTTGAGGATGTCCTTCTCACGCAGTTCGTGGAGCTTGTTGCCGCGGACTTCGTAGCCCACCAGTTCGCTGTCGATGGTGATGTATCCGCCGTCGACTTTTTCCAAGTGGTTGATGGTGCGCAGCAAGGTGGACTTGCCCGACCCGGAAGGACCCACGATCACTGCAACGCCACCCGGCGGGACGGACAAGGAAACGCCCTTGAGGACTTCCGTGGCGCCGAAGGACTTGCGGACATTGGTGATGTCCACCTGGCCGCGCGTGGCCGTCTTGGCCGCCGGGGCGGGCCGGGCCGCCGTCGTGCCCTTGTCATCCTGGGAAGGTGAGGGCGAGCCTGAACCGTTGGCCAGCTTGGCCTCAGCGAGGTGGGCGGCAGCGGCCGCTTCGGAGGAAGAGAAGACGGTGGTCATCGGGATTCCTTCGTGGGAGTGGCAGCAACGTGGGTGGTGAAGAACTTCCGGGCCCTCTGCAACGGAGTGAGCGGCAGGGTCCGCAGGGCGCCCTTGGAAAAGTGCCGTTCGATGTAGTACTGGAAGACGCTCAGCACCGAGGTGATCACCACGTACCAGAGCGTGGCCACCAGCAGCAGCGGAAGCACCTGCTGGGTCCGGTTGTAGATGACCTGGACCGTGTAGAAGAGTTCGGAGTAGGCCAGCACGTAGACAATCGAGGTGCCCTTGACCAGGCCGATGATCTCGTTGAACGCGTTGGGCAGGATGGCGCGCATGGCCTGGGGCAGCACAATCCTGGTGGAACGCTTCCATGCCGGGATGCCCAGGGCCGAGGCAGCCTCGAGCTGGCCCTGGTCCACGGAGAGAATGCCGCCGCGGATGATTTCGGCGGAGTAGGCAGCCTGGTTCAAGGTGAGGCCGAGGACCGCAGCGGCGAACTGGCTGATGAGCGTGGTGGTCTGGGCCTCGAAGAAACGGACGTCCGTGAACGGGATGCCCAGGCTGATCTTCTCGTACAGGTAGCCCAGGTTGTACCAAAGGAGGAGCTGGACCAGCAGCGGGGTGGAGCGGAAGATCCAGGAGAACGTCCAGGACACCGAGACCAGCAGCGGCGAAGCTGACAAGCGCATCAGGGCCAGAATGAACCCCAGGACGAAGCCCAGGACGCCGGAGATGGCCGTGAGCTTGAGGGTTTCAATGAGGCCATTGACCACCGACTGGGCGGTGAACCACTCGGCCACCACGCCCCACTCCCAGCGCGGGTTGGTCACCAGCGACCACGCAATGGCGGCCACGCCGGCAGCTACCAGCACAGTGCCCACCCATCGCCAGGGGTGCCGGGCCGGAACCAGCTTGTACTCGGAGTAATCCGGGGTGGGCGGTGCAGTGTCCGCCGTGGCAGGCGGTGCGATTGCACTCATGCGCCACCTCATTTCAGATCGGTTGTTGTCTATCGGATGGCTGCCAATCTATGGGCGTGCGAAACCCCGCAGCAAGGCGGGAATTTGCACTTCTTCACTGGACTTCGCGCGGCTTCGCAGGGGTTCGCACGACGTCACAATCGCCGTCATGAGGCGCCATATGCGTCCCTTCTTTGCGCGCCTTAACGTGACGTGACGTGTGGTGAACGGCGATTACTGCCGCCTCGACCGGCAGCCTGCTTCGTCCTTAGATTGGGCATCACCAACCACTGTTTTTCAGGAGATCCCATGCCGTCACGAGTACCAGCCATCGCCTTCATCGGCGGCGGCCCGCGCACGGCCGGTGTCCTCGAACGGCTTGCAGCCAACCGGCCGGAACTTTTCGGCGGTCCCCTGCACATCCACGTCATCGAACCCCATCAACCCGGTTCCGGGAGGATCTGGCGCTATGACCAGGATCCCGGGCTGCTGCTGAACTCAACGGCCGCGGACGTCACCATGTTTACGGATGCCTCCGTAGCTTGCGACGGCCCGACCGTTGAAGGTCCCGGCCTCTCCACCTGGGCTGCCGGCGTGCTGGACGGCAGCATCCGGGATGTTCCCCCGCTGGAGCCGCACCTGCTCGCGCAGCTCCGGTCGTTGACCCCCGCTTCCTTTCCCACCCGTCAGCTTCAGAGCAAGTACCTTGAGTGGTTCTTCGGCCGGGCCGTCAGCTCCCTCGGCCCCGAGGTGACGGTGACTGTGCACCGCGACACGGCCACCGCCGTCGAGCGTTCTGTTGGCGACGCCGCTGGGTCCGACGACGGTCCGCACCGCGTGCGGCTGGCTTCCGGCGCCGAGGTGCTGGCCGACGTCGTGGTGTACGCGTTGGGCCACACAGATTCCGTTCCCGACCCCGAGTCCGCCCGCCTCAGCAAGTTCGCTGCCCGGCACGGCGGGTTCCATGCGCCGCCGTCGTACACCACGGACGTGGACTACTCCGCGATTGAACCCGGGCAGGACGTGATCGTTTCCGGGATGGGCCTGGCGTTCGTGGACCTGCTGGTTTTGCTGTTCGAGGGCCGTGGCGGCCGCTTCGAAGAAACGCCCGACGGCCAGCTGGACTACGTAGCCTCCGGCGCCGAACCGCGGGTCTGGGCGGGGTCCCGCCGCGGTGTGCCGTTCCACTCCAAGATCTCCTCCACGCTGCGCGGCGAACCGATCGCCAAGCCGCGGTACTTCACTTCCTCCGCTATCGATGCGCTGCTCACCAGGCATCAGGAACTCGATTTCCGCACGCACTTGTGGCCTTTGATCGCCAAGGACGCCGGCTATGCCTACTACCGCGAGCTCTTCACCGGCTACCCGGAGCGGGTGCTGGGGACGTGGACCAGCTTTGAGTCGCGTTTCGACGCCGTTGATTGGTACAGCGCTGCCCGCGAAGAACTGGTCAACTTCTCCGTGCCGGATCCGTCGCTGCGCCTGGACCTCGAGAAGCTGGACCACCCGCTCAGTGGTTGTGCATTCGCCGATCACGACACCGTGCAGCGCTCAGTGGCCGCTTACATCCAGCGCGACCTTGACCTCCGCACCAGCCCCGACCACTCCGAGACCCTGGCCCTGTTCACCGCTTTGTTGTTCGTCTACATGGACCTGGGCCGTTTGGTCCCGCAAGAACGGCTCAACGCCCGCTCCCAGCAGACCATCCATGGTTGGTGGCACGGCTTCTTCAGTTTCGTCGACTCCGGGCCGCCCTCCCACCGCCTCCGCGAGATGCTGGCACTTCACCGGGCCGGGTTCCTCAAGTTCCTGGGTCCGGGCATGTGGGTCCGTGCCGACGATTCCGTAGGCAGGTTCGTGGCCGGGACGTTCCAATCGCCCGTGGTGGTGGACGCCGCCGCGTACATTGAGGCGCGGCTGCCTGCCGCTTCGGTGGAACGTTCCGCCAACCCTGCGTTGTCGGACCTGCACGACGCCGGATGGGGCACCGAACAACGGCTCCTCACCTCCGAGAGCGCGCACTCCACAGGAAAGCTGCTGGTCTCCGGGAATCACCAGGTGTTGTCCCCTGTTGGTACACCCCAGAGGGGTTTGTTCGCGGTGGGTCCGTGGACGTCCGGTTGGGGTGCAGGGGCGTTCGCGCGGCCCAACACCAACGCAGCACCCTTCCGGGAGAACGACGCCCTGGCACGCCGGATCCTGTCCGCTGTTGCTGCCGCCCGCCCAACTGAGTCGCAGTTAACGCCGTTATGAGCCCTCAAAACGGCATTAACTGCTACCTACTTGGGTTCCACCTACGAAAGGCCTGACATGACCACAACGCCAACCCTGCCGACGTCGGGCCTTACCGTCCTTCGGCTGCCCATGCGCGATCCCCGTGTCCGTCCGCTCCTGGACGAGCTCGCCGTCGAATACAACACCCGCTACGGGGACCTGTTCAGCAGTGAAGGGGCCGCGGAGGAACTGAACCGATACCCGGCCGAGGAATTCGAGGCCCCGCACGGTGCGCTGGTCATCATCCAGGAGAACGGCGAGTCCGTGGCAGGCGGCGCATTCCGCCGTTACGACGAACACACGGCCGAGCTCAAACGGATCTGGACGCATTCGGCCCACCGTCGCCGCGGCCTGGCACGCGTGGTCCTGACGGAACTGGAAAATGAAGCCCGACGCCGGGGCTACCGGAAGCTCTACCTCACCACCGGGCCGCGCCAGCCTGAGGCGAAGAACCTCTACCTCGCCACCGGCTACAAGGCGCTGTTCGACCTCGCGGCAGACCCCGAGGAAATCAAGCATTTGGCGTTCAGCAAGGATCTTGCCGCGCAGAGCTAAGCTATGCGCATGGCCAACAAACCCACTGCAACAACTGCCGAAAAACTCGCCACCATCCAGCAGGGCTACACCTTGGAGGGTGCCACCATCGAGCTGGGTGCCGCGATTGTTGATGGCGAAATCCACAAAGAGGCCCAAGTCCGCTTGCCGCTGGCCATGATGAACCGGCACGGACTGGTTGCCGGCGCCACGGGCACCGGCAAGACGGTCACGCTGCACATGATTGCCGAGCAGCTGTGTACGGCAGGTGTTCCGGTTTTCCTCGCGGACATCAAAGGCGATCTGTCAGGATTGGCGACGCCGGCCACTGGCAGCGAGAAGCTGACGGCACGTACGTCGGCGCTGGGCCAGGATTGGTCTGCGAAGAATTTCCCGGTGGAGTTCCTGTCGCTGGGCGGCGACGGACACGGTATTCCCGTCCGCGCCACCATCACCTCGTTCGGGCCCATCCTGCTCTCCAGAATCATGGATTTGAACGACACGCAGGAGTCCAGCCTCCAGCTCATCTTCCACTTCGCGGACAAGAACAACCTGGAACTGATCGACCTCAAGGACCTCCGTGCGGTCATCCAGTTCCTGACCTCGGACGAGGGCAAGGCCGAACTCGCCAACCTTGGCGGGCTTTCCAAAGCCACCGCCGGCGTGATCCTGCGCGAACTGGTCACCCTTGAGGCCCAGGGAATGGAGAAGTTCTTCGGTGAGCCCGAGTTCGATACCGCCGAACTGCTCCGCACAGCGCCGGATGGCCGGGGTGTCATCAGCTGCCTTGAGCTTCCTACCCTCCAGACCAAGCCGCTGCTGTTCTCCACGTTCCTCATGTGGCTCCTGGCCGACCTTTTCGAGGACCTCCCCGAAGCAGGCGACCTGGACAAGCCCAAGCTGGTCTTCTTCCTGGACGAGGCCCATCTGCTGTTCAACGGCGCCTCCAAGGCCTTCCTCGACGCCATCACCACCACCGTCCGGCTTATCCGCTCCAAAGGCGTGGGCATCTTCTTCGTCACGCAGACGCCCAAGGATGTTCCTGCCGACGTCCTGGGCCAGCTGGCCAACCGTATCCAGCACGCCCTGCGCGCCTTCACCCCAGAGGATGCCAAGGCGTTGAAGGCCACCGTGTCCACGTTCCCCGTCAGTGACTACGACCTCGAAGAGACGCTCACCTCCGCGGGCATCGGCGAGGCCGTCATCACCGTCATGAATGAAAAGGGCGCGCCCACACCCGTTGCTTTGACCCGGCTCCGTGCGCCGGAGTCCGTGATGGGGCCCAGCACAGACGATCTCATTCGCAGTACGGTTGCGGCGTCCTCACTGTTGGTCAAGTACGGCACCGCCGTGGACAACCTCTCCGCGTACGAGAAGTTGAATGGCCAAGCCGCCGTATCCACCGGCGATGCTGCTCCGGGGATGCCACCGGTGCCTGCTTCATCTTCCGGGGGTTCCGGGGCTTCCGGTGCTTCGCAGGCCGACATCGATGCCGAAGCGCGCCGGATCGAGGAAGAGATCCTGGGCCGTCCCAGCTCGCGGTCCTCTTCACCTCAGTCCTACCCGGCTCCCGCCCCTGCTCCAGTTCCGCAGCAGGCTCCGGCCCAGCAGGATGGCATGTTCGGTGACATCGCCGGCGCCCTCGGCGGGGCGTTGGGCGGCGGGCTGAAAAGCATGGTCCGGTCCATGGGCACGCAGTTGGGCCGCGACCTCATGCGCGGCGTCTTCGGCACCTCCTCACGGCGCCGCCGCTAGTCCCGCTGACGGACACAAGTACGACGCCGGGTGGCGGCAATGCTTGCTGCCGCCCGCCGTCGAGCCTTCTCCAATCGGTGGACATACGTCATATCGGGGCCTTCCTGCACAGTGATCGCTGCCGTGGCAGGTAACGTAAAGGGCGTGCAGTTGAGTCAAGCGTTCGTCAAGACCGCAGCCGGATGGCTGCTCGGTCTGATGCTTGCTGCCGCCGGAGCCATCGTCTGCATTAATTTGGTGAGCTCGTCGGTGGCCAGCCCACAACAGCCCGTCAAGGAGTACCTGGCGGCGCTGCAAAAGGGTGAAGGCGAAGAAGCGCTGGGCCTCCTGCGGGCCAAAGTGCCCAGCTCGAACGCCGCCATGCTGGACGGCACCGCCCTGCAAACCGCCGCGTCCAAGATGTCCGACGTCACCGTGGGGAACCCGGAATCGCGGGGCAGCAACCGTGTGGCAGTCCCCGTCGACTACACCCTGGACGGCAGCAAACTCCACACCGAGTTCCTCATGGAGCGGACCGGGACGCAGTGGCTGTTCTTCGCCAAGTGGGCGTTCGTGCCCACCACGTTGCCCACCATTGAGGTCACGGTGGTCAATGCCAGCGAAGCCACCCTCAATGGCGTGCCCGTCAATATGCCCAATGGCCGCAACACCTTCGCTGTCTTCTTCCCCGGCAAGTACGAGGCCAGCCTCAACGGGACCTTCTTCGAGGCGCCGCCCACCTCCGCCCTCGTATCAACACGCGACGGCGGCCAGGCTCCCCTGAACCTGCAGACGCGTTCCACCAAGTCCATGAACGAGGCCGTCGCCGGGAAGGTCCGGGAGTTCCTGGACAGCTGCGCGGCGCAGGCCACGGAGCAGCAGCGACTCCAGCCCGATTGCCCGTTCTACCATGCCAGCAACGCGCGCGTGGTGGACGGAACCATCAAGTGGGCCATCACGGATTATCCCAAGATCACCATCGAACCCTTCGGCGGCAAATGGGTGGTGGCTCCCTTGAACGGCAAGGCCACCCTGACTGCCCGGGAAATCAACCTGTTCACCGGGTACGTCAACGACCTCAATGTGGAGCACGATTTCAGCTTCACCACACAACTGGATGTCGACGCCGACACTGTGACGGTCACCCCGATGCTGACCTTCTGAGCTTCCCTGGCTCGCCGCACTGGCCTGGCGGTGGTCAAGCCCGCCAGCATAAAAATGGCCCGGGCCACCCCCCTAAGGGGTCAGGCCCGGGCCATTTCAGTCAGTAGGTTTAGTCCATACCGCGCAGGTCCAGCACCAGCTCGGACTCACCGTCGGCCTGCAGGACTACCGGAATGCCCCAATCCTGCTGGTAGAGGTGGCAGGCGGCGTGGTCCGGGATTTCGCCGTCTTCAGTTTCAGGTCCGTCGCAAGCAGCCGCACGGGCGGTGATGTGAAGGATGCCTTCGGGAACGTCGGCGGACAATTCCAGGGTGCGCAGCAGACCCACAGATGTTCCGCCCCCGGAGACCAGCAGTTCCGGCGGAGTGGAAGAGATCTTCATCTGCGTGGGATCGCCCCATCGGTCGTCCAGCTTCTGGCCGGTGGGCGCCGTGAAACGGACGGCCAGTTCCAACGGGCCGGGGGTCACCGGACTCTTGGGACGGTGCGTCTGTGAGGCGCCCTCGTCCACCTGCTGGGCTTCCTTGGGGATCGGAACCAGGACCAGTTGGTGCTTGTTGGACTCCACCACTACAAGCAGCGGCTCACTGCCCTCCACCTGGACCACCACGACGTCACTCGGCTCAGCGAGGCCCCTCGCCAACGTGGACACCGACTTGGTAGCGGGGTCGTAGCGGCGGACGGCGCCGTTGTAGGTATCTGCGATGGCTACAGAACCGTCCGGCAGGACGGTGACACCCAAGGGGTGCTGCAACCGGGCATCAGCGGCGTCGCCGTCACGGAAGCCGAAGTCGAACAACCCTTCGCCAACCGCGGTTTCCACGGTGACGCCGGACTCGTTGAGCACCAGCCGGCGAAGGGACGACGTTTCGGAGTCCGCAACCCAGATGTTGCCCTCGGCGTCGATCGCCAGGCCGGAGGACTGGGCGAACCAGGCTTCTTCAGCCTTCCCGTCCAGCAGGCCTTCCAGACCGGACCCGGCCAGGATGGAAACCTCGTTGGCCAAGGGGTCGAAGCCGAAGATCTGGTGCGTTCCGGCCATGGCGATGACAACGCGCTGCAGCTTCTCGCTCCACACCACGTCCCACGGCGAGGACAGGGAAACCTCCGTGCCCAGACCCAGCGCCCCCACGTCGATGGCGTCGGCCGCGAAGTCAGCCGGGCCGGCGTCGTGATGTTCAGACCACGTACCGGCGCCCGTGTCCGTTACCCGGGCGGGTCCGGCGTCGAGCAACCGCTGTACACCGTTCCCGGCGACGGTCTGCACGTAGCCGGAGCTTAGTGTCACTCCACGGAGGCGGTGGTTGACGGTGTCGGCCACCACGGCGTCGTAGCCCAGTTTCCATGCGAGCTCCGACGGGAGCAGCGCGACGCCCTGGGGCTCGTTGAACTGTGCGATCTCCGCTTGGCCGTCCAGGTACCCCTTGGTGCCGGAGCCGATGACGCGCTCCACGGTTTCCAGGTCCGGGCGGAGCTCCACCAGGCGGTGGTGGCCGGAGTCCACTACGAGGTAGTTGCCGTTCGGCAACTGTGTGGCTTTGCCCGGGAAACGCAAAGTGCCCGACGTCGGCACGGGAGCCACGTAGGGGCCGTCGCCGCGGTGGAGGGTTCCCTTGGCTTCATGCTCGGCGACGAGTTCTTCCAGCAAGACAGCCAGGCCGTCGGCGTGGCCCTCACCGGAAAGGTGGGCCACGATGTAGCCCTCGGGGTCGACGACCACCAGTGTGGGCCAGGCGCGGGCCGTGTAGGCCTTCCACGTGGCGAGTTCCGGGTCGTCCAGGACCGGGTGGTGGATTTCGTAGCGCTCAACGGCCGATGCCAGCGCTACGGGGTCTGCTTCGTGCTCGAACTTGGGCGAATGTACGCCCACCGTCACTAGGACGTCGGAGTACTTCTCTTCGAGGGGGCGCAGCTCGTCAAGAACGTGCAGGCAGTTGATGCAGCAGAAGGTCCAGAAGTCCAGCAGCACGATTTTGCCGCGCAAGGACTCCAAGTCCAAGGATTTGCCGCCCGTGTTGAGCCAGCCGCGGCCCTCCAGTTCGGAGGCCCGGACCCGGAGTTGGGTGCGTACGGTTTCGCTCATCAGCGTCCTTCCAGCTTGGTGTTCGGTTCAGTCTGCACTGCAGAGTCTGGGCGTTCGGCATTGCTGCGTTCCGCGGTGTTTTCCGCAGTGTTGCGTCCGGCATTGCTGCTATCGGCATTGCTGCTATCGGCATTGCTGCTATCGGCGTCGCCGCGTTCGGCCTGGGCCGTTCGGGATGGTTGGACCGTCCTGGAAGGCTGGGCTGTGCGGTCTGCCATTTTGGCATCGCGGTCGGCGAGCCGGGCAAACATATCGTTGTAAGCGCTCAGGTCGGCGTCGTTATTCCTGTCCGCGGCACGATCAACGCGGCGGGTCTCCCGTTCATCCGAGCGTGACCACATCACGGCCACACCGATCGCCACCAGCAGTGTGGGAACTTCGCCGATGCCCCACGCAACTGCTCCGCCCAACTGCTGGTCCCCGATGGCTGAAGGACCCCAGGCCCGGCCCAGGTTTCCAAAGTAGTCGGCCGCCAGCAGCCCAGTGCCACCCATGATGGCAACGCCGAAGAACGCGTGGAAGCCCATGGTGGCCAGCAGGAGGAGCAGGCGCATCGGGTAGGGAGCACGGCGCGGCAGCGGATCGCTGCCGATCATGCCCAGCACAAAGATGTAGCCGGTCAGGAGGAAGTGCACGTTCATGAGCTCGTGGCCCACGTGTTCGCGCATCGCCAGGCCGAATAGGTCCGAGTAGTAGAAGAGGACGATGGAGCCCGCGAAGTTTGCCGCGGCGAACAACGGGTGCGTCACGATCTGCGAGAACCTGGAGTGCACAAACAGCAGCAGCCATTCGCGAAGTCCCCGTGAGCCGTGGGCCCCTTCACCTCTGGAAGGCAGTGCCCGCAGGGCAAGCGTGACGGGTGCGCCCAGGACCAGGAAGATCGGGGCAACCATGGTCAGGGCCATGTGGTCCACCATGTGCGCTGAGAACAGCACTCGGCCATAAACAGCAGGCGGGCCGGAGGTGATGTAGGTCAGCACCACGAGGCCGATCAGCCAGTTCACTGACCGGAACCACGACCATTTGTCTCCGCGCTTGCGGACCTTGATGATGCCCATGATGTAGGTGACCGCACCGAACAGCGCTACTCCCACCCACAGCCAGTCGAACCGCCATTCGGTGAGCCAGCGTTCCGGGGTGAGTTCCGGTGGGAGCTCGTAGCCGGAGAGGATGAACGACGGCGATGCATCGGGCGCGTAGGTGGTGGGCTGCGGCGGAGCCGAGCGTCCCAGCGCAACGGCAAGTCCCGACGTCGCGCCCATGACCAGCAACTCAACCAGAACCAGTTGCCACAGCACGCGGCGGGCAGACATGGATCCGTTCTTGCCGAGTTGGGGAATGACCCACTGCCGGTGCATAAACCCGATGCCACCCAGCACCAGCGTTGCCAAGGATTTCGCCACAATGAGTTGACCGTACGGGGAGCCGAACAGGTCCGCGGGGTTGGTCACGCGGATGGCGGCATTGATGACGCCGGAGGCGAACACCAGCACGAAGGCGAAGCCGGCCAGGGCCGAGAACCGCCGGAGGGTTTGTTCGGTGATGTCCGGCGTTCCCTTGCTCCGGGAACCCGTGAGGATCCCGGAAAGGACTGCAAGCATGATGATTCCGCCCACCCACGTCGAGACCCCTACGAGGTGGAGTCCCAGCGAGTTGATGGCGCCTTCGTGGTCGCTGGAACTCGACGAGTGTCCGATCAAGGCGGTCGGAATGAGGCCGATCAAGGCCAGCAGGAGAGTGAACGCCAGCCCGGTCAGGGATCTCACCCCGAACAGCGCGGTAGTGACCACTGCGGCGATGATGGTGACGGCGAGCCAGGCCTTGCCCGTCTCGATGTCCGTCATGAAGTACACCAGCGAACGCGTGAACTCGGCGTCGCCCGAGAGCCCTTGCCCCGCTACGTCTGCGTAGGTGAGGACGAGGACTGCCACTGCGGACAATGTCCATGCCGCTCCCGCGGCTGCGGCTACGGCGAGGGCCCGGGCAAAAGCGGGGTGTTCGGGAGCGTCCACGTCCTTCTCCCGGGAACGGGACCCTCCGAGGTTCTTGGGCAGGATGCCGACGGCGAAGATCAAACCGCCCACCACAGTAGCCACTGAGACGTTGTGGATGGCTTTGGCAAACGGAAGGCCCCACCGGACCAGCTCGCCGGGGTCGGAGACCTGCCGTGCTGCGGAAGCGCCCGAGAAGATGAGTGCCGCGGCGAGCGTCAGGAACAACGCCGCCAGACTGGCCAATTGCCACGGCAGGGAAATCCCCGCGACTGTAGTGCCTCCCCGCGCTCCCGGCGTGGGAACAGGCGAAGGGGCAGTTGCGGAATTTCTTGCTGATGGCACTCATCCATTGTCCGCTACCTGTCGCAAGGCTGCGAATCGGGGCGGTGCTATGTGGATCACGGGCGCTATGTGGATATGTAGAAAGCAGAAGGGACGGCAACCATCAGGTTGCCGTCCCTTCCAGGCGTTCGCCGAAGAGTAATTACTTCTTCTTTGCGACAGCAGCCTTCAGCTTGGAGCCAGCGGTCAGCTTGACGCTGTGGCCGGCTGCGATCTGGATGGTCTCGCCGGTCTGCGGGTTGCGGCCGGTGCGAGCTGCACGGTCGGTGCGCTCAACTGCGAGCCAGCCCGGGATGGTGATCTTTTCGCCGGCGGCGACAGAAGTCTCGAAAACTTCGAACAGTGCATCGAGCACGGAGTTGACTGCTGCCTGGCTGGTGCCAGCCTTGCCTGCTACCTCTGCAACGAGTTCACTACGGTTCTTAGCCATTTACGTCCTCCTGGACTCATACGTTTTTGAGCTTTCAAGCGGAATGCGAGCAAGCCACTGTTCGAAAACTTACCAGCTTGGGCTGACATGGCCAGCAAATTCCGCGTGTTTCCGCGCCTTTTTGACCAAAATCACCGGAATTTCGGGGTTTTTAGGGGTCCTTTACGCCCTTGGCGTACCCTACGGCGTTGGCCGCACCCCCGTGCGCCTTATCAGATCTCCCCTGTGCGCCGTCTGTTGTTCTCCGTCAGTACAGCACGCGCTGGAACAAAAGGTGGTCCTGCCATTCCCCCGCGATGTGCAGGTAGGCGGGCGCCACACCGATCCGGTCGAACCCGCACCGGCTGAGGACGGCCTGGGACGCTGCGTTGTGGAGCAGCGTCGCGGCTTGGACCCGATGGAGGCCGAGCTCCTCTGTTGCCATACCAACGACGGCGGCAACCGCACCCGACGCCAAACCCCTGCCCGTACATTCCCGATCAATCCAATAGCCCAGGTTGGCGTTCTGGAAAGGGCCACGGACGATGCCGGTCAAGGTGATCATCCCGTGAATTCCGCGGCTGCCGGTGATGACCCATGGCACTTCACTGCCACCGGCATAGTGGCCCAGCTTGGCTCGTATCGAAGCCTCCTGGCCGGCCACGGTAAAGAAGTCATCTCCACGGGTGGGCTCCCATTGCTCCAAATGCTCTCGATTACGCAGATAAGCAGCAGCCAGTTCTGAGGCGTCTGAAAGTTCAAGAGGGCGCAGGTTCACCTGTTCGCTGCCTTCTCCGCTTGAGCTGGCTGACAGCTGTCGTGTGAGATTCATCCCCAGACTCTACCGGCGCCTGCCTCGACAATTGCGCGGGTTTCTTCGGAGTGATAGTTTTCGGGTGATCGTGAACTTTTGGCAGGAGGTGAGACCCATGAACGCAGTATCCACAGTGGGCGCTCCCTGCAGTCCACGATCCCGCGACTGAGCCAGTCGCCACTGGGAGCGTCCGTCACGCACTTCGCGAAAGGCGACTCCCTTGAACACATCAACTTCTTCATCAATGAACCCCAGCCCGACGACGGCGCCCGGGTTACCGGCATCCGTCCAGTCCCAGCCACAAACCGATCCCGCCCCGGCGTTCAAAGGGCAGGCGAAGCCCGAACGGGCCTTGGTCCTCGGTGGGGGCGGCTCAACAGGCAACGCATGGCTGATCGGAGTCATTGCCGGCCTGTTCGATGCCGGGCTGGACGTCACCACTGCCGACCTGACCATCGGGACCTCGGCAGGGTCCACAGCCGCAGCCCAGCTGGCCGGCGCGACACCATCCGAGCTGTTCAATGCCATCGTTGCCGCGGCCACGCAGGAACCAGCGGACAGCGTTCGGTCAGGCCGGGCTGCATCAGGCCATGTTGGATCTGGCCCCAGACCGGTAAGGGACCACATGGAACGAACCGGGAACATCATGAGTGCTTCCACGGACATCACGGATATGCGCCGGAGATTGGGGGCAGCAGCCATTGAGATGGCCGAAGCCATGGAAGGCTCCAGCGCACGATGGCGGGCGACGGTCGCAAGCCGTTTGCCCCAAGCGCAGTGGCCGGAACGGAGAATCCTCCTGACCGCGGTCGACGCCCGGACGGGTGATCCGGTGACATTCGACCGCCACAGCGGAGTGGATCTCGTAGACGCGGTTGCCGCCAGTTGCGCCAGCGGCTTTGCCTACAGCATCGGCAGCAACCAATACATCGACGGCGGATACCGCACCAACGCCGAGAACGCAGACCTGGCAGCCGGGTATGCACGGGTGCTGGTGTTGGCCCCTTTTGGCGGCCGTACGCGGACTCCGTTGGAGTGGGGCATGCACCTCACTGGGCAGGTGGACGCGCTGCGAGCCAACGGCAGCCACGTTGAGAGAGTCTTTCCGAACAGCGATTCCGAGCACATGTTCGGCGTCAATGCGATGGATCTGTCCTTGCGTCCGCCTGCTGCGCGAGCAGGATTTCACCAGGGCAAAGCGTTGGCGGCACATTTGGCCGATTTCTGGGGCTAAGTGGATTTTCCCGGCTGCCGGAGCTTCGGACACCTGAGGCAGGCGCATGAGGCAGGCGCGCCCTTTTCGACACCCGGCTGCCAAGGGCGGGAAGGCCGATAAGGGCGGGCCGGCCGGCGGGTGGGTGGGTCTGGTGCTGATGTGTGTTGGTGTGTGTTGGGTGGTTAAAGGGGAAGAGCCCCGACCTGTGGTCGGGGCTCTTGCCTTAATGGTTGTCCGGCGGTGTCCTACTCTCCCACACC
>NZ_JBIVTK010000009.1:0-234940 GCF_044756725.1 Paenarthrobacter sp. NPDC091669
CCCCTGGTGCGAAGCCCACCACACCACCTACTGGTCCCACGGCGGCACCACCTCAACAGAGAACGGCACCCTGCTCTGCAGCCACCACCACCACCACCTCATCCACAAAGAACAATGGCGCATCGACATGAAAACCGGCGTCCCCTGGTTCATCCCCCCACCCCACATCGACCCAACCCAAACACCCCGACGCAACCACCACCACACACCCCACAGAAACACGCCCCATAGAACATAGAAAGCGTCGGCAGAACATCAACACGCCCAAGACGGGCGCCGGGCGAAGATTGCCCGGGGCTGTCCGTATAACGGCGTGCGCGGGATGCGCCGCGGGCTCGGGCGAGAGTGAATTTCGGGGTCGGAATTTTGGAGGGCCAGGCGAAACTTTATTCGCTTTCGGGCCGCTTCCCGGTGCCGGCGACCTGCGATTTGCAAACACCGGCGCGTTCCCGGCGCCGAATACGTGCCCGCCACCTGTGACTTGCAGACAGCGGCGCGTTGCCAGCGCTGGCCTGCAACCTGCAACCCGTGACTTTCAAACACCGATGCGTTCCCCGCGCCGAATACGTGCCCGCCACCTGTGACTTGCAGACAGCGGCGCGTTGCCAGCGCTGGCCTGCAACCTGCAACCTGCAACCTGCAACCCGTGACTTTCAAACACCGACGCGTACACAGTGCCAACTCCTCCGGCGTGCATCGCGAGCCGTCTACTCGGCCACGATGAAACCCACCTCCACCGACGCCAGTAGCGGCCTGGGACTCAGGCACAGCAGGTAGACAAGCTGGCCGCCGACGAACAAGATCAGCGACTCTCTGGTGGAGATCAGCTCGTAACCCGCAACGAAGAGGAGCCCCACGTACCGACAATTGCTTCCACCAATACGACCAGTTAGTTCCGCCGAGACGTCTTACCTTGGCATACCAAGTGGCAGATCACCTCGGCAAGTTTCAGCTATTGCTTGCATCACGCCGAAGTACTGAGGCATTCTGGAATACCAAATGCTTTGCCGCAGCCAAGTAGCGGCCCAGCAGCTCGTTCCCCAGGAGTCCAACAATGTGCCTTCACGATCACACCTCAGCACCCAAGCCCCAGGGTGAGTTGCCCCGCCGAGGCATCCTCGCCGGAGCTGCAGCACTGGCCGGGATCTCCGTGGCCGGCATCGCAGCGCAGCTGGCATCAGCGCCAGCCGCCCTCGCGGACAACGCGCAGTCTGGCCCGAACTACCCCGGACGTCCGTTGTCCACCCAGGCGCTCATTATCGAGGGCGGAACAGTGGTGGACCCAAAGTCCGGCGATGCTGTGGCAGATGGTGTGGTGGTGCTCGACGGCGGCAAGGTCGCCGCCGTCGGCACCCGGGACGAAACACGCAAGGCTGTTGCCGCCGTCGCGAACCGTGCCCGCAGGCTCAACGCCTCGGGTAAATGGGTCCTTCCAGGACTCGTCGATGCCCACGTCCACGCCAACGCACTGGCCGACGCCCGCGCCCTCCTGCAGGGCGGAGCCACCAGCGTACGGAGCGGTTCGAGCACTTTCTACCAGGACATTGCCCTCGCCGCCCTGCCGTCGTGGGCTCCCGGACTCTCCCCCAGGATGACTCCGGCGGGTCTCTTCATCTCACCGGATCAGGGAGATTCCCTCCTGGCTGATCCGGATTTGGCACCTTTGGCAACGCTCAGCGGTGGCGTGACGGAACCGCAGGACCTCGCGTACCTGACCCGGATCAACCTTAAGCGCGGCGCCGAGGTCATCAAAACCCGAGCAAACCCGCGGGCCGGCCTTCCCGAGCAGGATCCCCGGGAGTTGGTCTACAACGTGGACCAACTCGGAGCGATCGTCAAAGCCGCCAAGGGAGCTGGCGTCCTCTGTCACGCCTACAGCGCAGAAGGAATCGACGGCGCCGTCCGGGCCGGGGTTCGCAGCATCGAGCATGGCGTCTTCATGACGGAAAGGACCATCCAGGAGATGGCCCGGCGCGGGACCTTCTTCACACCCACCATGGATGCCATCACCAGCATGGCCCGCTCCTCCAACCCCATTCTGGCTGCACGCGGAACGGAGTACACACCCATCCTCCAAGCCGCGGTGCGTGCAGCCAAGGACGCTGGGGTCACGATTGTGGCTGGCACCGATTCCTTCGGAACAGATGTGACGCCGATCGGCACGGAGGCTCGCTTGCTCGCGGAAGCCGGGCTGACCCCCTTGGAAGCTCTGCAGGCAGCCACCACCAATGCGGCTCGTTTGCTGGGCCGCGGCGACAATCTTGGTCGCCTGGTTCGCGGTTCCATGGCCGACGTCGTGGTGGTGGATGCGGATCCCCTCACCGATGGCTCGGCTTTGGAAAAGATCAGCACAGTGATCGCCCAAGGAGCCGTGGTCCGGACGAACCTCTAGCCCACCGGGGAAGAACCGGCCGCGGAAACGTCTGCGCCGGCAGCCACCGCCACGGTGAACCTTTCCTCCACCATCGCAAGCAGCGGCCGGGAGTTCAGGCACAACAGGTACACCATCAGGCCGCCGACGAACAACATCAGCCACACGCTGGTGGAGATCAGCACGAACCCCGCAATGAAGAGGATCCCCACGTTCCCGAGCGCTACCCTTTTCCGGGCGCCAATGCTGTAGATGGACAGCCGGTAGATGTCCACAGTGCGGAAATTGAAGCGGGCAAGCAACAGCATCGCGTGCAGGGCTGCCGTGCTCACCAGGAGGCCAAGCCCCACCAGCCCGATCCGGGCAGCAACTGTTTCAGGGTTGCTGCCCGGCAGGCTGGAGAGGTTCGCGACGATGACCGCAAGGAGGGCAGCGTAGGGAAGCCACACCACCGCAGCCTGGCTGAAGTTGCGACAGTAAGATCTCAGGAAGTCGTGGAAAACGCCCGTATCCTCACCGGTGAGAAGCCGATTGAAGGCGTAGCAGGAAGCCACCACGGAGGGGCCCACCAGCACGAAACCCAACAAGGCGGCAGGACCCACCAGCCCGGACAGCAAGGGCATGAGCACCACCAGCACGTTGGCCAGCACCAACAATGCCCCGCCCACCATGACCCCGTACACAACCCCGGCCACCCTGAACAAGGGACCGGAACCGTACTGTGCCTCCTTCGCCGCCATCAGACGGGCTATTTCTTGTCCGCGTACGCTTTGTACGCCTTATTCGCCAGCTCCACGTACTTGGTCTGGCCCTTGCTGTCGAGTTCCTTCACGTAGGCGTCGAACTCGCCCAGAGCGCGCTGCCCGGTGATGAACTTGAGGGTGTTCTGCTTCACGTGGTCCTTAAGCGGCGTGAGTGCAAGGGTCGCCTGCTCCCGGTCAATGTCGTTGAACGGTACGGGCGGAGGCACAGGGCGTGGTTTCTTGGCCTTCATGGCTTTCTGGAACGCCAATTCCTCGTCGTTGAACGTGGACTGCAGCAGTTCCGTAGCGCCCCCGTAGGCGAAGTTGCCGCCGGAGAATCCGTATTCCACCCGGAGGTCCTTGGTGCCTGCGGGATTGAGGCCTTGGAAGTTGATGTCGGAGGCGAGTTGGCGCTTGCCGCCGGACTTGGTAAAGGTGGTTCCTTCCACGCCCCACTTGCTGAACTCCTGACCGGCGTCGCTGTAGAACAACCAGTCGATGTACTGGATGAGTGCCACGAAGCTGTCTTTGTCCTTCACTGACGAGTTCAGCATGATGCCGTTCTCCAACCGGGTTCCACCGATGATGTCTCCTGCCGGGCCACCGGGAACCGTGATCTTGCCGATCTCAAAGTTGCCCTTGCCCAAGGACTGCTCCATGGAAGTGCGGTAGGTGATGACGTTCTGCGAGTTGGCGCTGATGACGAACGACTTGCCGGACACGAATTTCTGGATGGCGGAGTCGTCGGTCTGGGTGAAGCTCTCAGGGTCCATCAGGCCCTCGGACACCAGGGAGTTGAAGTACGTCACCAGGTCCTTGAACTTATCTGAACCGGCGGCGAAGCCGAACTCCTTCTTGTCTTCATCGAACTGCAGGCCGTCCACCAGACCCCATCCGGCCACGGTCCCGAAGGCCGCGCTGGCGATGTTCAGGACACTGTCGCCCTTGAACCGGTCGGAGTAGGGCACCACGTCCGGGTAGGCCTTCTTCAGCGAACGCAGCACGTCACGGAATTCGTCCCAGGTGGTGGGCTCGGAAAGGCCTTCCTTCTTCAGCACATCCTTGCGGAAGCACAGGGAGTAGTCGGGCCAGAGTTCCTCGTGGAGACCGGGGAGCACGTAGTACTTGCCGTCCTCCTGGGTCAGTCCTTCGATCTCAGGCTCGAGCTTCCACTTCTTCACCTTTTCCTGGAAGTGCGGCATCAGGTCCACGTAGTCGCTGACGGGCAGGACGGCCCCTGCGGACACGAATGCGGCTTCCTGCCCCGGGTAGGTTTTGGCGATGATCTCCGGGGCACTGCCGGAGCTGATGAGCAGGCTGCGCTTCTGCTCATAGTCGCTGTTGGGCACGATGGTGGGCTCCAAGGTGACGTTGTTGTCGCTGGCCATTTTGGTGAACAGCAGCCAGTCCTTCTTGTACGGGTAGGTCGGCTGGTCCGAGAACAGGAACGTGAACGTGAGCGGCACCGTCGCCTTGAACGTGTCACCAACGCCGAAACTGTCCATCGCACCGTTGCGGGACTTGGACGTGTCCACCTTTTCGGTGGTTTCGGCGTCGCAACTGGTCAGCATGAGTCCGATGGTGACAACGGAGGCGAGTCCAAGGAAATCTCGTCTGCGGAGCTCAGGTTTGTGGATCATTGGATGTCCTTTCATAAGGGTTATTCCTTGACGGAACCGAGCATGACGCCCGAGAAGAAGTACTTCTGCACGAAGGGGTAGACGCAAAGGATGGGGATGACGGTCAGGACGATGGTGACCGACTGGATATTGGCGGCGATCTGGCCGACGTTCTCCGCTGTTCCGCCGGCTGAGCCCGCTGTGGTGACTCCGGCGATCATGTTGCGCAGGTAGATGGTGACCGGGAAGAGGTCCGGGTTGTCGAGATAGAGGAAGGCCTGGAACCAGGAGTTCCAGTTGGCTACGGCGTAGAACAGGATCATGGTGGCCACGATTGCCTTGCTGAGCGGCAACACCACCCGGAACAGCACCCCGTACTGGGTGAGCCCGTCAATCGATGCTGCTTCCTCCAGTTCGCGGGGCATGTTCTCGAAGAAGGACTTCATGATGAGCAGGTTGAACACGCTGATGGCATTCGGCAGCACCACGGCCCAGATGGAGTCCCGCATGCCCAGGGAACTGATGAGCACGTAGTTGGGTATCAGCCCGCCATTGAAGAACATGGTGAACACGGCCAACCCAATGAAGACGCTGCGTCCCTTGAGGTCCTTCTTGGCGATTGCGTAGGCGAAGGAGGTGGTGAGGACCATGGAGATGGCCGTTGCCACCACGGTGTACAGGACGGTGTTGCCATAGTTGTTCCAGAACGTGGAGTCGGCCAGGATCAGCTTGTATGTCTCGGTGTTGAAGCCCATCGGGAACAGGTTGACTTGCCCCGCGTTGATGTACCCTTCGCTGGAGAACGACTGGGCGATGATGTTCAGGAACGGGTACACCGTCAGGAACACCACCAGCAGCAGGAACACCAGGTTGAAGGCCCGGAAGATCCGCATGGCGCGTGAGACTTTCATGTCCTTCACCAGGCCGCCTTGGGCGGCGCCGCCCTTGATGGCAGTAGCTGTCTTGTTCACCACAGGCTCGTTCCTGCGAGGCGCTTTGAGATCGCGTTCGCTGAGAGGATCAGCGTGAGGCCGATGACGGATTCGAACATTCCGATGGCGGCCGCGTAGCTGAAGTTGCTGGATTCCAGGCCCACCCGGTACAGGTAGGTGGAGATGACGTCTGAGGTTGCGTAGTTGAGCGGGTTGTAGATGAGGAGGATCTTCTCGAAGCCCACCGCCATGAACGTGCCGATGTTCAGGATCAGCAGGGTGATGATGGTTGGCCTGATGGCGGGGAGCGTCACGTGCCAGGTCTGTTGCCAGCGGTTGGCGCCGTCGATCCTGGCAGCCTCATACAGGGATTCGTCCACGCGCGTCAGTGCGGCAAGGTAAAGGATGGCGCCCCAGCCCATGGTCTGCCAGACCTCGGAGCTGATGTACATGGGCCGGAACCAGCCCGGGTCCTGGGTGAAGTTCACGGTGGTTCCGAACAACGATTCCGCTATTTGGTTCACGGTGCCGGTCATGGAGAAGTTCTGCAGGATCATGCCGGCGATGATCACCACGGACATGAAGTGCGGCAGGTAGGCCACGGTCTGGACGAACTTCTTGAACTTCTGCGACCTCAGCTCGTTGAGCATCAGTGCAAAGATGATGGGCATTGGGAAGCAGAACACCAGGGTCAGGACACCCAGGATGATGGTGTTTTGGAAGGCCTGCCAGAAGCTGGGATCGTTGATGAACAGGGTGATGTATTTGAAGCCCACCCACTTCTCGCCGAAGATGCTGCCGCCGGGCTGGAACTGGCGGAAAGCGATCACATTGCCGGCCATGGGCAGGTACCTGAAGATCAGCAGATACAGCAGGGGCAGTGCCAGCAGCGTGTACAGGCGCCAGTCGCGTTTGAGTGCCAGCTTCCAGCTTCCGGGCTTGTTGCGCCGTTTCTTCGCCGAGCCCGGTTCGGGGCCCGCGATCGCCTTGGGCGGAACGTCCAGTCGTAGTGCCATCAGTCCGCCGCCCGTCCTGCAGATTCGTCGAGAATCAGGACACCGTTGGCAGGGAGCTCAACCAGCCCGGTCACCGCGCGTCCGCTGAGGCGGTCCGTGCCGCCGTCGAGCACGTCCGCGCTGGACGGCGCATCGTTGTGGTTGAGGACGATGAGGAAACTTTTGTTGGTGCCGTCCGCTGTGGTGCCAGTACGACGCCGGACCTGGACTCCCGTAGGCGCCTTCAGTTCCGGCTCCACACCAGCCGCCCGGAGTTGGTCCTCCAGGAGCTGGTTCAGCAAGTCCTCGTCAACGCGTGCCGACACGTACAGTGCAGTGCCCAGACCAAAGGAATTGCGGGTGACGGCCGGAGCGCCGGCAAGGCGGCCCGAGGAATAGCTGGCCAGGACCTCGGCCGATTCGGCGTGCAGATGCTCGGTCCAGTAGCTCGCGGAGGAGGTGCCGCCGTCGGGCGTTGAGAGCTTTACTTGCTCATCCGCTCCGGCGAGCGGGTGCATTTCCTCGCTCCATGCCCCCAGGACGTTCCTCAACGCGCCGGGGTAGCCGCCCAGCCGGATGGTGTTGTCCTGGTCCACGATGCCGGAGAGATAGGAGACCACCAGCCGTCCGCCGTCGGACAGGTAGTTTTCGAACCGGGCGGCGGCGTCATCAGTCAGCAGGTACGACGCCGGCATGATCACCAGGCTGTACCCGGAAAGGTCACTGTTGGCGTTGACGAAATCCACGGTGATGTTGGCCTCGAACAGGGGGCGGTAGAAACGCAGGACTTCCTGCGCATAGTTCAGGTCCGACCTCGGTGAGTTGCCGAGCTCCAACGCCCACCAGCAGTCCCAGTCGAACACCATGGCCACCTTGGCCGTGGAGCGTGTGCCCGTCAGGTCACCGAGGGACTTCAGTTCCCGGCCGAGCTCGCAGACTTCCCGGAAAATCCGGGTGTTCGGACCGGCATGGTTCACCATGGCCGAGTGGTAGCGCTCCGTTCCGCCCTTGGCCTGCCGCCATTGGAAGAACAGGATGGAATCTGCGCCCTGGGCTATTGCCTGGTAGGAGCCGAGCCGCATCTTGCCCGGAAGCTTGGAGACGTTGACGGACCATTGGCTGACCGCGCCGGTGGCTTGCTCCATCACCATCCATGGCTGGCCGTGGCGGAGTGAACGCATGAGGTCGAAGTTCAGCGCTGCCGCAATGTGAGCGTCTTCTTCACGAGGATCCGGGTAAATATCCAGCGCCGCAGCGTCTTCCTCGGCGGCCCAGGCCCAGTAGTCGTTGGTCTTGTAGAAGCGCATGAAGTTGGTGAGGATCGGCAGGTCCGGGCTGTGGCGGCGAAGGACATCCCGCTCGGCCTTGAAATGTTCCAGCATGCTGTCCGAGGTGAAACGGTGAAAGTCCAGGCGGCGTGACGGGTTGGACCACGTGCGGGGTTGGGCGGGGACGCGGACCTGGTTCCAGTCGGAGTAGAGCTGTCCCCACACTGTGGTGCTCCAGGCCTGGTTGAGTTCATCCAGCGACAGGTATTTGCGCTGCAGCCATTCCCGGAACGCCTTCTCAGCCCACGGACCGTAGGACACCGGACCGTACTCGTTGCCAACGTGCCACATCCGCAGCGCAGGGTGGCTGGCGTAGCGCTCCCCCATTTTCCCGGCCAAGGCCAGTGACTTGGCCCGGTACACGGGGTGGGAAACATCGAAGTGCTGCCTGGACCCGAAGCCAAAAATGCTGCCGTCGGGGCGCTCCGGCATGATGTCCGGGTACTGCTCCACCAACCAGGCCGGCGGCACAGCGTCCGGTGTTGCCAGGTCCACCCCGATGCCGTGCGAATGCATCAGGTCCATGACGTCATCCAGCCACTCAAAGTCGAAGACGCCATCGCTGGTCTCCAGACGGCTCCAGGAAAAAACTGCCAGCGTCACCAGGTTTACGCCGGCCTCCTGCATGAGTTTGGCGTCCTCTAGCCACACGTCGCGCGGCCATTGTTCGGGGTTGTAATCCCCGCCGTAGGCTATGCCGCCTATTCGTTGGTGCAGTTGCTGCAGCCGCGCCTCGGCTGTCCGCAAGTCCTCAGGGTGGATGGTCATCGTTGTCCTTCACTCGGCCTTCGTCGCCCACATCGCAGTGCGACGCACATCACAGAGAGAAACTATCGTAAAGTTTACGCAATAACAACAGGTTGGTATCGGAAACCCGCGAGTAACCAGAGGACCCGGAAATCCAGCCGATGTCGCAGATTTGAGGGTGTTTCGGAGCGGCAGATCGCAGTCATAGCGGGCATAAACGCACGCCGGATCGAGCAAGTTTCCGACTCAGCATGGAAACTATCGGAGCCTTCCGTTGACTCCAGGCGCGCATCAGCGAGGCGAGTCGGAACCCCTGACAGATGCCGAGGTCGCGGGAAGCGTGCGGGATCACCGGGGCAGGAACGGCGGTCTCGCGCGCTTCCAACGATCTCGCCGCGATCCCCGCACGCCACCGGGGATCAGGTTCGCAAATCCGTTGACACGTGACCAGATGGTCACCTATTCTGAACCCATGGACACCGTGTTCAAGGCCCTGGCAGACCCCACCCGCAGGGAATTGCTGGACGAACTGTTCCGCGAGGATGGACAATCTGCCTCCGCTTTGGGAGCCCGGTTCGAGATGACCCGTTTCGGCATCGCAAAGCACCTCAAGCTGCTCGAAGATGCGGGATTGGTGGTCACCCGCCGTCGGGGTCGCGAAAAGCTGCACTTCCTGAACCCGGTACCCATCCGCCTCATCCACGATCGCTGGGTGAGTAAATACGCAGAACCATGGGCCGCTGCCCTCAGCGACCTCAAATCCAGATTGGAAAGTCCCATGGAAAAGATCTTCGAGATTTACATCAAGACCACTCCGGAACGTCTCTGGGAAGCCATCACCGACAGCGACATCCGCAGCAAGTACCAGTTCGGCAACACGTTCACCTCGGACTGGACGCCCGGAAGCCGCTTCGAGATGCACAACGTCAACGCTGACGCACCGCTCGGCGAGGGTGAGAACATTGAAGTCGATCCTCCGCGCCGGCTCGTCCAGACCATGCGGGCATTGTGGGGCGAGGATGTGAAGGCTGAAGGAACGTCGCGCATCACGTGGGAGATCGAACCGGTGGGCGATTCCTGCCATCTGACCGTCACGCACGATCAGCTCCGCGAAGGCGCCAACGACCAACTCTACGGCGGCTGGCCCATGATCCTGTCCGGCCTCAAAACGTGGCTTGAAACCGGCGAAAAGCTCACCACGCCCGGCTCGCTCATGTACACCTAGCCGTCTCAACCGCGTACGACTTAAACACGGGCGGCTTAAACGCGGACGACGACGGCGGGCCGCTGCCGCCGTCGTCGTCGATACCCCGGTCTCCCGCCCGTCAGGCGACGGGCACAGTCTCCTGTTCTTCAGAAAGCCAGGCCGCCTGCAACGTCCCCAGCAGGTGCGGTGCGAAGTCCTCGCCAGTTTCCATTACTACCCGGCAGCGGGCCCCGCGCTGCGCCGGGAAGCCGGCGTACTGTCCGCGGAGATCGCACACCGTCTGGCCGCGACCGGGTCCGTCAGTGGTGTCCACCTGGACGCGAACGGTCGGGGCGAGCGTGAGTTCCACCCCCTTGACGGCGATGGCCGCGGCGAGGGGATCGTGCATCGCCGAGCATGCCCGGCCGAAGATCTCGACGTAGAAGCCGAAGTAGTAGCCCAGCATTTCGCCGAGCGCCTGCGACACCGGGTGCTCGGTGGCCAGCAATTCCTGGCGGTGGTTTTCCTCCAAGACGTTGGTCATGGTGACATCCAGGGGTACCAGGGTGACGTTCCAGTCGGCGGCCAACACCTCGGCGGCGGCCTCGGGATCGTTGGCGATGTTGGCCTCGGCCACAGGGGTAATGTTCCCCGGGGCCAGCGCTGCGCCACCCATGATGGTGACCCCGGCAATCAGTTCAGGCAGCTTGGGTTCCAGACGCAGCGCCTCCGCGATGTTGGTCAGCGGGCCGATGGCCACCAAGCGCAACTCCCCGGAGTACTGGTGGGCCAGCTGGACCAACAGTTCCGCGGCGGTGGCTTTCACGGGTTCGCGACCGGACTGGACCAGGTCCACTCCGCCGATGCCGTTGTCGCCGTGCACATGCGGGGCACCGCCGTGGAACGTACCCACCTGTGGATCGTGCGCACCGACAGCCACCGGAACGTCCGGGTGGCCGGCCAAATTCAGCAGGTCCAGGGTGTTCCGGGCGCCGCCTGCCGCGCTGACATTGCCACTGACCGTGCCGATTCCTACCAGTTCCGCCCGCGGAGAGGCCAGGAGGTAGGCGAGTGCCAGGGCGTCGTCGATGCCGGTATCGCAATCAAGGAAGAAGGGTGCGGACTGGGTCATGATGGTCTCTCGTTTCAGGATGGAGCGGACTGCTTGTTGAGCGGGCGAGCCGGGTTGAAGCAGAAGTGAGCTGCACGCGAAAAGCCGGGTGCCGGCGTCGTGCGTTAGATCTTTTCGCCCTTGGGAGCAGCAATGAACAGGCTGACAATGAAGGCAAGTGCCGTGATGGACACTGAAATCCAGAGGGCTGCAGAGTATCCTGCCGCGGTGCCAAGGCCTGCGAACGGCGCAACAATCACGACGCCGAGGCTCGCCCCGATCCCGAAGGAGGCACCGTTGATTCCCGGCAAAGCGGCCGGTGCTTCCTTGGGCGAGAGCAGCACGGACAGTCCGTTGATGGCAGTGAGGAAAAAGCCGTTGTAGAAGATGCCCAGGGCGGCGATGGCGATCAGGACGGCCACTTGGTTGTGTGCGAAGAGTGCAGCCACGATTGCGCAGGCGAGGCTGGTGGCCGTGCCGACGCGGACCGTCTTGATCCAGCCGCGGCGGTCGGCGATCCAACCGGCGAGCGGTGCGGCGAAGACACCGATGAGCGCTGCGGGTGTGAGGAACAGCAGGGCGGCAACCGACGCGGACAGGCCGAAGCCGTTTTCTTTGTCCTGGCTCAACAGCACCACGGTGAAGTTGATGATGGCGAAAATTCCGGCGAGGGTCAGCACGGTGGTGGCGATGACGGGCCAGACCTGCCGTGAGCGGAGGTGGTGGACGGCGACCAGCGGAGTTTCGCGTTTCTTTTCGATGAGCCAGAACGCCGCGAAGGACGCGATGCTGCCGGCAAGCAGGCCGAGGGCAGCAGGGGAGGTCCAGCCGGCCGAAGAACCCGTGGAGACGAAGTAGGTGATGAAGACCAGGAACACGGACAGGGAACTTGCGCCCCACCAGTCCATCCGCCCCGGAGCGACCGCGGACTTCCCGCCCGGGACCACTTTGATGACGCAGACGACGGCGATCGCAGCCAGTACCAGGACGGCGACGAAGATCGACTGGAAGCCCAGGGTCTCGGCCATGAGTCCGCCGAAGTAGCCGTCCACGCCGCCGACGCCGCCGTTGATGGCCGCGATGATGCCGATGGAGGTGCCGAAGAGCCGGGCCGGCAGGTACTCATTGAGGACGATGTAGGACAGCGCAAAGATGGCGCTGGAAACACCCTGCATGAAGCGGCCCGTGACCAGCAGCGGCAGGGTGGGTGCGAAGATACACAGCACCGTTCCTGCGCCCATGATCGCCAGGACCAGGAGGAGGGCATTGCGACGGCCGATGAAGTCGCTCCATCGCCCGATGACCGGGCCTGCAATGGCGCCGGTCAGGAAGAACATCGACTGGACCTGTGCCACGGCTTCGGGTGTTTCGCCGAAGAAGGAGCCGATGTGCGGGAGCGCCGGGGTGATCATGCTGGCGTTGAGCTGGAAGGCCAGCACTGCCAGGACCAGGGTGGTGATCAGGAGGGCGGCGGCTTTGCCGTGGAAGCGGCCTTCGTCACTGGCTGCTGCTGGGGCCTGCGTTGATGCTCGGGCCTGCGGGTCGACGGCCTGCGGGTCTACAGTCTGCTGGCCTGTGGCGGCGGGGATGTTCACATCAAACTCCTTTGTCCGAGGGCGCTGGGCGGCGCCACGAGATGTGAGTTGTTATACAAGCATGTATTACGAGCTTGTGCAACCTGTCACAGTCATCCGGTACAGTGTCGGTAACCCATCTCAAGTGAGGCACCCTTGACCGACAACGCCGTCCAGTTCCTGTCACGTCCCATCGCCACCCAGCCAGGTCAGCCTTTGCGTGTCGCGGCCTACTCCCGCATCGCCGAGGCCATCCGCACCAAGATCCTGCCGCCCGGTTCGCTGCTCCCCACGGAGACCGAGCTGGGCACCATGATGGACGTCAGCCGCACCGTCATCCGGGAAGCACTGATGTTGCTCGAAGAAGACGGTCTCACCCGGGCACGCCGCGGAGTGGGCCGCTTCGTAGCCGACTCGCTCCCCCGCATCGGCATTGAACACATCCGCCCGTTCGACCAACTCCTGGGCGGGCCGGACCAGGACATCCAGGTCAAACGGGTTGCCGCCATCAAACAGCCCGCGTCGGAATTCGTGGCCCCTGGCATCGGCGTCCAGCCTGATGAAGACGTGTGGTTCTGGGAAAGCGTGCTCATCCGGAACGGCGAACCTGTTGCCCACCTCCAGGAAAACGTGGCCCAGGGAATCCCCGAAGCCCAGGCCCTGGCCGAAGCAGCAGAGGCTCCCACACTTTCCGCATCAACGCTCCTGGAGGTCCTTGGCGGTCTTCCCGGGGCGTCCCTCGGACCCGGCGAATGCGAAATCAGCCTCAGCACCGCCGGTCCCAGCCGCGCAAAGCTTCTGGGCCTGCGCCCGTCCGACCCCGTCCTGGTCCTCACTCAATACGTGCGCCGGAACGGCAACGCCTTCTACCTCGCCAAATGCCTGGTGGCTGCCAAGGCCGGCCACCTCTCCGTCATCCAATCTTCCTGACTTTCCCCTGATTTCCTGCACCGACCTCACCCGTAAAGGACCTTCCATGAGCACGTCCCCTCAGTTTGCTGCGCCCTCATCCCTGACCGTGGTGGGCAGCATCAACCTCGACATCACTGCCACCGCCGGCCGGCTCCCCTCCCCGGGCGAAACCGTGGGTGGTGGCGTCCTCCGCCAGCAGCCCGGCGGCAAGGGCGCCAACCAAGCCGTTGCGGCGGCCCGGCTCGCGGGCACGTCCCGCATGGTGGGGGCAGTAGGCCGGGATGATGCGGGCCTCGGCCTCATCAGCGCGATGTCGGATGCCGGCGTCGATGTCCAGGACATTGCCCGTGTGGACGCCTCTACGGGAACCGCGCTGGTACTGGTGGACAGCGAGGGCGAGAACCAGATTGTGGTGTGCCCCGGCGCCAACGGTTCTGTGTCCTTGGAAGGGGTAACCTTCGGTGCCGACGAGGCCGTTCTTTGCCAGCTCGAGGTGGACCAGGACGTGGTGTTGGAGGCTGCCCGGCGCGCAAGGGGTTTCTTCGTCCTCAACGCCGCCCGGCCGCGCCGATCATTCCCGAACTCCTGGAACGCTGCAACCTGGTGATCGTGAACGAGACGGAGTATGAGCTGATTCCCGCCCTTCGCGACGCTCCCTTGGTTGCCGTCACCTACGGTGGCGACGGCTCAGCCATCTTCGTCGACGGCGAACGGGTGGCCGAAGCCCCTGCCGTGCGCGTCACTGACATCGCCAACACCATCGGTGCCGGGGATGCGTTCTGCGCCGCACTGGTCCTGGCACTGACATCCGGGCTGGAGTATTCGCACGCCCTGGCAGCGGCCAATGCCGTTGGCGCGGACGCCGTCAGGGACAGTTCCTCGCAGCCCGCATTGAAGCCGCTGGAGCACTACATCGAGACGACGCGGTCTGCTGTTCAGCCTGCCTGATACCCCGCAGGGAGGCTCCAAAAAACCTGCGTGCTACGGAGGCCAACCATGACAACTATTCCGCATCGGGAACTACGCAACCAGAGCAGTAAGATTCTGGAACGCGTCAAGAATGGCGAAGTCATTGATGTCACCAACAATGGCGAGGTGACGGCCACCCTTATTCCTCCATCAGCTTCGCCTTTTGAGCGGCTGCTCCAAGCAGGCAGCGTCCGGCCCGCCAGTGAGTCGCCTGTGGACTTCACTCTTCTGCCTCGCATCAGCAGCGACATGACCACAGCCGAAATCTTGGCCGTCTGCGTGGCGATCGGTGATCGCCTACGTCGACACGTCCGCCGCCATGAAGTTGGTGGTCAATGAACGCGAATCCTCGGCCGCTGCCGCCTACCTGGTAGAGACAGCAGCCTCCGGAGGCCACCTGGTGGCCTCCATGCTCCTCTACACTGAGCTTCACTGCGCGGCGCGCCGCAGGAATATGCCGTTCGACGTTGTCAACACCGTTTTGGCCGGCATCAATCTGGTGGACGTAACCCGCTCAGATCTCATGTATGCAGCTGCCCGTCCGGGACAACTTCGCAGCGCGAATGCCATTCATGTGGCGACGGCCATTCGGCTCCAGAGCGACAAGTTGGTTGCTTATGACCATGAACTGCTTCTTGCCGCTACAGAGTCAGGCCTGACCACCGCGTCGCCGGGGGCGTAGCATCGGCTGACTCGCTAGTCGATAATCCGGAAGTCGTCGAACTCCCCTGTGGCTTCGGAGAGCTCAAAGTCAACAGTCTCCACACGGCCGGGCGCGCGGGTTGAGTGGAGCCAGGACACGAGGTGCTCAACATCGGAGACAGTTCCCTCGGCGACCAATTGCACAGAGCCATCGCGGTTGTTGCGGACCGTTCCTTTCAGCCTGAGTTCGTCGGCTTTCCGGGCTGTCCAGTAGCGGAAACCGACCCCTTGGACAACGCCGGTAATGCGGGCTGTGACGTGCAGTGCTTCGTCAGTCATGGAACCACTTTAACGAGACCTGCCCTTGTCCGTCCCGCCCATCGTTGAACGAGGAGGAGAGCGAACAAGGGCAGGTTTCGAACCGGCAAAAAGGTTTAGCCGACCACGATGTCCCGCGTCTCGTGGCTGTACGTGATGGTGACCGGGCCGCCGTCGTGGTTCAACTCGTGGTTGGCGCCATCGCGGGCACCGAACGCACCGTAGTTCTCGTCCCACGAACGGTTGAGCGCGATCTTGTACGTGTAGAAACCGGCGGGCAGTTCAGCCGTGATGGTCCACACCTGGACCAGCGGGTTGAACTCCATCTGGGCTTCGTCGTACTGCGGCGCCCAGTCCTCGGGAGCTCCCAGGATCTTGTTGAAGTCCCCTGCAACTGCCACGGCGTCCGGCTGCGGCACCGTTTCGACGGCGGGACCCGCCGCTGCCTTGGCCGGCGCCTTGCGCGTGGTTTTCTTCGGTGCCGCAGCCTTCTTCTCCGCGGGTGCAGCCTTGGCTGTGGCGGCCTTGGCCCTGGGCGCGGACACCTTGGCTGCTGCAACCTTTGGTTCCGCTACGTCCGTTGCGGCAACCGCGGGATCGGCTGCCTTTTTGGCTGCAGCCCGCTTGGTTGCCGCTTTCTTCGCCGCAGGCTTCACCGGCGGGGCCGTCGGAACGGCCACATCGGCTGGAACCGGGGTTCCGGCGTCGAGCGCTGCCCCGAAAGCGGCCGCGTCCGGGAAAGCCACGGTGGCACGCAAGCCGTCCTCCGGAATGGTCCAGCCGGAACGGCCCTTGACCAGCCAACCGGCCTTCACCAGCTTGGCCGATGCCGAGGTGAGGGTCTTGTGGCCGCGGGGGATGCCGCCACTGAGGAGTTCAGCCTCGTGATCATTGAAAGGTACGCGGACGATCGCTTCGGCCAGGACCTCGCCGGCGTTGAGGGTTGTCTCGGACCACACGCTTTCGGCGAGGATGTCCAGTACGGCCTTCAGACGAAGATTGGTGTTCTCGGCGGTGTTCGCGCCCATGCTTCTCCTTCAACGGGTGAATACTCCCTTGCAGTTTGCCAATGAATTGTTAATTCCCGCGACTGCAGAAGGTAAACACCGTGTGTCGTGACCGAGTGTGACATCCCCGACGCCGTAAGTGATCTACGGGTCTCGGCTGACGGGGTCCCGGGTCGTTTAAGCTGGCGGAATTGAAGCCTTGACCCACTCAGTGACCTCGTCCAGCAGCACCGATTTCCGGGAGTCACTGGCGAACGAGGAACGGATGGAATTGGCCGCCAACGTGGCCTGTTCCGGCACGGAGAACTTCAGGACCTTGGCCAGTTGCTCAAAGTTGTCGTCCACATAGCCACCGAAATAGGCGGGGTCATCGGAGTTCACGCAAACGTTCAGGCCGATGGCGAGCATTTCGGGCAAGGGGTGGTCAGCCAGCTTGTCCACCGCGCGCAGCCTCACGTTGGAGAGCGGGCACACAGTCAGCGGCACCTGCTCGGCCACCAGGCGCTGAACCACGTCAGTGTCTTCCATGCAGCGGATGCCATGATCAATCCGCTCCACGTGGAGCACATCCAACGCCTCGGTGATGTAGCCGGCAGGGCCTTCCTCGCCCGCGTGGGCGATCCTGCGGAGCCCGGCCTCGCCGGCGCGCTGGTACAGGCGTTCAAATTTCGACGGCGGATTGCCCACCTCTGCGGAGTCCAGCCCGATGCCCACAATCGGTGCATGCATGGCCAGGAGCTGCTCCAGGACTTCCAGGGCGGAGTCCTCGGACATGTCCCGCAGGAACGCTGCGATGAGGAGGGTGGAGATGCCAAAGTCCTCTTCGGAGGTGGCCAAGGCATTGGCCACGCCGTTGACTAAGGTTTCCAGCGCCACACCCCGGGAGATGTGGGCTTGGGGGTCCATCATGATTTCCGCGTGGCGCACTCCCCCGGCGGCTGCCCGCTTCAGGTAGGCACGCGTCATGTCGGTGAAGTCCTGCTCGGTCTGCAGGACGGCCATGTTGGCGTAGTAGAGGTCCAGGAAGGACTGCAGGTCCGTGAACTCGTACTTTTCGCGCAGTTCCTCAATGTCTTGGTACGGCAACTCGATGCCGTTTCGTTCGGCCAGGGCAAAGATCAACTCTGGCTGGAGAGTCCCTTCGATGTGCAGGTGCAGTTCGGCAACCGGGGGCGCCGTGGTGACAGTTTTCTCGTCAAAAGTTTCCACCCTGCAACTCTAGGCCCCAACAAAGGCACGTGTCCCGGAGCACTCAACTTGGTTCTCACGCCCGGCACCCTCAAACTGAAAGGATGCAGACTTTCCTCCCTTTCGCCGATTTCCGTGAGAGTGCCAAGGCGCTCGACACTTCAAGGCTCGGCAAACAGCGCGTCGAAGCACTCCAGGTCCTCCGCGCTTTGGTGATCCCGGAGTACGGTTGGCAGCAACACCCGGCCGTCCGCATGTGGATGGGCCACGTCCCTGCCCTCACCATGTACGGGCTGGCAATGGCCGATGAATGGATGGAACGCGGGCATCCGGACAACACGCGCGCGAACATCGCTGAGTTCGCCCCGCAGGCAGCCCACTCGGACTACGCCTCCCGGATTGTCATGCCGCCGTGGCTCGGACACGAGGACCTGCACCTCAGCCACCGCTCCAAGCTGCTGGGCAAAGACCCCAAGCACTACGCGCAGATTTTCCCCGGCATCGAAGAAAAGCTGGAATACGTGTGGCCGGAACCCAAGCACGAGTTCCACCCTGAGGACCCGGAAGAGGACCGCCTCCTGATCCTGCGCTCCAACGTGGAAGACCTCCGCCCGGAGCAGCTCACCACCGTCAGCATGCCGCCGCACGGCAAGGCCAAGTCCACGCCTGCTGCTGACCCCGATGAGTACCAGTTCGTCTACGCGGAGGAGAAGTCCCGCCGGCAGGTTGGCGGCCCCAAGAAACGTCCGGTGGCACCGCGCGAGAAGAAGCCCACGCGAAAGCGCCAGGCACAGGAGCAGGCCTTTAACACCTTGCCCGGCAAGACCGAGCTGGCCGTTCCGTTCGATGACGGCCAGACGTTCGCTGTTGGCTTGATCCAGGGCCGGCCCATCACGGTTGACGGCCGCTTCGCCCGCAACTTCGAGGTCACCAACGTGATCAAGCGCTCCGACTTCGACTACCCCGCGCTCCTGCAGGATCCCCGGGTCTTCTTCCCGGTCCCGGCTCCCGCGCTGTAGCGGCACCTTCACCAACGCACGACGACGGCAGCCGGGCTCTGTTTCTACGGAACCCGGCTGCTGCTTTCGTCGTGAGTCTTGTGAGACGGTGGGTGCAAGCACCTACGCCAGGAGAGCCATGGATTTCCAGCACATCATCGAAGCAGTCGGCCGGTACATGGACTTCGCCGGAGTGGCAGTCATGGTGATCGGAGCCTTGGTTTCCGTTCCCCTGGCACTGCGCGGGTATCAGCCCAAACGGGCTCGTGGCCTGGCCCCCTTCTCTCCGTACCGCTCCTACCGGCAACTTCTGGGACGGTCCATCCTGCTGGGGCTAGAACTCCTGGTGGCCGCAGACATCATCCGAACCGTCGCGGTTACTCCCACCTTTGAGAGCGTGGGCGTCCTCGCAATCATCGTGCTGATCCGGACCTTCCTGAGCTTCTCCCTGGAACTGGAAATCACCGGCCGCTGGCCGTGGCAGAAGGAAAAGGGCCCCGACACCGGCGAGCCGCTACCATCGACGTCATGACGCAGCCGTGGGAACCGGACATTCTTGGCGAAGGCTTTGAGCAGCAAACACTCAACCTCGACGGCGGCGCTGTCGCCACCGTGGTGCGGTACGTCGGAGACGACGGGCAGGGCCCGGACACCGGCGCTCCGTGGCTGGACACTGCTGAAGCCCCTGGCATCGACGCCGATGTCCTTTACGTCCACGGCTGGTCCGACTACTTCTTCCAACGCCACGTCGCTGAGTTCTGGCACCGGGCCGGCGCACGCTTCTTCGCCCTGGACCTGCACAACTACGGCCGCAGCCTAAGCCCGGGAATGGTGCCGGGCTTCGTCACCAACCTGGCCGACTACGACGCCGACATTGCAGCAGCCCTGTCAGCAATGGGACGATCCGGTGTTCCGGGGCAGGGCATCCCTGGCCAGGATCGACCGCTCATTCTGTTGGGCCACTCCACTGGCGGGCTCACGCTCAGCCTGTGGGCTGCCCGCCATCCCGGCATGGCGTCGGCGTTGATCCTCAACAGTCCGTGGCTGGAATTCCAAGCGACTGAGCTGGGCAGGCGGGCCATCGCTCCCTTGGTGGGGCTCCACGCCCGGCTCCACCCCCTGGCGCCACTGCCGCCAGTGGATCCGGGGATCTACACCCGGACCGTGTCAGCCACTTTGGATGGCGAGTGGGACTACAACCTCGAGTGGCGGCCAGACCGGGGTTTCCCGGTTACTCCGGCCTTCCTCGACGCCGTCTTCCGCGGCCAAGCCACCGTGGCAGCAGGTCTGGGCATCGACGTTCCCGTGCTCGTGCTTCTCTCGGACAAGAGCTATCTGCAGCCAAAGTGGTCCGCTGATGCACTCACCGCCGACGTCGCCCTCAACGTGGACGCCGTGGCCCACCGCTCGCTGTCCTTGGCGGACACCGTCACGGTGAGCCGGCTGCCGAACGCGTTCCACGACATCTTCCTGTCTCCCGAACCCATCCGGCGGGAAGCGTTCGCGCGCATCGGGCGCTGGGTTCCCACGGCACTCCAGCCGTCGGATGCAGCGGAGTGGGAAGCCAGGACCGCGGGTTTGTAGCCCACGTACACCGGACGAACCCGCCCTTGTTCGCCCGACTCACCGTTGTGCGGCGCGTCAGGCGAACAAGGCGAGGATTCGTGGCCTGCGCGGCCGCAGTAATTTCCCGAGTCCGGCGCTACTTCCCGAGTCCGGCCCGTCGCAGTGCCTCAGCCATGGCCGTGTTCGCGGGCTCCGGAGCCTGCTGGGGCTTGCCCGGCCGCGCGCCGCCCTGACGACGATCACCTTGCCCCTGCCGCGGTGCCCCCTGGCCGGGCTGGCCTGAACGCTGACCGGGCTGGCCGCCGCCGCGCTGACCACCTGTCCGGTCGCCCGAGTCCCGGCCGCCCGAAGCACGCCCATCAGAGGTGCGGCCGCCCGCTGCGCCGGGTTCGTCGTCGAGCCTCAACGTCAGGGAGATGCGCTTCCGCTCGGGGTCGGCTTCAAGGACCTTGACCCGGACCACCTGGCCGGACTTCACTATTTCGCGGGGATCCGAGACGAACTTGTTGGACAGCGCCGAGACGTGGACCAGTCCGTCCTGGTGCACTCCGACGTCCACGAACGCACCGAAAGCGGCCACGTTGGTCACGGTGCCTTCAAGGATCATGCCGGGCCTGAGGTCGGAGATCTTCTCGATGCCCTCTGAGAACGACGCCGCCTTGAACGCAGGACGCGGATCGCGGCCCGGCTTCTCCAGCTCGGACATGATGTCCTTCACCGTGGGCAGACCGAAGGTACCGTCCACGAAAGACTGCGGATCCAGTGCCGTGGCGGGTCCGCCACCGGCCGCTATCAGGATCTTGCGGGCCACGGAGTAAGCCTCGGGGTGGACGCTGGAGGCATCCAGCGGCTCCGCTCCCCCGGTGATCCGGAGGAAGCCTGCGCACTGCTCGAAGGCCTTGGCTCCCAGCCGCGGCACTTTCTTCAGGTCGCTGCGCTTGGCGAACGGGCCATTCTCGTTCCGGTAAGCCACGATGTTCTCGCTCAGCAAGGGACCGACGCCCGCCACGCGGCTCAGCAGCGCCGGCGATGCGGTGTTCACGTCCACACCCACGGCGTTCACGCAGTCTTCCACCACGGCATCCAATGAACGGTCCAGCTTCGCGGCAGTGACATCGTGCTGGTACTGCCCCACGCCAATGGACTTCGGCTCGATCTTGACCAGTTCCGCCAAGGGATCCTGAAGGCGGCGGGCAATGGACACGGCACCGCGAAGCGATACGTCCATGCCCGGAAGTTCGGAGGCGGCCAAGGCAGACGCTGAGTACACGGAGGCTCCGGCTTCGGACACCACCAGCTTCTGAATTCCCTTGGAACCTGTGGCTTCGAGGGACTTGATGAGTTCGGTGGCCAACTTGTCCGTCTCGCGGGAGGCAGTGCCGTTGCCGATCGCGACAAGTTCCACGTTGTACTGCTTGGCGAGCCTGCCGAGGGTGGCCAAGGCTTCGTCCCACTTCTTGACCGGTGCGTGCGGGTAGATTGTTTCCGTAGTGACCACCTTGCCCGTGCCGTCCACCACAGCCACCTTCACGCCGGTCCGGAGACCAGGATCGAGTCCAAGGGTGGCGCGGTTGCCCGCCGGAGCGGCCAGCAGGACGTCGCGAAGATTGGCGGCAAAGACCCGTACGGCTTCATCTTCGGCATCTGCGAACATACGTCCGCGAAGATCGGTGGTCAGCCGGTCCAGGATGCGTCCGCGCCAGGCGAGCTGGGCGGTTTGCATCAGCCAGGTATCGGCGGGCCGCCCCTGGTTGGCGACTCCGAGGCACTTGGCCACAGCGTTCTCGTACTTACCGCGGGCGGCGGCCAGGGCGTCGTCGTCGGCTGGGTCTGCCTCCGCGAGATCCAACTCCAGGACACCATCCTTTTCACCACGCAACAGCGCGAGCACGCGGTGCGACGGCATGCCGGAGGGCACCTGCGTGAACTCGAAGTAGTCCTTGAACTTCTGGCCCTCGGCCTCCATGCCCTTCTTGACGCGGGACACCATGCGTCCCTGCTTCCAAAGGCGTTCCCGCAGATCTTCGGCGAGGTCGGCGTCCTGCCCTACACGCTCCACCAGGATGGCGCGGGCTCCTGCGAGCGCTGCGGTGGCGTCGTCGATGGAGTGCTCGGCGTTCAGGTACTTGGCGGCCTCGGTGGTGGGATCCAGCTGGGGATTGGCCAGCAAGACGTCTGCCAGCGGCTCCAGCCCGGCTTCGCGGGCGATCTGTGCTTTGGTGCGGCGCTTGGATTTGAACGGCAGGTAGATGTCCTCAAGGCGCGCCTTGGTATCAGCGCCGACGACGGCGGCTTCGAGTTCCGGGGTCAGCTTGCCTTGGGCGGCAATCGCCTCAAGGACGGACTTTCGCCGTTCTTCCAGCTCACGCAGGTATCGGAGCCGTTCTTCGAGGTCGCGGAGTTGGGTGTCATCGAGCGTCCCGGTGACTTCCTTGCGGTAGCGGGCGATGAAGGGGACGGTGGATCCGGCGTCGAGCAGTTCCACCGCGGCCTTGACTTGCCAGGCCTTGACGCCGAGTTCAGCGGCGATCTGGGCGTGGATGGCGGTATCAGCTGACTGGTGTTGGAGATTTGAAGTCACCATGACAGTTTGCCTCACGTGGCCGACAGTTTCCGAAGACGGCTGGCGGGAAGGCCTATCCCGGGGGCGCCGTTAGTGCTGTAGTGGGACCATGCAGGAACTGCTCATCATCCTTCAGGACGGGTTTGATGCCGATGACGTGACCGTCACCGTCAACGGCAAGGAGGCCGTGTCCGAGCACGGCATCTCCACCAAGATGCTGTTGGGGATGGCCGACGAAGTCACGGTGGAACTTCCCGCCAAGGGTGCCACGGTGGGGGTGGAAGTCAGCAGCAGGCAACTCAGCGCAACGAAGAAGCTCGTGGGAAAACCCAAGAGTCTGATCGTCTCCATCGAAGAAGGCGAACTGGTGTTGCGTGAAGGAACGGGCCGCGAGGCTTTCCTCTAAGGGAGGGCCTCGCGGCGGCTGGAGCGGATACTGCTGGAGTGGATACTGCGGAACCGCTGAGACTGGCTCAGTGGGCCATGTGCTCCTTGGCGGAGATGTGCTCCACCATTTCGCCGAGGCGCTGTTCGGCATAGTGGTTGCGGGCAATATCGCCCTGGCTGATGATGCCCACCAGCTTGTGGTCGCTGATGACGGGCAGGCGGCGGACTTGGCGTTCCTCCATCATGGTGACGGCTTCGTCCACGTTGGCATCGGCGTCCACCCAGTACGGCTTGCCGGTGGCGAGCTCGCGGGCAAGGACTTCGCGGGCATCCTTGCCTTCGGCCAAACACTTGACCACAATGTCGCGGTCGGTGATGAAGCCGGTGAGCTTGCCGTCGCTGCCGCAGATGGGAAGTGAACCGCAGTCCAGATCCCTCATCAGCATGGCGGCTTCCTGGAGTGTTTTATCCTCGGCGATGCACTGCGCATTCGTGGTCATGAATTCACGTACGGCACTCATGGGTCCTCCTTCATCGATTGGGGTGATCGACGCGGGGCCTTCGGCACGAGTCCTTCGGCACGAGTCCTTCGGCTCCGGGCGCCGATGATGCCAGCCTACGCTCGGCGGGTCCCGCTGACCAGATCATGGGGACCTCCTGGCGACCAAAAAATGGCCTCGCTTCTCTGGATATAGTCCATTCGCTGGAGTATCGTCAGTGTGGGTTACACACGGCTTCTGGGCATCGGCCATTTCGACTCATCTGAGCCTCATCACGCGCACCCCGCCCCGCCCTGGACCGTCATGCCGCCCCTGCGCCTAGAACGCGTGGGCGATCGCATATTTGACTGCTTCAGCCCGAGAAAGATCTCCCCATGGACACCCCCAACGTCCCCAGCACCTACTACACCCCTGCCCCCGCTTCAGATCTTTGGAGTTGCCGCCAACCCACCGCGGTCAGCGGACGCTATGAAGGCTTCCAAGGCAATCCCGGCCCCATCGGAAGCGCCCTGGACCTGCGCTTGGATATCGACGCCCGCGGCAACGTCGAGTCGCCGGTCATGAACAAGGTCAGCGGCGATTTCTACAGCACCCGCTTCGTCAAGGTCGCCGGTGTCAACCAGTTGGTGAAGACCTATGTGGAGTCCTGGATTGTGGACACACCTCTTGTGACGTTCACCGACACCGACGTGCATATCGTCGGGACCGTCCGCTATTGGAAAGGAACCCACCCTGCCACCACCGTGGACATAGTGGTGTCGTGGTCCCACGGTGCTGTGACCGGCGCTGTTGCCACGTTCACCTCCGGCGGGATCCTCGGCCGGCCCTATGCGTGCTCCTACCGTTCGGAGGCCTTCAGGGACATGAACTTGGAGTTGGACTACTGCACGTCCGTGGACATCGAGCCCAAGGTCCCCGTCTACAACAGCCATGCCCACACCAACCGTCCCGCTGACCTGCCCAACCGGACCATCACCATCGAGTCCTCCTATACGGACGCCGGAATCGCGGTCACCATCGACCCGGTCCACACAGTCATCGACGACACCGCCGCAGGCTTCGCTTCCTGGAATGTCGGGGAACTCCATGACGCCATGGAGACCTCGTTCGGCAAGTACAACTCGGGATGGCCTGCGTGGAACATGTGGGGAATCCAGGCCGGCATCTTCGACACCGCCGGCGTGGGTGGCATCATGTTCGACGCCGCTGCGGGCTTTGGCGGCGCGGGTCGCGGACCGGACCGCCAGGGTTTTGCGGTCTTCCGGAACCACTCCTGGTTCACCAACCTTGTCTCCAATCCGGTCACCCAGGATCAGGCCTGGGCCATGCGGCACTTCCTCTACACCTGGGTCCACGAGGCCGGACACGCGTTCAACTTCCTGCATGCCTGGGACAAGGCCCGCCCGGACTCGCTGTCCTGGATGAACTACGACTGGAAATACGATCAGCGCAACGGCACTGACTCCTTCTGGGGCAACTTCCGCTTCCGCTTCGACGACGACGAGCTCCTCCACATGCGCCACGGAGACCGCGCCTCCGTGATCATGGGCGGCGATCCATGGGCTTCCGGAGGGCACCTGGAATCCCCCGCGGGTGCCATGACGGTCTCCGGTCCGGGCAGCGACGTGGAACTGACCCTCTCCGCAAAGGACCACTTCGACTACATGGAACCTGTGTCCATCGAGTTCCGGTTACGGAATACCACCGACGTGCCGGTCATGGTGGATGGCCGGCTCGATCCCCGCTACGGCAACACCACCGTGTACATCCAGAAGCCCAATGGGACGGTGGTGCTGCATGAGTCGGTGGTCTGCTTCTATGGCCTCCCGGAAATGGTCACGCTGGCGCCGGCACCAGTGGGCGACGACGACGGCAGCGATCGCTTCAGCCAACTGGTCCAGCTCGCCTACGGGGTGGAGGGCTTCGCTTTCGATGCGCCCGGACAGTATCTGGTTCGCGCCGTCTATTCCACGGACGGCATCGTGCAGGCGTCAAACACGTTGCCGCTGCGCGTAGGTTTCCCTGTCACCAGGGAAGAGGACCGCTTCGCTCCTGAGTTCTTCACCCGGGAAGTGGGCTTGACCTTGGCGTTTGAAGGGTCCATGTCGCCCTACTTGGAGCGAGGGTTGAACGCTTTGACGGAGGCCGCCGAACGCTTTGGCGGTGAGCCTTTGGGCGTCAAGGCGGCCACCGCCGTCGCGCAGTCTGTGGGTGATGACTTCTATCGCCGCAAGGACGAAAAGATGGTCAAGCACCATAGCGCTGATCCCCAGCGGGCGCTGGCGTTGACCGATGCCGGCCTCGCCGGCTATCAACAGTCTGCCGGTGCGGCGAGCAACCTTGCCTACCGCGGCCTGGTGGAATTGCGCACGGAACTCCATGCGAAGTCGGACAACAGCGCCGCCGCAAAATCCGAGGTGGAAACCCTCGCCAAGGACCTGGGCACCCGGGGCGCCAACCCCACCGTGCTGGCCCAGGTCAAGGAACTGATCCCTTCAACTCCGGCGGCCCGTTCCCGCCGGGCGGCTCCGAGGAAGGCTGCCAAAAAGTCGTCGGATGGCTAGCAGGTCAATGGACCCTCCGTAGCCGGCGACGGTTATTCTGCGATGTCCTCTGCCCACAGTTCAGGGTGCTCATCCTGGAACGTGCGCATCATCTCCACGCAACGGGGATCGTCCAGGACCACCACCTCGACGCCACGTGAACGCAGGAGGTCGAATTCGCCGGGAAAAGTCTCGGCTTCGCCCACGACCACCCGCGGGATCTTGAACTGGATGATGGTGCCCGTGCACATCGCGCAGGGCGCCAGGGTGGTGTAGAGCGTGGTGTCGCGGTAGCTCTTTTGGCGTCCGGCCGCCCGGAGCGCGGACATCTCGCCGTGTGCAATCGGGTCGCCGTGCTGGACGCGTTCGTTGTGGCCGCTTGCGACCACCACGCCGTTGCGGGCCAAAGCGGCCCCGATGGGAATGCCGCCCTCGCTGAGGCTCTTTTGTGCAGCCTGGTAGGCGGCTTCGAAGGCCGGGTCTACGGTGGGGGCTGTATCAGTCATGGGTGCAGTCTAGAGTGGCCGGCCGCTGTTTGCCGGAAGTTATTTTGTCGGTGCCCGCTGATAGCTTGGCTACAAGGAGTTCAACCGGCACGGAAGGAAGGTGGGTCGCTGTGTTCTACCTCGATCCGGAGATGGCGGGCGCCCCTCAGGACCTGGTCTTCTCTGCCAGCGACCTCGTCATTGCAGCCACCTGCGAGTACCAACTGCTCCGCAAACTGGACGAAAAACTTGGCCGTTCCCCCAAGCCGGACTTCGCGGCAGACGCCATGCTGGAACGTAGCGCTGCCCTTGGCGATGTTCATGAGCATCGGGTGCTGGATGAGTTCGTCGCCAAGTTCGGGCAGTGGAATGCGGCTACCGGAAAGGGCGTCTACGACGTCGTCCCCGCCACGGCGATGGACCGCGCCACACTTTCGGCCAAGCACGCGGAATCCATCGATGCCCTGCGCTCCGGAGCCGATGTGGTGTTTCAAGCCGCTTTCTTCGACGGTGAGTTCCACGGGCGTTCCGATTTCCTGGTGAAGCAGCCCGGCGGGCTTTATGCGGTGTTCGATACCAAGCTGGCACGCCATGCCAAGGTCACAGCCCTCCTGCAGCTCGCGGCGTATGGAGACCAACTGCTCAAAGCGGGAATCACGCCGGATCCCACCGTCACCCTGGTTCTCGGCAACCGGGTCCACAGCGACCACCCCCTTTCGCAGATCCTCCCTGTCTTCAAGGAACGGCGTGAACGCTTCCTTGGCATGACATCCACGCATGCCTCGGAGCCCGGTCCGGTGGAATGGGGCGACTCCCGGTACTCCGCCTGCGGCCGTTGCGACTATTGCGCCGAGCAAGTCCAGCTGCACCGTGATCTCCTCATGGTGGCCGGCATGCGCATCAGCCGCCGGAAGAAACTCATCGAGGCCGGGGTCACCACTATCGACCAACTCGCCGCACTCCCAGCGGTCGGCGACTCCACGCTGCTCAGGCTCCGCGAACAAGCCCAGCTGCAAACGGGTACCGGCAATCCCGACGGCACCGTCAGGTACACGGACAAGTCCGGAGAAACCAAGGCCATCAGTTACAACGTCCTCCCGGACAACACCCTCGGCAGGCTGCCCGCACCGGACCCGGGCGATATCTTCTTCGACTTCGAGGGCGATCCCCTCTGGCAGGACCCCGCCACAGGCAAGTGGGGGCTGGAGTACCTCTTTGGGGTCATCGAGAACCCCGTGGAACCAGGGGCGGAGCCGGTGTTCCGCCCTTTCTGGGCTCATTCACGCGCGGAGGAAGGCCACGCGTTTGTGTCCTTCCTGGACTACGTAGCCCAGCGCCGTGCCATGTACCCGGGTATGCACATTTATCACTACGCCTCCTACGAAAAGACGGCACTGAGGAACCTGTCCTTGACGCATGTGGTGGGTGAAACCGCCGTCGACGACCTCCTGCGCCAAGGTGTCCTGGTGGACCTCTTTGACACCGTCCGGCACAGCATCCGGGTCTCCGAGAACTCCTACAGCATCAAGAAACTTGAGCCGCTGTACATGGGCCGGCATCTGCGCTCCGGAGACGTCACCGACGCCGGCGCTTCCGTGGTGGCCTACGCGGACTACTGCACGGCCCGCGATACTGGTCAGGCCGTGCAGGCTGCGGCCATTCTCGAAGGTATCAGGGACTACAACGAGTACGACTGCTTGTCGACACTGGAGCTGCGCAACTGGCTGCTTGCCCGGGCTGCGGAACGCTCCATCGTTCCCGGCACCCCTGTGGAGGACGGACCACAGTCAGACACCGAGCCGGAGAAGTACGAGGCACCGCCCGAAGAGAAGGCCCTGTTCGACTATGTGGCCGACCTGCCCGTGGAGGAACAGGCAACGCTGGAGGCCCGGGCCATTGGCATCGTCGCTGCCGGAGTCGGGTATCACCGCCGCGAGGACAAACAGCACTGGTGGGGGCACTTCGACCGCTTGGAAAAGCCAACTTCACAATGGGACGAGTCCCGCGACCAATTCATCGTGGACCACGCGGAGTTGCTGCAGGACTGGGCGAAACCAACGCCTCGCAGCAACCCTGCGCGGATCGTGAAACTGCTGGGCCGCTCCGGTGATGGCGCGGGATTGGATCCGGGCAGGAAGTACTTCAGAATGTACGGGTCTCCGTTGCCGGATGCCCTGGCTGCCAAGGAATCCTCGGTGCTGGGCCGTGCGGGCTGGGGCGGGACAGAGGTCATCGAGGTCGGTGAAGAGGGGGACTTCGAGTCGGTCACCATCGTCGAGAAGCTTCGCAAAGACTCCACCGAGTTCGTCCAGACCCCCATGGCGCTGACCCCGGACAGCCCGATTCAGACGACCGGGCAAAGGGCTGCATTGGCCGCGTTGGCCACCAAGCTCCGCGCGGCGTTGCCTTCCTGGCCCAAGGATCCGGCACTGGACCTGGTCCGCCGGCAGCCGCCCAGGGTGGGCACCCTCACCAACCTTCCAACGGTTCCCTCCGGCCCCAATGGCTATATCGATGCCATCACAGCGGCCGTCAAGGACTTGGACCATTCCTATTTGGCCGTCCAGGGTCCTCCCGGCAGCGGGAAGACTTATGTTGGCGCCCACGTGCTGGCCAGGCTGGTGGCCGACGGGTGGAAAGTCGGCGTCGTGGCGCAATCCCACGCCGTGGTGGAAAACATGCTGTGCGCAGCCGTGGAGAAAGCGGGTATCGATCCCCGCCTGGTGGCCAAGGACGTCAAGCACAACGATCCTGTGCCGTGGACCAACTGTGCCAAAGGCGACGTGGAGGAACTCTTGGCCACGCCGGGTGGCGCCCTGATCGGCGGCACCGCCTGGACCATGGTGGGCAAGGAAGTCCCCCCCGGATCGCTCGATCTCCTGGTCATCGACGAAGCGGGACAGTTCTCGTTGGCCAACACCATGGCTGTCAGCCGGGCAGCCAAGCGGCTCCTGCTCCTCGGTGACCCACAGCAGCTTCCCCAGGTCACTCAGGGCAAGCATCCGGAACCCGTTGATGAATCAGCCCTGGGTTGGCTGTCGGACGGCCACAACACCTTGCCGTCCCACCTTGGCTACTTCCTGGCGTTGTCATGGCGCATGCATCCGGAGCTGTGCAGCGCAGTGTCAGAGCTGTCCTACGACAACCGGCTCGAGGCCGCTCCTGCCGCAACCATGCGTGAACTGGAAGGGGCGAACCCCGGGATTTCCTGTGTGTATGTCACACACACCGCCAACTCCACTGCTTCGCAAGAAGAAGCTGTTGAGGTCGTCCGGCAAGTCCAGGCTCATCTGGGCCTGAAATGGCTGGACCCTTCGGACTCTCCGGAACGCCGCCCCCTCGAGGAAACAGACATCCTGGTGGTCGCGGCCTACAACGCCCAGGTCCAGCTCATCAAGCATGAGCTCCGGTCTGCCGGCCTCGGGAAAGTACGGGTGGGCACCGTGGACAAGTTCCAAGGCCAGGAAGCCCCGGTGGTCATCGTCTCCATGGCCGCATCGGCCGCAGGCGAAGTTCCCCGCGGCATGGAGTTCCTGTTGTCCCGCAACCGGATCAATGTGGCGGTGTCGCGCGGTCAGTGGCGGGCCGTCGTCGTGCGTTCGCCTGAACTGACCAACTATTTGCCAACGCATCCGGAAGGCCTGGAAAACCTCGGCGGTTTCGTGGCCCTCTGCCAGCGGAGTTTTCGTACACCTAATGCCCTTTAGAGGGCGTCTTAGGGGCATCTGCTGTACAAAAACCCAGAGCTTCGTCCAGGACCCGGCCGAAGTTGACTGCGTCGTGCGCGAAGCGGCCAAGGAAAAGCCCGGAAACCCCCTCCAGCTGTGGCAACAAGCCGGGTTTCGCCGACCCTCCATAAATGATGGGAAGCCCGGCCAACCCGTGCTGGGCAAGCGCCGAACGTAAGGTACCGACCACCCGCGAAACATAGGCCGCTGAGGCAGGTTCAGGAGCGCCGATAGCCCAGACGGGCTCGTAGGCGATCACCAGTTTCGAGGCACGCGACCAATCACCGGACACTGCTGCCTTGATCTGCCCGAACACTGTATCCGCCGCTGCCTCCGGTTCCAGAACCCCGGGCTCTCCCACGCACAGCAGCGGAGCCAGCCCGGCATCGACGGCGGCACCGACCTTGAGCGCGATCATCGCCTCGTCTTCGGCAAAGTAGCGTCGCCGCTCAGCGTGACCGATTTCCACGAGGCCCACTCCGAGCTCCACGAGCATGGACGGTGACACCTCACCCGTCCACGGCCCGTCAGCCCAGCCGCAGTTCTGAGCGCCTAAGACCAGTGGCGAGCCCCGGAGCACACGCGATGCCGCGGGCAACACCGGAAAGGACGGGATCACGAACGGGACCACCCGCCCGGCCGCGAGGGCCGGACGGGCGTCCACTTCTGCCACCACTTGCTCCAGCCATGCCAGGCTCTGCGCGTAGCCCATGTACATCTTGGTGCTGACGCCAATGAACACAGTCTCCAGCGCAGGGTCCGTGGCAGAGTCCGTAGCAGAAGGGAGAGCAGGAAGGTTCATGCTCTATTTCCCCAGCAGCTCGTCGGCCTTGTTGCTGAAGCGCTTGGTACCGAACATCAGCAGCGCAGCCACAAACGGCAGGACACCCAGTGCGTAGACACCCATGGTTCCGGTGTCCGAGGCCGTGACCTGGTTGACCGTGGTGCGCAGGATCGGCGCCACGAACCCACCCAGGTTTCCGAGGGAGTTGATCAGACCGATACCGGCGGCCGCGGCAGTTCCGGTGAGGAACGCCGTCGGATACGACCAGCAAATAGGGCCGGTGGACAGGAAGCTGCACACCGCCAGGGTGATGAAGATGATGCCCAGGGCGGGCATTTGGTTGGCACCGGCCCAGGCGGAACCAAAGATGCACAGGCCCGTGGAGATAAACAATGCGGTGCCCCAGCGACGGCGCCGCGCCACGGTGTTGGCTGCCTTGCCGATGAAGTAGCAGGCGAAGATGCCGAAGAACCACGGGATGGCTGCGAGGAGTCCGACGGCGATTCCCACCTTTTGCCCGGTCAGCTGCGCCACCTGTTGTGGCAGGTAGAACGTCACGCCATAGACGGCCACCTGCAGGCAGAAGTAGATGACCGTGAAGTACCAGACCCGGCCGTTACGCATGGAGGCAAGGACGCCACGAGGGCCGGACTCTTCCTTCACCGTGTCCTCAAGCGCCATGACATCGGACAGAGCCCGTTTCTCTTCCTTAGTCAGGAACTTGGCGTCCTGGGGACTGTTGATGAGGAAGAAGTAGGCGGCAATACCGGCCAGGACCGCCAGCATGCCTTCAACGAAGAACATCACTTGCCAGCCGGCAACGCCCGGAACCTGGTCGCCGATGTTGATGAGCCAGCCGGACAGGGGTGCGCCCATCATCTGGGAGAACGGCTGGGCCAGGTAGAAGATGGCGAACATCTTCACGCGAACCTTGTTGGGGAACCAGGCCGCCAGGAACATGATGACGCCGGGGAACAGACCCGCTTCGGTGACACCCAGCAGGAATCGGAGGATGATGAAGGACGTTTCACCCTGGACGAAGGCGAAGCACGCCGAGACGATGCCCCAGGTGATGGCGATGCGGGCCAGCCACACCTTGGCGCCAAATTTGGTGAGCAGGAGGTTGCTGGGGATTTCAAACAGCGCGTAACCGATGAAGAAGATACCGGCACCCAGCGCGTAAGCACCGGCGGTGATGCCCTTGTCTACTTCCAGCGCAGCTTCGGCGAAGCCAACGTTGGTACGGTCCAGGAAAGCCACCACGTACAGGATGACCAGCATTGGCATGAGCCGCCGCGACGCCTTGGAAATGGCCGATTTGAGGACCGGCGTATCCAGCAACTCCTTCGTGGAATTGGTGGCAACAGACATTGAAACTCCTCTTTGAGTGACAGGAAACAACTAATGCAGCCGCGATCAGCGCGGGAAGAAGATGAGCACCATGCCCACGGCGCAGGCGAGGACGCCCACGGCCAGGTAGATCTTGCGTTCTCGGGTCCAGGTCTTCATGGAGGCCCCTAGTGCATGTACAGTCCGCCATCCACATTCAGCGTCTGGCCGGAGATGTACCCGGAGTCCTCGCTGATGAGGAAGGCGATGGCGGCGGCGATGTCCCGGGTGGAGCCCACACGGTTCACTACCAGGTCCTTGGTGAGCTCGTCCTTGCGTTCCTGGCTGAGGGTGCCGCCCATGATGTCGGTGTCGATGGGGCCGGGAGAAATGGCGTTGACAGTGATGTCGTACCCTCCGAGTTCACGGGCGGTAGCGCGGGTCAAGCCAATGACGCCGGCCTTGGCTACCGAGTACGGCGTCTTGGAGAACGTGCCGCCACCGCGCTGGGCGGAGACCGAGGAAATGTTCACGATCCGGCCTATGCGGTTTTTGACCATGGATTCGGCCACTCGGCGGGTGGCGTAGTGGACGCCGTTGAGGTTGATGTTCAGGACCCGGTCCCACTCAGCGGGTTCCAGTTCCAGGTAGCCAACAGGCGAGCTGACTCCGGCAACGTTTGCCAGCGCCACGATCTGGGGCAGTTCTTTTTCAAGCTCGTCAATGGCGGCACGGACCTCGGCTTCGCTGGCGACGTTGGCGCCAACACCATGGGCCTGGACGCCGTACTCTGAGGTAATTTCTTTGGCTGCGATCTTGCAGGCGGCGTCGTCGAGGTCGATGATGCCGATGTTCCAGCCCTGCGCGGCAAGGTAGTTGACGGTAGCCCGGCCGATGCCGCGCTCCGAAACGGCGCCGGTGACGATTGCTGTGCGTTCTGCGGGGAAAGTCATGTGGTCTTCTCCTGAAAGTTCTTAGTTGATGGGGGCCGGGCCAAGCTCTTCAATGAGCTTCTGCATGGCCACGTAGGCCTTGTTGCGGTAGGCGATGAGTTCCGGAGTGCGCTCGGCGGGAACGTTGAGGAAGCCTGCACCGGTCTTGGTGCCCAGCTTGCCTGCGTCCACCAGGTCCGAGAGGATCTTCGGCGTCGCGAAGCGCTCCGGGAAGCCGGTCTGCAGCGACTTGTAGCAGAAGTTGTAGACATCCAAACCGGCCATATCCGCAATGGCGAACGGACCGAAGAAGGGCAAGCGGAAGCCGAACGTCGTACGCACCAGCGTGTCGACGTCGTCCGCTGTTGCGATTCCCTGCTCCACCAGCTGCGCGGCCTCGTGGAACAGCGCGTACTGCAGACGGTTCAGCACGAAGCCGGTGACGTCCTTGACGACGGCGGTCTGCTTACCGGCCGCGTGGACCAGCTCGCGGGACGCGGCAACCGTTGCGGCATCCGTACCGGCGTGAGGGATGATCTCGACGCCGGGAATGAACGGTGACGGGTTGGAGAAGTGCACGCCCAGGAAGCGTTCAGGACGGGTGACAGCTTCAGCGAGCGAAGCGATGGAAATCGTGGAGGTGTTGGAACCGATCAGGGCATCCGGGCGGGCAGCGGCACTGATGCGGGCGAGGGTTTGATGCTTGATCTCCAGTACCTCGGGAACACACTCCTCAATGAAAGCGGCGTCCGCAACGGCCTCTTCGATGTCCTTGGCGGCCCACAGGTTCTGCTTGAGGATCTCCGTGGACCCTGCGGGAAAGAGTCCGTCGGCGATGAACTGGTCCGACTCCACCAGCAGGCGGTCGTAGTTCTTCTGCGCGATCTCGGCAGAGACATCGGCCAGCGCAACACGCGCCCCGCCAAGAGCCAGCACCTGGGCGATGCCGCCACCCATGTAGCCGGAGCCGACGACGGCGATCTTCCGGGCTGCGTTGCCGGCTGTCGCTTCGGTTGCTTCTGGAGTGGTCATGATCAAACTGCCTTCGTGTAGTCGGGCTCGTACGAGCAAATGGCGTCCACCTTGGCGGCGGAGGATGAAGTGTGGTCGAAGCGGTGGCCAAGCCACTCCCCTACGAGCTTTTTGGCCAGTTCCAAGCCAATCACCCGCTGGCCGAGCGTGAGGACCTGGGCATTGTTACTGAGGACGGACCGCTCCACGGAGTAACTGTCGTGGGCGGTCACCGCGCGGATTCCGGGGACCTTGTTGGCCGCGATGGCCACGCCGAGGCCAGTACCGCAGATCAACAGTGCGCGGTCGGCTTCACCGTCGGCCACTTTGCGGGCGGCATCAACGGCGACGTGCGGGTACGCGGTGGAGTCGTTGAAACCGACGCCGACGTCCGTCACTGATGCCACGCGGGGATCCGCTTCCAGCAAGGCCAGGAGCGCCTGCTTGTATTCGACTCCGGCTTCGTCGTTGCCGACGACGATGCGCCAGCCTTCGGTGTTACTCATGCTTGGGCTCCGTTTCCGGTCGACCGCTGTCCCGAGGGGGCAGCCGCGGCCAGTTGTGAATCGATGAATTGCGAGATTCTCGAGGTAATCAGTCCGAAGGAGACCGCCCCTGGATCGGGATGGCCGAGGCTCTTTTCCGCGAGCGGGCGTGCCCGGCCCTTGAGCGGGCGCAAATCCGCGGTCTTGGCGGCAGCGGACTCAGCAGCCGCCGCAGCAACTGCCAGCGCCCGGTCAGCGGGAGCCCCGCCGTCGAGCTCTGTCAGGAAGGCGTCCCGGAAGGGCAGGAGCGCGTCCACCATGGTCTTGTCCCCAAGCTCGGCCTTGCCGAGTTCGGTGATGGCGCGGACGAACGCCTTCACAGCCTCCGCCGCATCCTCCGAGGTGTACGTTTCGCGGTTCCCGAGCGACAACCCGGCGGCAATGACCGCTGATCCCCACAGGGCTCCGGAGGTTCCACCGGCGCGTTCGCTCCAGGCCTCGCCTGCTGCGGTCAGGACCCGCGCCGCGGACGAACCGGAGACTGCCTCGCCTGCTGCCGCAGCGGCATCAACGCCGCGCCGCATACCGATGCCGTGGTCGCCGTCGCCGGCAATCGCGTCCAGCTTGCCGAGTTCCTCTTCATGCTCGACGACGACGTCCCTCACCTGGGCGAGCACGGCGACGGCCAACTGCCCGAGGTCAGCCGCAGCAGCGGTGGGCTGTTCGACGTCGGCGGTTTCGGCGTCGTCGATTGCTGCTTCAGCGCGGGGTGCACGGGGCGCCATGCTGCCCTTGCGGAACGCGGGAGTGTCCGCGGGGGCGGCCCAGAACTGCTCAAGTTCTTCGTCCAGCCACAGCAGCGTCAGCGACAGTCCGGACATGTCCAGGCTGGTCACCAGCTCGCCGCATTCGGGTTCAACAACAGTGAGTCCCGCGGCCGTAAGCAGCTTTTCCACCTTGCCGAACAGCAGGAAGAGTTCGTCGTACTTCACCGTTCCCAGGCCGTTGACGATAGCCACAACACGGTCCCCGGCGTCCTCGGGCTTGTCGTTGAGAAGCTTCGAAACAAGAAGTTCGGCCAGCTCGGATGCTGTGGGCATGGTGTGCTCGGAGATGCCGGGCTCGCCATGGATACCCAGGCCGAGCGACATCTGCCCGGCAGGCACGTGGAACAGCGGATCCTTGGCGCCGGGAAGCGTGCAGCCGTCAAAAGCCACACCCAGGGAACGGGTCCGGTGGTTGGTCTTGATGGCCAAGCGCTCGACGCCGTCAAGGTCCAGTCCCGCTTCAGCGGCGGCGCCGGCAATCTTGAAGACGGTGAGGTCGCCGGCAATGCCCCTGCGCTTCTCAATTTGTTCGATCGGCGCACTGGCGATGTCGTCAGTGACGGTGACCGTCCGCGTTTCGATGCCCTCTGCGTTGAGGCGGAGCTGCGCCTGGCCGAAGTGCAGGACGTCACCTGCGTAGTTGCCGTAGCTGAGCAGGACTCCACCGCCGGCGTTGGCAGCCTTGGCCACCCGGTACACCTGGCCTGCCGCCGGGGATGCGAACATGTTGCCGCACGCCGAACCAGTGGCAAGTCCAGGCCCAACGAGTCCAGCGAACGCCGGGTAGTGTCCCGATCCGCCGCCAACCACCAGTGCCACCTGACCGGCCGGGACTTCGGTGGAGCGGACCACGCCGCCGTCAACGCGGGCAACGTACCCACGGTTGGCAGCTACAAAACCGTCCAACGCGTCATCAGCAAAATCTGCCGGGTTATCAAAAATCCGGGTCATCTTCCTAGACTCCTGCGAGCTGCGTAGCCGGTACCTGGCGTCCTTGGGCCACCTGGCTCTTGCCGAGTTCATAGCCCGCGGTCTTCGGCAGGACGTGGCGGCGGAGGTATTCCTGGTTGCTGGCAGTAACGCTGAGACCGTCGCCGCCGTAGTGCTCAGTGCAGAGAATGCCCTGGAATCCGACCGACAGCGCGAACTTGAAGGCCTCGCGGTAGTTGATGAGGCCGCTCTCCATGGGAGCCGGCATGGTGATGTAGCTGTCGCGCGCCACATCTTCGTCCCGGAGGTAGTTCTTCATGTGCCAGTAGTTGGAGTACGGCAGGGTCTTGGCCACCATCTCGCGCCAGTCCTCGATGGGCCGGTGCAGGCGGATCAGGTTGCCGAGGTCCGGGTTCAGGCCGACGTTGTCCAAGCCGATGTCCTGGACCAGCTGAACCGAGGAGTCAGCAGTTCCGAGGTAGGTGTCCTCGTACATTTCCAGCGAGATCAGCACCCCGGCCTCGGCTGCGTGCTTGCCGAGCTCGCGAAGGCGGGAGACGGCGTTACCCCACACTTCTTTGTCACCCACGGGATCTTTGTAACCCTCCACGGTCCAGAACCAGAGCTGTTTATGCTGCTCCTGCGTGATGGCCTGGTGAAGCCCGAAGGACACCACTTCACAGCCAAGCTCGGCAGCGGCGTCGATGGTGCGGTGGCTGTAGGCGAGGTTGTCTGCCCAGTCCGTTGCGTGGATGACGCTGCGGCGGATAGCGGAGATGACAGGGACCCCGATGCCCACCTCGTCAGCGGTCTGCTTGAACTCGGCGAGGCGGTCCTTGCTGAGGTCGCCCGGGCGAACCCAGCTGTCGGTGAGGTCAGCGTTCGCAAAACCTGCGTCCTTCACTTCCTGGAGGACCGAAGCCCACACGGAAGCGTCGGCGTCGTTGACCTGCTGCCCCTTGGCGTCAGTGCCGGGGAACTGCAGGAGGGCCGCGGTGATAGGCCAATTCTCGGCGGTGTACGCCATGATGATCACTCCTTCGTGGAATCCTGTTTCCTATAGGATTTACGATTCAGGCAATGCTGTCAACCCTTTCGCGAAACTTCCTAGATCCTATATGTCATACATTTAGCTTGTGAAGGGGGTCACTCCGGTTCTTTGTGGGGCGCCGCTAACCTTGCCGCCGACCGCACCCGTAACCAGTGGTGCATTCGGCGCAAAAGGGTGCGCCACCAACGCCAAAAGGGTGCGCCACCAACGCCAAACGGGTACGCACGGCGGAAACGGGTGCGCACGGCGGAAACGGGTGCGCACGCGGGAAACAGGAGCGCGCAGCCCGCCTAGCTCCAAGCACTCCGGCGACGAACCAACGCCTGCTCCCAGCGCATCTCAGCCGACGCACCGATACCCGCCGAATGCACCCGTAACCTCTGGCGCATTCGGCGCAAAAGGGTGCGCCACCAACGCCAAACGGGTGCGCACGCGGAAACGGGTGCGCAGCCCGGACGGGGGAAGGCGGGGGCCTACTCCTCCGGCGCGTCAGCCATGGCCCGGCCACGAACCTTTTCGACGTGGTCGATCATCATTTCCGCGGCCTTGTCCGGATCGCCGCTGGTCATGGCGTCGAGTACAGCCTGGTGTTCGGCGATGGCTTGCTCGGCGTCGGTGATGCCCACTCCCCCGAATAGCCGGAACCGCTGGATCTGGCCGCCCAGGGTGTTGTAGGCCGCGAGCAGGAACTGGTTGTTTGCCTGCGCCGCGATGAGCTGGTGAAAACGTTCGTCGGCCTCGAGGTAGCTGCGGTACTCGGCGAAAGTACCGCCCCTGGGCGCCGTCTTCAGATCCTCCACGGCCTGCTTCAGGGCATCCAATCCCTCCGGCGTCATGCGGGAACACGCAAGTTTTGCATTGACGGGTTCAATGGAAAGCCTGGCTTCCATCAGTTCCGCGAAGTCTTCGCGGGTAAATACGGGGGCAACCCTGTAGCCTTTCAGCGCCACCCGCCGGACCATGCCAGTGTGCTCCAACCGGGCAAGGGCTTCCCGCACCGGAGTCGGCGAGACGTCCAGTTCACGAGCCATTCCGTCGATGCTCACTGCCGCCCCGGGTTCCAAACGGCCGTCCATGAGCCACTCGAGGAGGGCTTCGTAGACGTGGTCGGCCAGCACTTGGCGGCTGACGGGAAAGCCGGCGCGGGCACCGGCCGGGGAAGGATCAGACATGCCACAAATCCTATAGGAAGGCGCGCACAGGACCGGGCACGTGGTCCTGTCACATGCCCGTTAAAACCACGACGTCGGCACTCACGTGAGTGCCGACGTCGTGGTCTTGCTGGGGTGCTTGCGCTGTTAGTGCCTGAGCTGCTTAGTTGGCGTAGAAGGGGTAGTCCGTGTAGCCCTCGGCGCCGTCGGCGTAGAACGTGGAAGCATCCGGCTCGTTGAGAGGCAGGCTTTCGCGCCAGCGCCGGGCGAGGTCCGGGTTGGCAATGGCGGGACGGCCCACCACCACAGCGTCCGCGAGGCCATCTTCGATGATCGCGAAAGCTTCGTCGCGGGTCGTGATTTCGCTGAAGCCGGTGTTCACCAGGAACGTTCCGTTGAAGCGCTCGCGAAGGTCCTGAACCAAAGCGCTCTTGGGGTCGTGGTGCAGGATGCTCAGGTAAGCAAGGTTGAGCGGGGCGATGGTGTCCACCAGCACCTCGTAGGTTGCCCGGACGTCGGCCGCATCGGTCTCGGCGATGCCCTGCACGTTGTGCTCGGGGGAAATGCGGATGCCCACACGATTGGCACCGAGAGCCTCCACCACGGCGTTGACAGTCTCGATCACGAAACGCGCCCGGTTCTCCGGGGAGCCACCGTAGCTGTCGGTGCGGACGTTGGAGTTGGGGGCCAGGAATTCGTGCAGCAGGTAACCGTTGGCGGAGTGGAGCTCAACGCCGTCGAACCCTGCCTCGATGGCGTTCTTCGAGGCGGTGACGATCTCCTGAATGACGCCCGGAAGCTCGTCGGTGCGGAGTTCACGCGGTACCGGGTACGGCTGCTTGCCGTTGGGGGTCCGGACATCACCCTCGATGGCAACAGCGCTGGGGCCGACGATCTCGTGGCCACCGGTGATGTCGGCGTGGGAAACGCGGCCTCCATGCATGACCTGCGCGAAGATGCGGCCACCCTCAGCATGAACTGCGTCGGTGACTGTCTTCCAGCCGGCGATCTGCTCCTCAGTGACGAGCCCTGGCTGTCCCGGGTAGGACTGGCCGGCCGGAACCGGATAGGTTCCCTCACTGACGATCAGTCCCAGGGAAGCGCGCTGCCGGTAGTGCTCGGCGATCAACGGACCCGGCACGCCGTTCTGGCCCGCACGAAGGCGCGTCAGAGGCGCCATCACCAGTCGGTTGGAAAGTTCAAGCTCGCCGAGGGCCAGAGGGGAAAACAGCATGCGCAGTTCCTTTCAGAATGAAACAGGTTCATTCTGGGCAACTGCAAGGCGTCTGCAACTATTCCGAAAGAGGCACAGATCACAGGTCTCCCCGTGAGGGGTCACTCCGGCTTGACGTGCTTCAGGGCGTCCTCAAAGCATTCGCAGAGGGCCAACACCGCCACCAGGTGCGCTTCCTCGGCGTGTGGCGGATCTGTATTGATGCATATTGCTTCATTGACCGACTGCGCGAGCTCCTTGGACTCCTTGCCCGTCAGGGCCCACACAAGCGCACCACCTGATTTCGCGGCGGCAGCAGCGTCGCGGAGCTCGTCGGTGATTCCCTTGGCAGCGAGCAGCACCACGATGTCTCCACGCCGCACTTGCTCCGAGAGTTGGGCGCTGATGCTTGGGGTAGTCCCATTGGAGCCGCTGGCGCCCTTGGGGACGTAGATCGCCCTGAAACCGGAGCCGTCCCCGGGGTCGTGGGCCGCCAGTTCCGAGGTGAACCTCTGGGCCTCGTGTGAGGACCCGTCGCTGCCTGCGGCGAAGACCGTTCCACCGCGCAGCCTGACAAGCGCCAGTTGTTCCCCCCATTCGGCCAGTCTGGACGATTCGCGGCGTAGGGCAGCAACGGCCGGTCCGATCTCGCCCAAGTGCCCCAGAACCACATCAACCGCATGCCGCGTCGCCTTCGACTCAGTCGACCGCACAGTCTCGCCTGTTCGCCTCACCACAATGCTCACTTCCTGCCTCCCGTTTCTCCCGTGAAACTACAAGTTCCTGTCACCTTCGCGTGGAGTGCCATCGCGCGTGGAGCCGTCGCGGCCACTCCGGTCCCGAGTCAGGCGTTCGCCTTCACCTGCGGCCGGGCGTCCTTCGTCGGCCCGGCGATCCGAGTCATTGGAGCGATCCGAAGCATTGGAGCGATCGGCGTCAGTCGAGCGATCCTGCCCGGCGTTGGGGTCCAGCTTGTCTGCGTGCCGCAGGTGTTCCTCTACCCGCCCATGGGCCTCGTTGGCCTTCTCCGCGTGGCGTTCCGCTTCCTGGCGGAGCCGGTTGGCTTCGACCTCGGCCTGCAGCGCATTGGCCTCCGCCTGGGCCGATTCGGCCTTGGCTTGGTGGGCTCCGATGGCTTCTTCGGCGGCCTTCTCGCGCAGTTCCGCTGCCCGGTGGCGGTTGACCTCCGCCTTCTTCCTACGCCCGATCACGACCGCGACGATCACAGCGGCGATGACGACTACGGCCAACACGATGATGAGAACCAGCTGTCCTGTATCCATGCGGATTACCTCCCTGGTGAGCGGCTTCTATGGGCGCCGCTCGTGGCCCACGCTATGGTTGCTGCTTGGGACGTACCCAGTTCACGGCACCCCCAAACTATGCCCGCCCCTCATCCCGGCAGCTCCATCCGGAAGCCGCACCGGCACTGGATCACGCGCGTTTTCAGGTACACATCAAGGAGGCCGTCCTCAACGACTTCCGTGGACATGGGGGCATAAACGCTGCGGGCTGAGGATTTAATGAACTGCATCGGTACACCGCAGTGGAAGTACTGTCCGCCAAATTGCAGCAGTCCTGACGCCGGCCCATTGCGGTTGAGGACCGCGGCTACGTCATGGAACGCAGCGTAGTGGGCGTACGAGACTTCACAGGCCCGGCATCTATAAGCGACCCGGACCATCAAGTCGCCTGCATGCGGCTCAATGGATTCGATGGTTTCCAGGTCCACATGATCGGCGGACCGGCATTGACGGCACTGGAGGGGTTCGGCATGGGGACGGGTCGCGTCACCTGGAACCAGAGGGTTTTTCATCGATGACAACGCAGACACTCCTCGGTCAACTCTGCCCGAAACTCTCCCTTGCCCACCATGTTAACACCACTGGTCAGATTCCTTACTAATTTTAGCTGCCTGTCGCTTCGGGATCTTCCCTGGCCCGCTTTTCCTCCGGAGTTTCGCCGCTTTCGTCCGGAACAAACGTGGGGTCCACCTCAGTGGTGAAGTCGCCGGTACCGGCGCCGGTTTTGGCGTGCTCGACGGCGGCTGGTCCTTCAGGCGACGAGGCATCCGAAGGCGTCGCTTCAGCTTCGATCGGTTCTTCGCTCATAGCCACAATCTAAGCCTGCCCCAGAGCGGTGTCGAGGCTGCCAAGTCTTGTGCGCCGGTTCCATCTCTGATTCGCTGGAAGGGTCTCCAGCAGGGCGGGACCACCCAGCCGAAAGCAGGGAGAGCAATTGTGAAAGCAGTGACATGGCAAGGCCGGCGCTCACTCAGCGTCGAAGACGTCCCCGATCCCACCATCCAGGAACCAACAGATGCGATTGTCCGCATCACGTCCACAGCCATTTGCGGCTCGGACCTTCACCTGTATGAAGTCCTGGGACCCTACATGCACAAGGGCGATGTCATTGGCCACGAGCCAATGGGCATCGTGGAAGAAGTGGGCCCGGGTGTTCACCGGCTCAAAAAGGGCGACCGTGTTGTGGTGCCCTTCAACATCTCCTGCGGCCGCTGTTACATGTGCAACCAAGGCTTGCAGTCGCAGTGCGAGACCACCCAGGTCAAGGAAAAAGGATCCGGGGCGGCCCTCTTCGGCTACTCAGAGCTCTACGGTTCCGTTCCCGGTGGCCAGGCCCAGTTCCTCCGCGTTCCCTTTGCCGACTACGGCCCCATCAAAGTGGAATCGGGTGCCCCGGATGAGCGCTACCTCTTCCTCTCGGACATTCTTCCCACGGCCTGGCAGGCAGTGGACTACGCGAACGTTCCGGAAGGTGGCACCCTCGCGGTGCTCGGACTGGGTCCCGTGGGCCAGTTTGCTGCGAGGATCGGTGCCTACAAGGGCTTCCGGGTGATCGGTGTTGACCCGGTTCCTGAACGCCGCGCGATGGCGGAGGCCCACGGCATTGAAACCATGGATTACAGTTCAGACGTGGCCGGCCGGATCCGCGAACAAACACTGGGTCGCGGCCCGGATTCCGTGGTGGATGCCGTCGGCATGGAGGCCCATGGATCCCCTGTGGCGTCCTTCCTTCACAAGGCCGTTTCCCTGTTGCCGGACAAGCCGGCGCAGATTGCCATGGAGACCATGAGCGTCGATCGGCTCGCTGCACTGCACACAGCCGTGGATCTGGTGCGTCGTGGCGGGACGATCTCGCTCAGCGGGGTCTACGGTGGGCAGGCCGACCCCATGCCCCTGATGACCATGTTCGACAAGCAGATCCAACTCCGCATGGGCCAATGCAATGTGCGCAGCTGGACTGATGACTTGCTCCCCTTGGTGGAGGACGACGCCGATCCGCTGGGAGTCATGCATCTGGTCACCCACACCGGCTCGCTCGATGAAGCACCGGCCCTCTACGAGAAGTTCCAGAAGAAGCAGGACGGGTGCATCAAGGTGGTCCTCAAGCCATGATGACGCTCAGGCAGCACAACTAGGCGAGGTGCTTGCCGCCGGTGACGCCGATGACCGATCCGGAGATATAGCTGGAGTCCTCGCTGGCCAACAACACATATGTTGAGGCCAGTTCGGCAGGCTGCCCCGCACGGCCCAGCGGGGTGTCCTGGCCGAACACTTGGATCTTTTCCGCGGGCTGCGTGGGCGGCTGCAGCGGGGTCCATACAGGACCCGGGGCTACGGCGTTGACCCTGACACCCTTGGGGCCCAGCGATTCCGCCAAGGAGAAAGTCATGCTGTTGACGGCTGCTTTCGTAGCTGCGTAATCGATCAGTGATGGGCTTGGATGGTATCCCTGGACGGACGAGGTGTTGATGATTGCGGCGCCGGGCTTCAAATGCGGCAGGGCCGCTTTGGTGAGCCAGAACAGCGCGTAGACATTGGTTCTGAAGGTTTGATCGAACTGTTCGGTGCTGAGGTCTTCGATCCCCCGGCTCGTGGTCATCTGGAACCCGGCGTTGTTCACCAGCACGTTGAGCCCACCGAATTCGGCGACGGTTTGGGCAATGACTTCCAGGCAGAACTCTTCGTCCCGCAAGTCACCCGGTAGCGCCAGCGCCTTGCTGCCGGCGTCTTGGATCAGCTTCACCGTATGCTCCGCGTCCTGCTCTTCTTCCGGCAGGTAGGTGAAAGCGACGTCCGCACCTTCACGGGCAAAAGCAATCGCCACGGCTTTACCGATCCCGCTGTCGCCGCCCGTAATCAGGGCCCGGCGGCCCAGCATCCGGCTGTGCCCTACGTAGCTTTGCTCGCCGTGATCGGGACGCGGGTTCAAGGCGTCGGTCCAGCCCGGATAATCCTGAGTTTGTGGCTCGAACTCTTCCGACGGGTATTTGGTGCGGGGATCCGATGCTTCGCCCTCCGGATCGTAGGATTCGGAGACAGCATTGTTAACCAGGGCCATGGCGATGTCCTCGTCCAGGTCCGTTTGCTCGGTCTGTTCGTTCAGGATCTCCTCAGCCATGACCTCAGTGTAAGCATCCTGATGACCGTGGAATCCGTTCAGGAAGCACTCAGAAAGGCTCGATAGCCTAGCGATTGTCAGCGTTGGATTACATCGAAGGAGGTCCTATGGGACTCGGAGACAAGATCAGCAACAAGGCACAGGAAGTCACCGGCAAGGCGAAGGAAGCCTTGGGCGACGCCACCAATAACGAGAAACTGCAGGCTGAGGGTGTCGCTGACCAAGCGGCTGCCAAGACCAAGCAGGCCGGCGAGAACGTCAAGGACACCGCGAAGGACGCCTTCGACAAGTAAGCCGCGCGGCATCGCGCAAAACCGAAAACACACAGCAGAACGCCCCGGCTCCCTTCAGGGAAAGCCGGGGCGTTCGCATGACCCAAGTAAGTCGCAGTTAAGCGCGTTATGAGCTCTCAAAACGCGCTTAACTGCGACTCAGTTGGGTAAGGAACCTACTTTTGGGCCGGGAGCACCAACCCGCCCGACTTATCCGTGGACAGGGCTAGGGACGAGATGTACTGGGGTTCGCCGTCGGGCGCGTCCTGACCGGACCGGAGCATGTCCGGGCGTTCAAACTCCAGGCCGGTGACGTGGCAAAGCAGTTTGGCATCGCTGGGGTTGCCATCGGCGTCGGACATGGGCAGGTCAATGCCGTCGTCGGTGCGTCGAAGGTAGTAGCGTCCCTTGGTGGCCAGGGCCAAGACCGGCGGCAGCACCAACGCCAGGCCCACTGCGAAGATGGGCGAGAATGGCTGGACGGCTGGGCCGAAGGCTCCAAAGAACACCGCGATGGACACCCCTGCGGAGACCAGCATGGACACGAAGCCCACCGGGTTCACGGCGTAAAGCATCCCGCGGCGGAACTCCGGAACTTTGGGCGAGATCTTCAGCAGGTACTTGTTGATGGCGATGTCGGAGGCCACCGTGACCACCCAGGCCATGGCGCAGTTGGCGTAGAAGCCCAGGATGGTGTTGAGGAACTCGAACATGTTCGACTCCATCAGGATCAACGCGATGACCAGGTTGACCACCACGAACACCATGCGGCCCGGGTAGGTCTTGGTGATGCGGGTGAAGGAGTTGGTCCAGGCGAGCGAACCGGAGTAGGCGTTGGTGACGTTGATCTTGATCTGGGAAATAACCACCAGGACCACGGCCAGGGTCATGGCGAGCCATGCCGGCATCATTTCTTCGTAGACGCCCAGGAACTGGTGGACCGGTTCATTCGCGGAAGATGCTGCTGCGGGGTCGAGCTTGGCGATGAGGTAGATGGCAATGAACAGGCCGATGATCTGCTTGATGGCTCCGAAGATGACCCAACCCGGTCCGGCGAGGATCACTGCGCGCCACCAGGCACCCTTGTTTTCGGCGGTCTTAGGCGGCATGAACCGAAGGTAGTCGATCTGCTCAGCGATCTGCGCCATCAGGGACAGGCAGACACCGGCAGCCAGCATCACAGAAGCCAGGTTGGGTCCGCCGTCGCCGGAAGCGCCCGTGAAAGCGAAAAAGGCGTCGATGCTTTCGGGGTGGGACAGGAGCAGATAGCCCACGGGAACCACCATGAGCAGCAGCCACAGCGGAGTGGTCCACACCTGCAACGTGGCGAGGGTCTTCATCCCATAGATCACCAACGGAATGATGATGATGGTGGACACCGCGTAGCCGATCCATTGTGGGATGCCGAGACCCAACTGCAGTCCTTGGGCCATGATGGAGCCCTCGAGGGCGAAGAAAATGAACGTGAACGTGGCGAAGATGATGTTGGTGACCACCGAGCCGTAATAGCCAAAGCCCGAACCTCGGGTGATCAAGTCCAAATCGATGTTGTACCGGGCTGCGTAGTAGGCCAGCGGGAACCCCGTGGCGAAGATGATTACGGCGGCCACGATGATGCCGAAGATGGCATTCACCGTTCCGTAGGCGATGCCGATGTTCGCGCCAATGGAGAAGTCGGCCAGGTACGCGATGCCGCCCAACGCACTGGTGGCCACCACCCCCGCACTCCACTTCCGGTAGGAACGCGGGGCGAACCGGAGCGTGTAATCCTCCAGGCTCTCCTTTGCCGCGCTCATGGCATCGGCGTTGCCCGCCGTCGCAGTTCCGTTGCCCGCCGCAGATGCACCGGTGACGCCGATTCCGACGGCGGTACCTGCCGCCGTCGTCGGCTCCAGTGTGGCGGTACTGGTCTTATCGTCGCTCATTCGTGGTCGCTTTCGTCGTGGACTTTGCCTCGTCCCCGACGCTAGTCACGCAGCGCGTCAATTCAGTCACGTCCATGTTTCACAGCTGTAACTTCTGCATCAGCCGCCCCGCGCAGTCAGCGCCAAAAACCAGCACCACGGTTTGTGCGCACCCCACAAAATAGCCCTTCACCAGCGCGGATACCGTCAAGGACATGACCAGCGAAGCAATTCAAGAAGCCCCTGACATACGCTCCCGTACCATCCTGGATGCTGCCCGCGAGCAGGTTCTCGAACGTGGCGAGGGACTGGGCGAGGCCCAGCTCATCGAGATCCTGGAGCTACCGGACGACGCCATCCCCGCAGCCCTGCAACTCGCCCACGAGGTCCGCCTCAAACATTGCGGCGAGGACGTGGAAGTGGAGGGCATCATCTCCATCAAGACCGGCGGCTGCCCCGAGGACTGTCATTTCTGCAGCCAGTCCGGCCTGTTCGACTCCCCCGTCCGCGGAGTCTGGCTGGACATCCCGGAGCTGGTCAAGGCCGCCAAGGAAACCGCCGCCACGGGGGCCACGGAATTCTGCATCGTCGCAGCCGTCCGCGGGCCTGACATCAAGCTCATGAACCAGATCAAATTCGCGATCGACCGCATCAATGAAGCCGTGGACATCAACATCGCCTGTTCCCTGGGCATGCTCACGCAGCGCCAAGTGGACCAGTTGGCCGAGTGGGGAGTCCACCGCTACAACCACAACCTGGAAACCGCGCGCAGCTACTTCCCCGAGGTCGTCACCACCCACAGTTACGAGGAACGGCTGGAAACCTGCGCCATGGTTAAGGCAGCCGGCATGGAATTGTGCTGCGGCGCGTTGATCGGCATGGGCGAGTCAGTGGCACAGCGTGCTGAACTCGCAGCCCAACTCGCCGCTCTTGAACCGCATGAGGTCCCGCTCAACTTCCTGAACCCACGCCCGGGAACGCCCCTGGAAAACCAATGCATCATGGACGGCAAGGACGCCCTCCGCGCCATCGCAGCGTTCCGGCTGGCCATGCCCCGCACCGTGCTCCGTTATGCAGGCGGCCGCGAACTGACCCTCGGCGACCTCGGCACCCGCGAAGGCCTGCTCGGCGGAATCAACGCGGTCATCGTGGGCAACTACCTGACCACCCTGGGCCGCCCCGCCAACGCCGACCTGAACCTGTTGGTAGAGCTCAACATGCCCATCAAGGAATTCCAGAAGTCGCTGTGACCGCCGCATTCAGCCAGCAGTACTGCGGTCACTGCGGCGGTGCCGGCGACGGTACCGGTGACAGCCCGACGTCGGCCGCCCACCATGACTGCCAACAGCGCCTGGTGATGGAGCCACCGCGCTTTTGTCCGCAATGCCGCCGACGCATGAAGGTCCAGGTGACCCCGTTGGGGTGGACTGCAGAGTGTTCCAGGCACGGAAGGCTGGCGTCATGGGTTCCTGGGTAGGCTGGGGACATGGGCGAGAGCCGGGACCTTCTGACGCCGGAGCAGCGCAGCCGCAACATGTCCAAAATCCGCGGCAAGAACACCAAGCCTGAGCTGCTGGTCCGCAAATTGCTGTATGCGAAAGGCTATCGGTACCGGCTGCACGGACAGGCCGGAACGGCAAAGCTGCCTGGCCGACCAGACCTGGTGTTCGCGGGCCGGCGCAAAGTCATCTTCGTCAACGGCTGTTTCTGGCATTTCCATACGTGCCGAGTGGGGCAGCATGCGCCTGCGGCCAACGCGGAGTTCTGGGAGACCAAGCGGACCCGGACCCGCGAGCGCGACGCCCGGCAACGGGAGCAACTGGCCGCCGGCGGCTGGGACGTGTTGACGGTGTGGGAGTGCGAACTAAAGGACCAGTCAGTTCTCGAAGACAGGCTCACACAGTTTCTGGAGGGCGGTCTGTACGCGCCTCCAGCTACGGGGCGGAAGAGACGGACGGGGCAGAGCTGACGGTCTGGTCGGTGGCAGTGGTGCGGGTGCCTTGTTCCCACAATGCGTAGGCTGCGGTCCCGCCGATGCCCAGAAGGACGGTCATGCACAGGACGATGATGACCATCAAGCCAGGTGATGGACGAGCACTGCTGTTCATGCTTTTTCCCGTTCTTTGATTCAAGCCTGGAATCCCCCAGATCCGCGATCTTGCCTCTGCTGTCCTACTCTGGGGGCCGGCTATCAAGACTCCCTCTGAGTCCGCTCAAGATTGGATCAAGCTTTCGTTTTCCGGCGCTTCCACCGTTCCACGGGTCCTACTGTTGAATCGTGAATCTATTGTTTGGAGGCGGGAGGAGTCTGGTGTCCGAGTACGACGAGTGCACTGACTCCCTGGTGGACCGGACCGTCCTCACCGAGCTCCAGGCGGAACTTGGCGGAGACCACGCCATCATCAGCGCCTTCGTCCGCAACTATGTTGCCTTGCTCCCTTGGCGGGTTTCGCGGCTCCATAGGGCGTTGGAACACCTGGACATGGAAGATGCCATGGATGCGGTCCTCAGCCTGAAGACTTCCAGCCACATGGTGGGTGCCATCTGCATGAACCGCTTGGCCACCGAGCTGGAAATCAGCATCAGGCTGCTGCCCAATGCGGACCATCTGGACGAGCTTTCTGCGCAGGTCAGCGAAATCGACCGCTTTGTGGGCGGGACCATCAGCGAGCTGGAAACACCACTCCTGTGACCACGTTCGAGGACCCACCCGCGACCACCCGGTGATCGCGGCCGGGCCGCGGCTCGTGGTTCAGCTGGTGAGTGTCACCCTAGTTGCTTGACGCAGGCGCGAGGCGGTAACCGACGCCGCGGACCGTTTCGAGCCAGCGGGGCGCCTGGATGCTGTCGCCGAGTTTCTTGCGCAGGTTGCCCATATGTACCTCAACGGCCCGTTCGTCGGCGTCGCTGACGTAACTTCCGACGTCGTAGGGTTCGTTACGGAGGCGACGCGCCAGGTCTGCCTTGGTCCGGACGATCCGTCCGGTCTCCAGCAGCGCGAGCAGGAGGTCGAATTCGGTGCGGGTGAGCTTCAGCTCCGTACCGTTCAGGACGGCGGTGCGGGAACCTGCAGAGACGGCCAGTCCGTTGTGGCTCATCTCGGGGTCCACTTCTTCAGCAACGTTCTTGGAGTCCGACGACGCGCGGGGCCTTCGCATCATGGCCTCAACACGGGCGCGCAGTTCGCGGGGACGGAACGGCTTGGTGAGGTAATCGTCGCCACCGGCCTCCAGGCCCATGAGGGTATCGAGTTCCTCGGCGCGGGCGGTCAGCATGATGATGTAGGCATCGGAGGATTTGCGGATCTGGCGGGCAACCTCAAAGCCGTCGATATCCGGAAGGCCGAGATCCAACGTAATGACGTCCGGATTCAGTTCACGCGCCGACGTCACACCCGCGGAACCGGTGGATGCAGTGTGAACATCGAACCCCGCCTGGGATAGGACTACCCTTACCAGCTCGCGAATATCCTGGTCATCTTCAATGACCAGCCCCACACGTACTTCACTCATCGCTGCCCCTCAGCCCCTTCGATAACCTCAGAAGTATATCCATTATGGTTAGGCTGATCTTATGAACCGACTTTCTTCTGCATCCGTGGTGGATGTGCCATGACCCACCCTTCGACGTGGGATATCGGTGAAAAGAAGAAACTCTTGGTTTTTCAGCGCTCGTTCCACGAACATACCCTGCGGATGCGGGTTGTCCTCAGCCAACTGCCGTTGTCAGTATGTGTTTGTCTTTCGGCCATTCTGGTCTGGCTGTTTTTCCCGGCAACGCTGGAAAATCCATACTTCCTGATATTCCTGCTGAGCCAGGCATTCCTCCTTGCCGTATGCGTTATTGTGCCGTGGCACCGGTTGCCCTTCCCCAGCTTCCTTGTCATCCCTGTCCTGGACATGGTCTCCATCGCTTTCGGACGGGAAGGTGGACAAGAAGCACTCACTGGCCTCAGCGTTCTGGTGGTGCTGCCCGTCATTTGGCTCTGCGCATCGGGCCTCTACCCAAAACTGGCCATAGTCCTGTCATTCCTCGGGCCCTTGGCCATCGTGTGGGTTCCCTTGTTCGTCAGGGGTGACTTAACTGAACAGGCCCTCACCAAGCCGTTGCTCTTCCCCATCCTGATCCTTGGAATTGGTGTGTCCGTCAGCGTCCTGACCTTGAGCATGGTGCGCCAGCAGCGTGCCATGGAGGAAAAGGACGAGGCCCTCAAAGAAGCCCTGGAGGTCAGCACCAAGCAGGAACGGCTCCTGAACACCGTGATGGAAGCACTGCCGCTGGGGGTAGTAGCGGTAGACGGCGAGGGGCATGACATCCTCATGAACCGACGCCAACGCCAAACCCACGTGCTGGCCACTCCTCCCGATATCGACGATCCCAACGAGTCCCAGTTGCTGATCTTCGACGTCGACAGGACCACGCCGCTGGACGCGGACCGCCGACCCGTGCGACGCGCCGTCCTGGGCGAACGGTTCACCGACCAGTTGGTGTGGCTCGGCGCCGGAGAGGGTCAACGTGCCTTCACCGCCAGTGCCCGGCCTATGGTGGACGACGCTGGTAAGTTCACGGGATCGGTGGTGGTTTTCAGCGACGTCACGGACCTGGTGAACGCCTTGGCGGCCAAGGACGACTTTGTTTCCAACGTCTCCCACGAGTTCAGGACCCCGTTGACGTCCATCCTGGGCTACGTTGAGTTGATCCTGGACGATCCTGACGCCCTCGACGCGCGGTCCCGCAAACAACTCGACATCGTCAGGCGCAACGCCGAGCGACTCCTCACCCTGGTTTCCGACCTCCTGGCCGTACGCTCAGGCCAGATCGTCATCCAGCCACACGCCGTTGACGTGGCGGAACTGGTCCGGGGCAGCGTGAGTTCCGCGGAGCCCCGGGCAGCCAAAGCAGGCATCCGCCTCTCGGTGGACCTTCCCGAGGCGTTGGAAGCCCACGTCGATTCCTCACGCATTGCGCAGGTATTGGACAACCTTGTTTCCAATGCGATCAAGTACTCACCCGACGGCGGCGACGTGGAAGTGGCCGCGTGGGAGGACAATGACTTTGTGTTCTGCCGCGTCACTGACACGGGCATGGGCATGAACGAAGAGGAGCAGGCGGAAGCCTTCACCAAGTTCTTCCGGGCCGGAGGGGTTCGCAAGAGCGCCATACCGGGTGTCGGGCTGGGGCTGCCCATCAGCAAGGCAATCGTCGAAGCCCACGGGGGCACCATCACGCTGGAGAGCGAACCAGGCCGCGGCACCACGTTTACGGTGAAAGTGCCCGCCTGAGCCTTTTTATTTCTTCAACCCCGCTGCATCACGGCGACGGCCGAACAGGAAGTAGCTGACCGGGCCGAAGAAGTTGATGAACGACACCGCGCGCCAGACGCCCTTCTTGCCTCTGATATCCGAATCCGGGGTCTTGGCGATGCTGCGCTGCGCGGCCACCAGCAAAGCCAGATTCAGGGCTCCGCTTGCCAGAACCGAGATGCGTTGGCCCTTGCTCATGTCACGCCAGGATTTCTTGCCGGCCATGATGCCTCCTTATCGCCGTTCTTTGCGTACGGGTTACCTCTCAGGCTAGTCCGACGCCGATCGGCCCGCCACAGCCTGGCGTACTACTTCGCCCCAGGACTGTTCAGCGAGGTCGGCCACCGCTGCCAGAATTTCGGACGGCGGCAGCGACAAGTCCAGCGGATACTCCACTATGTCGATGTCGGTGTTCAGGATGCGCCGCAGTTTCACGTCCCCGCGGCCGGCATAAACCAACCACGCGGTAGGAACCCGGAGCGCCGTGCAGTACGCCAGCAACTGGTAATGGTCGGCACTGAGCGAGGCCCCGGCGTCGGACGCTGCTTTGTACTTGGAGTCATAGACCACCACGGGGCGGCCGCCCAGGAAATGGACAGCATCCGGGCGCACGGTGAGGCGGTCCGAGTCATATACGGCCTCGTTCAAGAGGGCTCCGTAGTGCAGACGCATCTCCCCCGGATGGGCACTCATGGCCCCACGCAGGGCGGTTCCCACGAATTCCTCGAACACCTGTGCCATGTCCACCACGAAAGACGCTGTGTGCTGTTTGCCCTCGCCGGCTTCAGCGGAGGCATTGCGCAGGATCACTTCCGAGAGTCTGAGCACCGGGTGGTACCGGAGATTCATCCGGCTGGCCCGCCACAGCGGCAGCGGCGCCCCGGACTGAAGCCGCGTCACGGCGTCGAGCTTTCCCTTGAGCTGCCGCAAGCGGCTCAGGACGTCAGGCCGGACACCGGGGACCTTGCCCATCCGTTCCAAAGCGGCCCTGAGGATGCGGTTCTCAGCGATGTCCTCGGTAAATTCGTCGTAGGAGACTTCCAGCGGCACCATCATTCCGGGCCGGCGGGAGATCTGGTCAGAGATCCGGATCCGGCCTTTCACGGTCCGCAGCGATTCCTCCACTGTCAGGTAGCCCTGCAGGACGCCGCGGCTGAGGGCCCTGTCCGCCAACTGCGCCAGGGACTCCGCCAGGGCACTCCACAAATCCGGGTGCTCCACAGCCTCCACTGAATGGTCCCGGAAGCCCTGTTCGCCGGCGTAGCTGAGCAGGAACAGCAACCGGCTCAGGCCAAGGCGATCCTTGGGCCGTACTTCCAACTGCACCGCGGCAGTGCGGACCGAGCCCACCTTGCCCACCGGCTCAATCCGGTACAGGCCCAGGCCCATCGGCGAGGCCTTCGCCAGGCCGCTGGTATTGATGAACGCTGCGGACTGGGGGTCGAGCTTGTCCACCACGCCGCCGGAGAGCTCGTCCATGACGATGTGCCGGGGGCCCGTGACCCGGCTGGCGCTGGCAGGTGCCCGGCCCGCACTGGCAGGTGCCCGGCCCGGCCGCGGCGGGATGGCCTTAGCGGGCTGCAAGACGCCCCAGCAGCTGGTCCAGGCCGAAGCGCTCCTCCAGCTGTGCCCGGTTCAGTTGCCCGTGGTAGTGCTCTTCCAACAGGGGCATGAGCTCGTACTTCCAGATCCGGCGCAAGCCCGTGGGATTCTGGGCAGCGTTCTTCATGAAGTACGACGGCCCGATCATCAGGTCCCGGTCCCAATCGTCAATCGCGTCGTTGAGCGCATCCAGCAGGTCCGCGTTGAGCGTGTCCAGCCCCCGCGCTGCAAGGAACCGGCGCAACGTGCCGCGGATCGGTTCCTCCTTGGGGTGGAGCTCGATGAACGCAAAACGGCGCCGAATGGCCGCGTCCATCATGGCGATGGAACGGTCAGCCGTGTTCATGGTGCCGATGATGTAGAGGTTGTCAGGCAAGCTGAACGGCTCGTTGGGGCTGTATTGCAGGTAGATGCGGTCGTCCCGGTACTCCAGCAGGAAGTACAGCTCACCGAAGACCTTGGCCAGATTGGCACGGTTCATTTCATCGATGATGAGGAAGTACGGTTTGTGCGCATTTTCCGGCTTGGCGGCTTCCTCCGCGAGCCGGCGCAGGGGTCCCGCTACGAGCTTGAACGAAACCTGGCCGTCGTCGGTCTTGTCCGGGCGGTAGCCCTCAAAGAAATCCTCGTAGGCGTACGACGGGTGGAACTGGACCAGCTTCACCCGTTCATCGGTGTGATCGCCTGCGAGCTCGGCGGCGAGGTGTTTGGCGAGGTACGTCTTCCCGGTTCCCGGAGGACCATAGAGAACCAGTTGCCGGTTCTCTTCGAGCAGCTCCGCGATCTCTTCGAGAGGTTCGAGGTCCATATGCAGGGACGCTGCGAACTCTTCGGTCAGGGGCCGGAAGCCTTGCTGGACAACCTCGACGACGGCGGTGGGCGGGGCTTCGTCCTCGCCGTCGGTTTCGGCTTCTACCGGGAGCAGTTCCTGCAGTGCCTGAATGACCCTGGTGACGTCCACCAGGATCCCAGGGGTAGACAACTGGCGCTGGGCATGCCGGGGAAGTTCGGGGATGGCATAACTGTCATCGAACCAGCGGACCTTGCGGCGGATGCGGCGGTTGTCCTCATGGTGTTCGGGCTCGCCCAGGACAACACCAACACGGACCCGGCCCGCGTGCTGGTAGAGCGTGAGATCGCCCGGCTTCATCACCGTCAGGAAGGCGAAGACGGCGGTCTTGGTATCCTCGCGTTCCACATAGCCAAGGTGTTTGTAGTCCTCGTCCACGGCATGCTGGACCACGCCCGCAGTAACACCAGCGGTCAGGGAACGCAGATGTTCCACGTCCAAGGTAGCTTTCTCTTCGGCTACCCAGGCAGCCAGGAGGTCCGCATTGTCGTGATGGGTGCGCAAAAGCCAGGAGCGACGACCTGGATCTCCCACCTTGCGCCATTGGCTCACCAGTTGGCGGGCGTACCAGTCGATGCGCTGCCCGGCTTGCTCGTCCAGGTGCAGGCGGATGCGGTGGATGTCTGCCGTGATGTCCTCGTCCGAATCACCCTTGGCGCCACCCACGAGCGAAGCAAAAGCGTCCCGGATCTCCTGACGCTCCACATCCGCCACCACTGGCTCAAAATAGCTGGGCCACACCAGGTACTCGATGCTGCGGCGCAGGGCAGGTTGGTCCTCGGGGGTAGCGACCGCGAGTTCGTGGAACTTCAGCGGGTCCTCAAGGGCCTGTTTGATGGTGGCCGTGCTTTGGCTGTCCACGTGCGCTGCGAAACGGCACAACCACTTCAGGTGGTCCCAGATGGTCCAGTTGAACTCGGCCGTACGGTCACGGATCACTCCATGGTCCGTCATGCCCTCGTAGAGTTCTTCCGGCAGCTCGATGGGCGGCTCAACCCAGGACGCGGCCTCGGCAACCCGGGCACGCTTCACCCTGAGGGACTTGACCTCGTGCGCGAGCGGAAGCGACTGCAGGAACAGCAACTCCACGGCCAGCAACTTGGCCTCACGCGACGCGCCTTCCAGGTTCTGCCGAAGGTTGGTCATCATGGGAGCTTTGGAATCTTCCACCCCGCGTTCAAGCCGTTCCAACAGCTCACCGGCGGCATCCGCGGTCCATGTCAGTGTCCGTCCGTCCAGCGCCGAAGGTCTCCCTTGCAGCGCCGGACCGAGCACATACCAGGCCGCGTCCTCGATCTCCTTGGAGACTCCGGGGGCGCGGTCAATGGCAGGTTTTACGGAGGAAATCACCATGCCAACTTACCTTGTTTGGCTTACCTAAGCATCTGGATATCCACAGGCAGCCGCCTTACCCGTTTGACCGGCGCTAACTTCCGTCGCGCAAGTCTGCGGGAGGTTCTTCCGTCAATTCGATGGCGTCAAAACGCGCCTCGGAGCTCTCTCCCATGGGCGCCTGGGACATGAAACCGACGTGCACGGGTTTCTCCGAATCCAACCTGAACAGGCGGACAAAGGACCACTCCCGGCCGTCCGCTGATGAGTGGAACGCCCACGCCGGACCGACCCTGCTGACCCGCAAATAGACCCATGGCGCCGTGACGACGGGGCCGTTCGAATCGTCGGAATACCCGTTGGTGACCACGCTGACCACCATGGCCTCCCCTTGCGGAGAGTACTCGAAGCAGAGCTTGGCCCAGTGGTCGCTGTCCGCCCACAACGTCAACACTCCGGCGTCGAACGTTGTCCTGGGCGAAGCCACCAGAACCCGGGCCGAGAGCGAGAAGGCCGCCGGCGCCCTGAAGCCCAGCGCTGTGGAGCCGTGCTGCGGCTCCCCGCCCAGGGAATCGTTGGTCCAATCGACGCCGGGAGCTGCCGTGAGCGACAGTGCCCCCTCTGCCTCGTCGTAGCTCACGTGTCCAGGTGAAGAGGTCCACTCCATCGGCGGCAGTCCTGGTATTTCGGGGATCAATCCGTGCTCCGTTCGTCGTCGCTGATTCGTCCAGAACACGCTTTCAGACATTGACCCGGATGTGCGGGAGGCCACACCGGGGCAGGGTTCAGTGCATTCCGAATTGGTACGCTGCCGGCACCGTCTCTCCCGGACAGACTTCCTGCCACAGCGCCGCAAGCGCTTCTTCACCTTCACGGAGGTCCGGAATTTCGACGCCCTCGCGCAGGATCGCTGCAGCCTCCCCGGAGCTTCCGGTTCGTGCGAGCGCCAAGGCCCTCAGGAACCGCAAGCGGCCGACGCCGGGCCCCTCCTTGGGCACCGATGCACTCAGTTCCAGCGCCATTGCCGGGTCACCGTGCCGGATGCTGAGCGTAACGGCCTCGGTGAGCAAGGCTGCGTTGGAAGGGTCGCTGTCAACGCCCTTCCGAAGCTCAGCAAGTCCTGCGGCGTCCTGACCGCCCGCCAGCAGGGCCAGCCCCAGGCCGCGATGTGCGAGCGCCTTTGTCCCCGGCCTGGCGTCCGTGGCCAGCACCCCGCTGTAGGCAAGCTTGGCGCCCTCCAGGTCCTGCCTGGCGTGCCTCATGGTGGCGAGATGCAGCTTCGCGCCAGGGCTGTCCTGCCGTGCCAGCAACTCCTCCCAGTCCGCGCCGCCGACGAAGCCGGGCGCGCCGTCGAACGCTTTTCCTTGCAGCAGCCCAAGCCAGGGCTCCTGCTCTGCTGTGACGCTCTCGTCCACGAACGGGGTTCCGCCCTCATCGATCCATGCCCTGCCTGTCCTCAGGCGGCGCGCACGCTCCACCACGCCCCAGCCGCTCCCGTGCAGCAGCATTGTCGACGGCGGGACGTCGGCGTCGGCGATGGCCGTGGGAAGCATCGCTTCGAGTTCTTCGTGCGGCAGGAGCTGTTCCACTCGCTCACCGGCATGGGCCACGGCAGAGTCCCAGTCGGTGCCATGCGATGTGTCCGGATCCAGATGCCCGTTCCCGTACGCCTCTACCCACGCCCACTGCTCGCCGGCTGGCATCACCAGGTGTTCAAACTGCGTCTGCGCCAAACCCGCCTGGATCTCGGCATAGGGCCCGGCTCCAGGGCTCAACCATTCCTGCCACCGTTTCCCGCCGGGGCCTTGGCCCCATACAAACAGCTTCTTTCCCCGGAGGAGTCCCGTGGACAGCATCGCCAGGCCATCGCCGTCGTCGTCTGCGGCCACAACCCAACGCCGCTCGGAGGGGTCGATGTCGAAGAAGAAGTCAGCCGCGTGCGGACTGTTGACCAGCCATGTGCCGTCATAGCCTTCGTGGCTGGTGGGCCGGACGCGGGTGATGTCCGTGGTGTAGTCGCTGCCGTAGGCTTCGTCGGCCGGAGCGATGACACGGGTGCGGTCCGTTTCCGGGATGGCGGCGTTGCTCCACCAATACATGGGGACGTCATGTCCATTGGGGTTCCGCAGCCGGACGGCGGCGAACAGTACGGCTGAGTCTTCCGGCAACCAAAGGTCCACTTGGAACACCACTTCCCGCAGCCGTTCGAACTCCCACATGCGCAGGATGTGCTTCCCGTCCGGGGTGTGCACGATCGCCGTGTGCAGCGGATCGCAGCTGGTGGGCGAATGGCCGCGGGTGCCGATGTTCCATTCCAGCCCGCCCGCGAACCACGCCTTGCGCAGCGCGATGTTGGCCAGCTGCGGGGCGTCGTGGGTGTGGAGGAGCTGCTTGCCGGTGGCTTTGTCGAAGAGTTCCCAAATGCGGCCGCCCAGTGATGGGAGGACCGTCACCTTCAGTTTGCTGTTTTCCAGCACGACGGCGGGAACCTCCCGGGGTGCCGCCTCGCGGCTGTACCCGTCCTGCATGAGATAGGGGTAAATGTTGGGCACCACACCGTAGCGGGCCGACGCCTGGAGCTCCTCCGACACGCCTTCGCCCACTGTGTAGGGCTGGTCGAGTTCGGCGGCGATCACGGGCAACGGGTTGAGCGGACCGAGCTCGGCCATGGTCAGGGAAATGGTGGTGACGGTGAGGTTGGAGTTGGTGGTGGTGGCCACGTCAGTATCCGATCGTGAGGAGGAGGCCGCGCTGCGGATCAAGGGTGATGGGATCGCCGGGCGCGTAGCTCGCGGCGGTTTGGAAACCGGGGATTGCCGGGGCGTTCATGCGGCTGGTGGCGGCAGCGACGTCGCCGAAGATCAACCTCACGTGCTCAGTGTGCCCGGCCCAGGAAGCCAGCGCCACCACCATTCCGCGTTCCGTGAGCCAGGTGGTGGCCCTGACGTCGGGATGGCTGGACCGCACGGGTGACTTCGGGTCCCAGAACCCCTGCATGTGCGCGTGCTCCAGCCCTGTTTCGGCCCAGAACTCCCAGAGCGGCCGGTTGTCGACGGCAGGTGCCCGGCCGGTCATGCCGAACACCATTCCCCGCCACGGATTGCCGCCGCCTTCCAGCATCTCGCCCATGAGCCCGAACGGAATGCCGGACAGCTCCACCAGCCAATACTCCGGATCGGTGGTGTCGTAGTCGAAATACTCCCCCAGCCAGAGCCTGTCCACATAGGGCAGCTGTTCCATGTACAGATTGGCAGAGGACGCGTAGCCGTCGTGCGCCGTGAACTGGTTGGCCGAGTGAAGGTCTATTTCCGGACCCTCCACGCCCCTGGCCCGGCAGGCTCTCTCCAGGACCTTGCGGACCCGAAGCATCGCGTGGCGGTCATAGGCAATGTCGTCAAGATAGATGCCGTCGATCCCCTCCTCGCCACTGGCCAGCTCCTGCAAGCTCCTCACGTAAAAGTTCTCCCACCGGGACTCCCCCGTGGTCACCACTGCGATGTCCTCAACGTTGGGCGCGAACCAGGCTGACACGTAGCCGCTCCCGGCATGCTCCTGAAGCCAGATGTGCCCCTTGCCCGGGCCGTCGCTGAAGATCTCGTGGTCCAGTTGCAGCAACGGCAGTAACTCCGGGCTGTGGAACGTGAGCTCGCGGACCGTGTTGTACACCTTGGCTTTCAGTCCGTGCCGGTGGCATTCGCCGATGTACTTCCGCAACGGGTCTCCGGTCAGCAGGGGGTCGTTGATATAGGGAGCCGGTGCAGTGGCGTGGTGGACGTTGACCACCGTGGCTCCAGCCGCGGAGATGTCCGCAGGGTCAGCCGGCTGGTGGAAGTAGCGCTTAGCCAAGTGGCGGCCGGGTTGGAGTGGTTTGAACGGTGTCAGGAGCAGGCGAAAGTTGAAGTCCAGAGGCTCGTTCGCCGCGAGCGTCCGGGCGCCGCTGAAGGCGTTCAGCGTCACTCTGCCTTCGCCGGTCCGGAGGGTGACGCCACCGCGGACTGCGCTTTCACCGCCGGCTTCCTGGCGGTTGGCCCAGGACACCGGTTCCACCAACGGCTTTTCCCGGTAAAAGTTGGTGTTCAGAGGCCGCTGGTAGCTGCCATCCCTCAGCGCTACCTGCATCCCCACGTTGACGCTCCCAAGCCACAGCGCATCCTGGTTTTTCGCCGCCACGTCCCACGTCCAATCCAAGGACTCCGGACGCCGCCCACCGGGAACTCCCAGGCCCATCGCCAGCGGAACCGCAGCCTCGCGAAACTCAAGCTGCAGGCCGACGTCGTTCACGTCCACACTTTCCCCGGAACTGAGCTGCAGCGAGTACGCTGCCGTTCCGTCGGCGTCGAGCACGCCGTGCAGCTCCAGCCTCAGCGTTGAGTCCGCGTTCTTCCCGCCCGTCCATGTGGACCGCCACGAGATCCGGGCCGGCCCTTCCACCGTGAAAGTAAGCGGCGAACAGCTCCATTGGATGCCGTCGATGTCCAGACGCACCGGGCCGCTGAAAAGCTCGACGGCGGGACCGTCCGTTGCGGTCACGGCCGCGGTGAAGGTGGACGTCACCTGCGCAGGCAGTCCCGACTCCGCCAGCCGCAGGGACCTGCCCAGAATCCCCAACGTCCTGCTGGATTGGTCCAAGGCGATGGCTGTGAAAGGGCTGACGAGTTCGGCGTCCTGGGCCACCCGCGAATCCAGCCACGCCAAGCGGCGCAGGTAACGGGGTTCGCCGAAGCCGCCCGCGGCAATCGCCGGGTCCGCGTCGCTTTCGGCGGCCACGTCGCTTTCGGCGGCCACGTCCAGCCTGACCTCAAGCTCTTTGGCCGCCTGCCCAGCGGCAGTGACCCTGAGTACCGCCTCCACAGTGGTTCCGGCTGATTCCCGGGGGACCGGCAGAATCACGTACAGGGCCCGCACCCGCCCGGCCGGAACAGCCAGATGGGTGTGCCACGGCTTCCCAAGACGGTCTACGCCATCGGTGTTGATGCAATGTCCGCCGGCCGGCGAGGTCACGTCCACTGTCACGCCGTGCAGATCCTCCAGCGCGTAGAGGCCCACCTGGACCACGTAGTCCTCCCCCGGTTCCGCCCTCGCGCGGAAGCTCCGCTGCGGTCCGTTGATGACCCAATGAGCCGGCGGATCCCCTTGCATGGAGACGGGGTTCAGTCGGTCCTCGGGGAAGAGCAGGAAAGCCTCGCCCGCATGCCTGGTGTTGAGCTCCTGCACCTCGTCCATCCGTGCCGTGAAGTTCATCGGAGCGAACGAGTCGCGCTCGCTGGCGGCTTCATAGCGGAGGACTGTTGCCTGGGGCAGCTCATTGTCCGGACGTTCGGCCTCCGCCGCCTGCCACCACGCTGAACGTACGACGCCGGCGGCCCACCCAGGCTCTGCTGACGGCCGATGCGGGAGGTACTCCGCTTGGGGATAGTGCGGCTTTCCCAGCAGGGCGTAGGGCAAGTAATAGACGAAGTAGATCCCGTGGCCGTCGATTGCTTCGAAAACGAGGCTTCCGGACTCCCGGGTGGCCGCTTCCACGATCACGTTCCGGACCCTGCTACCGGTCTTTTCCGAGACGACGATGACGTCCACCGACGCCGGGTCGTGGTCCTGCCGACGCCACGGGAGGACCACCCTGTAGGCGTGGCCCACCACTTCCACGAATTCCACAACTTCCACGACGAATCGGTGGTTTCCGTAGAGCAGCTTGTCCCAGTTTCCGACGCCACAATCAACTTCCGGATGGCCTGGTGTCGTGATGTTGGGGGTGATGGCGGGCGGGGAGGTGACGGCCGGTGAAACCGGCGTGGGCAGCGGCATCGCTGGGACTCCTGAAGGTAGCTTCCGGGGCTTTTCACCGAGTTGGTGAATCCTTACATCATCCCGGCCTTCATCGGGGTCGTAAAGGGTTATTGCGATGCGTACTTACTGGGATTTCTGCCCCGGGACAGTAGACGCCCGGGTTATTTTGCGGCGGCCAGGTTGAGCGCGTTCACCATCACCTTTGCTGCACGCACCACTTCACGATCGGTGACGGTGTAAGCGGTGGGATCTGCCCCATCCTGCGCGCCGAGGGAGATGGCGCCGCCCCCGAGCGTGGACACGGTTTTCTTGGCCGACAAGTGAACGGCGGACAAGCCCGCAGCGTGCATGGCCGGGATGTCATCAAGGGCCAGTCCCCCACCGGCCATAATTTCCACAGCATCCCCGGACCGTTCCGCCATGGCAGCCAAGGTCTTCAGACCCGCACCAGCGCTGGCTTCGTGTCCGGAGGTCAGGATCCGTGTGAAGCCGAGCCCAAGAAGCTGCTCCAGCGCCGCCAACGGGTCCTTGGACTGGTCGATGGCCCGGTGAAAGGTCAACTGGGCTTCGGGGTTGGTCGCCCTGGCGGCCTCCACCAGGCGCTGGATCGCGTGAACGTCCACCTCTCCGGACGGAGTCAGCGCCCCCACCACCACCCCGTGGGCACCCTGCGCCAGAAGGTGGCGGATCTCGTGGACCATCGTGTCCACGTCCGAGGCTGAGTACCGGAAGTCGCCGGGCCTGGAGCGGATCAGCGGATGGATCTCCAGACGGCCGTCAACGTGCTCCATGCTGGCTTCCATGAGTCCTTGGCTGGGCGTGATGCCACCCAGTTCCAGGCTGCTGCAGAGCTCCACCCGGTCGGCTCCCTCAGAGGCAGCGGTACCCGCACCGGCCGCGCTGACCACGGCAATTTCAAGTTCCATGCTGAAACTCTACGCGGAGTTTTTGTACAGGTAATGCCCCTAAGAAGGCTCCTTAAGGGCATCAACTGTACAAAAACTCGTCAGGCTTGGTACCGCTCCAGCTTTTCCTTCTGCCCGGGAGTGAGCCTGAGGACCCGGCCGGTGTCCTCAGCGACGAAAGCCAAATGCGTGGTGGCTTTGACGCAATCCTCCCGGGTAACAGGGTCCTTGATGAGGTAGTGAAGATCGAAGCTGGCGCCTTTGACGGCGCCCACCCAGATCTCCACGACAGCGGGAACGTTGCGGTACTCCAAGGTCCGGACATACCGGACCTTGTGCTCCACCACGAGGGTCATGATGCCTTCTTCAACGTCGTTGAACAGGGCAGCCGGAGGCTCTACGCCAGGAAGGCCCGCGCCGCGGGGAGGCCCGAAAGCCGCGATGCGGGCCTCCTCCAACATACGAACGATCTGCACGTTGTTGATGTGTCCATAAGCGTCCATGTCACCCCAGCGCATGGGTACGAGGACCTCAATGCGCTGGGGTGCAACGGAATCCCGGGCGGGTTGCCCGGTCTTCACTGAATCGGTACTCAGCTGTGCACCGCCGTCGAATCATCCACAGCGGTCTCTTCCTCACCAGCGAACTGGGACATGTACAACCGGTAGTACGCACCCTGCAGGGTGAGCAGGTGGGCGTGGTTGCCCTGTTCCACGATCTTGCCGTTCTCCATTACCAGGATGGTGTCGGCGTCGCGGATGGTGGACAGGCGGTGGGCGATCACGAAGCTCGTCCGGTCCGTGCGGAGGGCAGCCATGGCCTTCTGCAGCAACAGTTCGGTGCGGGTATCCACGGAGCTGGTGGCTTCGTCCAGGATCAGCAACGAGGGGTCGGAGACGAAGGCCCGCGCGATGGTGATCAGCTGCTTCTCACCGGCGCTGACGTTGTTTCCTTCTTCGTCAATGATCGTCTGGTAGCCGTCAGGCAGAGCACGGACGAAGCGGTCCACGTAGGTGGCCTTGGCCGCCTCCATGATCTGCTCCTCGGTAGCGTCCAGGTTGCCGTACTTGATGTTGTCGTAGATGGTCCCGCCGAAGAGCCAAGCGTCCTGCAACACCATGCCCACCTTGGACCGAAGCTCGGAACGGGTGAGGTCCTTGATGTCCACGCCATCCAAGGTGATCCGGCCGGCGTTGAGCTCGTAGAAGCGCATCACGAGGTTCACCAAGGTGGTCTTGCCGGCACCCGTGGGTCCTACAATCGCCACCGTGTGGCCAGGCTCAGCCGCGAAGGACAGGTCCTCAATGAGCGGCTTGTCCTCCACATAGCTGAACGAGACGCGCTCGAACTCAACGTGGCCGTCGGTCTTGGACGGCAGGTGACGGGTGCCGTTCTCTTCAACTTCTTCATCAGCATCGAGGAACTCGAAGACGCGCTCGGCAGAGGCCACGCCGGACTGGAGCATGTTCGCCATACCGGCGATCTGCCCCAGCGGCTGGGTGAACTCACGCGAGTACTGGATGAACGCCGTGGCGTCGCCCAAGCTCATGGAGCCCGACGCAACCCGGAGGCCACCCACCACGGCAATACCGACGTAGGACAGGTAGGACACAAAGTTCATGGCCGGGAAGATGACACCGGACACGAACTGTGCACCGAAGGAGGCCTTGTAGAGTTCCTCGTTCTTCTCGTCGAAACGCTCCAGCATGTCGGCATCGCGCCCGAAGACCTTGACGAGGTCGTGGCCGGAGAACGATTCTTCGATCTGGCCGTTCAATGCGCCGGTGTTCTTCCACTGTGCTGCGAAGAGCTTCTGGCTGCGGGCACCAATAACACCCGCCACGATGCCCGACAACGGCAGGGCGATCAACGCGATCAGCGCCAACTCCCAGGACACGATGAACATCATGACCGTGATGCCAAGGACCGTGAGGACTGAGCTGACCAGTTGGGAGAACGCCTGCTGGAGGCCTTGCTGGACGTTGTCGACGTCGTTGGTCACCCGGGACAGGATGTCGCCGCGCTGGCGGGTGTCGAAGTAGTTCAACGGAAGCCGGTTGAGCTTGGCCTGGACGTCGTTGCGGAGCTTCTTGATGACCCGCATGACGATCCTGTTGAGCAACCAACCTTGGGCCCACAGGAAGATGTTGGCCACAAAGTACATGAGGAGCACGATCGAAATCAGGAACGTCAGCTTGGGGAAGTCGATCCCGTTGGTGAGCTCCATCTTGGAGACCATGTCCGCAAAGTTGCCTTGGCCCTGCTGGCGCATGAGTTCCACGAACTGCTCTTTGGAGACGCCCTCGGGGATCTGCTTGCCCATGACGCCACCAAAGATGACGTCCATGGCGTTACCCAGGACCTTGGGGGCGATCACGTTGAGGACCACCGAGACGATGACCAGCCCGATCACGATGTACACGCCAACGGCCTCGGGCTTCAGCAGGCCCATGAGTCGCTTGGCGGACGGCCAGAACTCCTTGGCCTTCTTTGCCGGGACGTCGCCGAACATGCCGCCATCGGCTTCTGAGGGGACGTATTCCTCTTCGACAAAGTCGTCGTCGTCCAGGGCTTCGGTTGCTACCTCAGCCTCGGCTGTCGCCTTTGCATCCTTTGCGGCTTGAGCCTTGGCAGCCCAGCCACGCTTCTTCTGCTGGTTCTGCTCGCTCATGCCACTTCCTCCACGCTCAGCTGGGATTCAACGATTTCCTGGTACGTGGGTGACGTCTCCAGCAGTTCGTCGTGCGTTCCGCGGTCAACGATCCTGCCGTTATCCAGCACAAGGATCTCGTCCGCATCCGCGATGGTGGAGACACGTTGGGCCACAATGATGACAGTCGCGTCCCGGGTTTTGGCCTTGAGGGCCTTTCGGAGCCTGGCGTCCGTAGCGACGTCCAAGGCAGAGAATGAATCATCGAACAGGTAGACATTGGGTTTGGTCACCAAGGCACGGGCAATGGAAAGCCTCTGGCGTTGTCCACCGGAGACGTTGGTTCCGCTTTGGGCGATGCGCCGGTTCAGGCCTGACGACTTTTCCTCCACGAAGCCCTTGGCCTGCGCGGTTTCCAGCGCCTCCCAGAGTTCCTCGTCAGTGGCGTCCGGCTTGCCGAAGCGCAGGTTGTGCTCGATGGTTCCGGAGAACAGATACGGCTTCTGCGGAACGGCCGATACCCGGCTGGTGATCTCCGAGGCATCCATGTCGGTGACGGGGACGCCGTCGAGCAGTACGTCACCCGAGGCGACATCGTAAAGTCGCGGCAGCAGCGAAACCAGGGTGGTCTTGCCGGCACCCGTGGAGCCAATGATGGCGAGGGTCTTGCCTGGCTCGGCGGTGAAGGAAATGTTGCTCAGTACCGGAGCCTCGGCACCGGGGTACTTGAAGGTGACGTCCCGGAATTCGACGCGTCCCTTCTTTTCGGTGGGAACCACTGGCGAGCCGGGGTTGTGGATGGAAGGCTCGACGTCGAGAACCTCGCCGATGCGGTCTGCACAAACCGAAGCGCGGGGAATCATCATGGCCATGAACGTGCCCATCATGACGGCCATCAGGATCTGCAGCAGGTACTGGAGGAAGGCCGTGAGCGCGCCCACCTGCATCTCGCCGGAGTCCACACGCTGGCCGCCGAACCAGAGAACGGCAGCAGTCGACAGGTGGAGGATCATGCCGATGGCCGGGAACATCAGGACGAACAGGTTGCCGATCTTGACGGAGACTGCGGTGAGATCCTCATTGGCATCGCCGAAGCGCTTCGCCTCGTGGGGTTCACGCACAAAGGCACGGACCACGCGGATACCGATGATCTGCTCGCGCAGCACCCCGTTGATGGCGTCGATCTTGGTCTGCATGGAGCGGAAAAGCGGCATGAGCCGGACCACGAGGTAGCCCACGACCGCTACCAGCACAGGTACCGAAACCCACACGAGCCAGGAGAGGTTGAGGTCCTCGCGGAGCGCCATGATGATGCCGCCAACGCACATGATGGGCGTGGACACCATGAAGTTCAGGCCCATGAGCACCAGCATCTGAACCTGCTGGACATCATTGGTTCCACGGGTAATCAGTGTGGGAGCACCAAACTTGTTGACATCCTGGGCAGAGAAACTGCTGACCTGCCGGAAGACGCTGCGGCGCAGGTCCCGACCGATCGCCATGGCAACGCGGGAGCCGAAGTACACGGCGACGATGGCAGTGACCACCTGCCCAAGAGCGACGGCGAGCATGAGCGCGCCCGTCTGCCAGATGAAATCGGTGTCGCCTCGGGACACTCCCTCATCAATGATTTTGGCGTTGAGGCTGGGGAGGTAGAGCGTGGCGATGGTGGACGCCAACTGAAAGATCAGCACGGCCACAATCTGCGGCAAATACGGCTTGGAATAGCGCCGTATAAGGGTGACAAGCATGCCCACGGGTCCTTAGAAAAAGTGCGCGAATGAGATAAGAGAAGTGTTGCAGCAAGGGCTGACAGTATTAGCCTCCCTACTCTACGAAATCCGTTGCCCCGACGAAACAACCCACGGAAAAGATCATCCCAGCGGAGTATTTGCCGTGTCGCAGGCGCCCTGGGACGGCAGCGGACACCAGAGCCCCACAGACGGCAAAAGCGCCGGCTGGAATCCCAGCCGGCGCTTTCGGTTCCCGCCCTTGTTGGTCACGCTCCGCGTAGTACGCGAGGAGTTTCGAACAAAGGCGGGATCCCTAGTGGATTCAGCCTGCGTGCTTGCCGTGGTCAGGACGTGCTTCCACGCCTTGGAGGAGCAGCAATGCCATCCGTTCCTGCTGGCGGCGTTCCCGCTTCAGTTCCTTTCGGATCGCTGCGAGTTCCTCGGCGGTGATGGCCTGCTGCTCTGCGATGGTCTGCTGCTCCCGCAACCGTGCCTGCAGTTCCACGTTGGCGCGGCTCAGCTGCAACTGCTGTTCGGCCAGGACGTATTGGGTGCGGGACAACTGTTCCTGTACTTCCCTCACGTCAGTCGCCGCATGCGGGCGTTCCTGTGTGAGGATCCTGGCGAACTCGAGATCCAGGTCGGAACCGGAGTCCGCGCTGGAAGCAGGGCGTTCAGTGCGCGGAACCTGACGTTCGCCCACCGGAACCTGACGTTCGGCACCCAGGGTGCCAGCGCCGTCGTCGTCCGCTTTCAGACCGTGCGCCTTCAGGCCGTCCACCTTCAGATCTTCCGCCCTCAGCGCGTCCATCGACGCCGTGTCCAGGGACATCCCGGCGTCCGAGGAGGCCGTGGCAATAAGTTCCTTCTCCGGAGCTGCATCCACGGTCCGGCGCAGCGGCCGTTCCTTGATGAAGAGCACTGCCAGTAGTGCCACGACGCTGATGATCGCGGAGATCAGGAAGATCTGGGCAGTAGCGTCACCATAGGCTGCCCTCATGATGTCGGCGACGGGGGCGGGCATGTCGGCAAGGTCCATGCTGGCCCCTGACGCGCCGCCCTGAACAGGAATACCAGCGGCAGCCATGCCTTCAACGGCCAGGTCTTTCACATGGGTGGACATGATGGCACCCAGGACGGAGACGCCGATCGCGCCGCCAACCGAGCGGAAGAACGCCACCGAAGCACTGGCCGTTCCGATGTCCTTTGCCTGGACCGTGTTCTGCACGGCCAGCACCAGGTTCTGCATCAGCATGCCGAGGCCCAGGCCGAAGACGCCCGTGTAGATCGCTACGATCCACAGTTCCGTGGTGTGGTCCATGGTTCCAGCAAACGCCAGGCCGCCGATCAGCAGGACGGAGCCGGCGATCAGGAACCTCTTCCACTTGCCGAAGCGGCTGATCAGGATGCCGGATGCGACGGACCCAATCAGGTTGCCGGCGATCATCGGCAGTGTCAGCAGGCCGGCCTCTGTGGGGGTGGCACCGCGGGCAACCTGGAAGTACTGGCCCAGGAAGGTGGAGGAACCGAACATGGCGATACCGACCGCAACCGAGGCAACGATTGCCAGGGCCGTGGTGCGCTCGGAGATGATCTTCAGCGGGATGATCGGCTGCTCAACCTTGGTTTCGACGAACACCAGCACGGCCAGCAACGCCACGCCGCCACCCACCATGAGGGCTGACTGCCAGGAGAACCAGTCGTAGTAGTCCGGGTTGCCGGCGAAGGAAACCCAGATCAGGAGCAGGCTGACGCCGGAGGTCAGCAGGATCGAACCGAGCCAGTCGATCTTGGCGGGGCGCTTGATGTGCTGGATCTTCAGGGTCACCTGGAGCAGGATGAGCGCGACGACTGCCAGCGGCACGCAAACGAAGAACGTCCAGCGCCAGCCGAGCGGGCTGTCCACGATGAAGCCACCCAGCAGCGGTCCACCGGCGGTGCCCACAGCCATGACTGCACCCATGTAACCGGAGTACTTGCCGCGATCACGCGGCGGGATCATGGAACCGATGATGGCTTGCGCCAAGGCGGTGAGGCCACCCATGGCCACGCCCTGGATGACGCGGGCGGTCAGCAGCAGCGGAATGGTTTCGGACAGGCCTGCCATCACCGAGCCCGCCACGAAGATGATGATGCTCAGCTGGACCAGGAGCTTCTTGTCGAAGAGGTCCGCGAGCTTGCCCCAGATGGGCGTGGTGGCGGCGTTGGCGAGCAGCGCTGCCGTGATGACCCAGGCGAAGTCGGTCTGGGTGCCCTTGAGCTCGGACATGATGGTGGGCAGGGCGTTGGCAACAATCGTGCTGCTGAGGATCGCCGTAAAGAAAGCGGCGAGGAGCCCCGTGAGGGCTTCCATGATCTGCCGGTGGGTCATGGGCGCGGCGGCCTTGCTGGCCGCGGGGCTCACTGAAGCGTCCACCGCCTTGGTGTTCTGAACTGCTGGTGTGGCCATGGTGGCTCCTAAGCTGTCTGGTGTGTTGTGATGGAGCCGGCCGCCGTTGCCCGGATTGAGTCCTTGAGGGACTCCGTGAGTTTGTTGATGACCTGGGAGGCCTCGAGGGCGTCCGCCTCGCTCCAATCCGCCAGGTAATCCCGCAGTCTCACGCTGCGTTGTTCTTCGAATTCGCGGAGTTTCGCCGCGCCTTCCTCCGTCAGGGCAAGAAGTTGAGCCCTTCCGTCCGCGGGGTCCGGCCGCCTGACCACAAAGCCAAGCTCTTCCAGCTCAGTGATGTGCCGGCTCAGGACCGGGGCGCTGACACCCAGGCGCGTGGCCAGGTGCGTGGCGCGGGTCTCCCCCTCGCCGATGAACCGCATGACACCCTGCACAGCCATACCGACGTCGGGAACGCGGGCCATGTGGGCGGTCACCACGCAGCGCAGCGTGCGCTGGAGATCGAAGATTTGATGCACAAGATCGGTTGCTGTGGCAGAACCGACGGACATGGGAAACACCCCTCTTTTTGCTTGCCTAAAGCAACTATAACCCAGATTGATTGCTTTGGGAAACTAAAGATGGCGTGGCTTCGTGTTGTGGGGCCTGCTCTGCGCCCTGTTTCCCCGGATTATGGCGCAGAGCAGGCCCCACAACGCAAACAGCCCCCGCACGGTGTTCCGTGCGGGGGCTGCCTGCGTATTTGTCATCCGGGGCGTTTAGTCGTCCAAATGAGTGGGGCCGAACATCTTCAGCAGTGTTTCAACCACGACGACGTTGGGTCCGTCCGCTGCGAAGGACGCCTTGAGGGCGTCCCCCACTTCCTCCGGCGCCACCCGGCGCGCCGGGACACCGAAGGACTCGGCAAGCTTGACGAAGTCCGGACGCGCAAGCTCAGTGGCAGTGGCCTGGCCGAACGCGCCCACCATGTATTCGCGCAGGATTCCGTAGCCGCCGTCATCCACGATCAGCCAGGTCACCGGGACGTTGTGCTGCTTGGCGGTGGCGAGCTCGGAGATGGAGTACATGGAGGAACCGTCACCGGAGACAGCCAGCACACGGCTGGGCTTACCGGTGGTTTCCAGGCCCACGGCACCGCCAATTGCCGCGGGGAAACCGTAGCCGAGGCCGCCGGCACCCTGGGCGGAGTGGAATTGGCCCTGGCGGGCGTCCCAGCAGCTCCAACCCCAGTATGCGGAGATGGTCATGTCCCAGAACGTCTGCATGTCGGCCGGAACCGCCTCGCGGATGTCCGACATGAACTTCAGTTCCTTGGCCAGATCCTGTGACTCAAGGCGTGCTGTGACCTTGGCCAGGGATTCCTTGACCACGTCTTCCGGGCTGGTGCCGTGCCAAGACCGGGTTACCGCGTCAGAGGCTCCGGCTGCGGCGAGGGCTTCGTCCAGGGCGGCGAGGGCCTGCCCGGCGTCTGCGCGGATGCCCAGGCCTGGCCGGTTGGATTCCAGGACGCGGGGTTCGGCGTCGATCTGGATGATGCGGCCGCGGGGTTCGAACGTGAAGTAGTTCGAGGTCACTTCGCCCAGGGACGAGCCGATCACGATGAGCACGTCAGCGTCTTCCAGGACGTCGGTCATGTACCGGTCCTCGATCCACGACTGCAAGGACAGCTCGTGGGTCCACGGGAACGCGCCATTGCCACCGGGCGTGCAAATGACCGGTGCGCGCAGCTGTTCGGCGATCGAGAGCAGTGACTTCTCAGCCCGGCCACGACGTGTGCCGCCGCCGGCGATGATCGCCGGACGTTCCGCCGTCGAAAGCCACTTCACGGCTTCGCGGATCAGCTCGACGCGGGGCGGGTTGTCGAATGCCTCGGCGAGGGCGTCTTCCACCGGCGGGACCATGATGGGATCCAGCAGGACGTTCTGCGGGATTTCGATCCAGACCGGGCCCTGCGGCGAGGAAATTGCTTCGGTCCAGGCGTCCTGGATGGCCGACGGGATGCCGGAAGCATGCTGGATCAGGCGCTGGCTCTTGGTGACGTTCGCGGCCGATGCCTTCTGGTCATCAAGCTGGTGGAGCATGCCTTTGCGGCGTGCGCCCAGGCCATCGAGCGGGATCTGGCTGGCCACAACCACCATGGGAACGCCCGTGGCGTAAGCCTCCTGAAGACCTGCCAAGGACGTCAGCGCGCCGGGACCTGTGGAGAGGAACAGCACGCCTACCTCGCCGGTGGCGCGGGAGTAACCGTCGGCGGCGAAAGCGGAGTTGTTCTCTACGCGGGAGGATACGAAGTGGAGGTTGCCGCGCCCCATCGCGTCAAAAAGACCCAGCGCGTGCTGGCCCGGAATACCGAAAACGGTCTTCGCGCCCAGCGCTTCAAGGGTCTCGACGACGAGGTCCCCGCCGTTGCGCTGGTTGGTCCCTTTAGTAGGGGCTGCTGTGCCGGGATCGAAATCAATCATCGCTGGTCTCCCGTTGCCTTGGCGAGCTCTGCGATGCGGGCGCCGAGAGCCTGCTGCGCGTAGCCGTTCGGGGCACCTTGACGGTCGCCTTCGACGGCGTTGTCCGCCATGAGGGTCACGAGCTCGTAGGCTACGTGGCTGCCTGCGACACCGGTGATTTCTGCGTGGTCATATGCCGGAGCAACTTCTACGATGTCCGCACCGACGAGGTTCATGCCGCGGAAGCCACGGATGATTTCGAGGAGTTCGCGGCTGGTGATGCCACCGGCCTCGGGAGTGCCGGTACCCGGGGCATGGGCCGGGTCCAGGACGTCGATGTCCACGGAGATGTACAGCGGACGGTTGCCGATGCGGTCACGGATCTTCGCGACCGTTTCCAGCACGCCCTGGTAGTAGACATCTGCGGAGGTGACAATTCCGAAGCCGAAACGGTGGTCGTCGTCGAGGTCCTTCTTGCCGTACAGCGGGCCGCGGGTACCCACGTGGCTGATGGCTTCGGTGTCCAGGATGCCTTCCTCGACGGCGCGGCGGAAGGGCGTGCCGTGCGTGTACTCGGCGCCGAAATAGGTGTCCCAGGTGTCCAGGTGTGCGTCGAAGTGAAGCATGGCGATCGGCTCACCGGCGCGCTCCGCGGCTGCACGGAGGAGGGGCAGGGCAATGGTGTGGTCGCCACCCAGGGTGACCAGCTTGCTGCCGTTGGCCGTGAGGTCCAAGGCGTTCTGCTGGACGGTTTCGATGGCCTCGTTGATGTTGAACGGGTTCACGGCCATGTCGCCGGCGTCGGCAACCTGGATGTTCTCAAACGGGCTGACGTCCCAGGCGGGGTTGTACGGGCGCAGCAGACGGCTGGCCTCACGCACGTGATTGGCGCCGAAGCGCGCGCCGGGACGATAGGAAACGCCGGAGTCGAAGGGGACGCCAACTACCGTGACGTCGGCTTTGGAGACCTGGTCCAGGCGGGGCAGGCGGGCATAGGTGGCGGCACCGGCATAGCGCGGGATGCGGGACGAATCGATGGGACCAAGGTTGCCGTTGGCCTCAATACGGAGCTCTTCCAAAATGCGCCACTCCTTAGTGGATAGCTGGGATAACTGTGACACCCATCATACACTCAAAGTTTCCTAATATGCATCACCTGTTTACAAGTCTGATTTGAGGGTGCGCGTCCTGAGATGCCGGTCACAGTGGGCGTAAAGATTCCATAAAAACCGGGGTCACGGCGTCGAACGCGGCCATACGCTCCTTGCGGAAGCAGCACCGTGCTGCACGAAAGGACACAGTGACCACCTTGTCGAGGCCTCCGGCCGATCCGGCCAACCGGCCAAAGAATTCCTTCAAGCTCAAGCCCTGGCTGCTGGAAGGAATGCCGGACACCTCAGGCAAGAGGCAAGGCCCCCACGGCCGCCCGTCGGACGCCCACAAGCCGCAAGCCTGGTGGAAGGTCATGTGCCTCACCGGACTGGACTACTTCTCCACGCTCGGCTACCAGCCAGCCATCGCCGCACTGGCAGCGGGCCTGCTGTCCCCCTTGGCCACCCTGCTCCTGGTACTTGCAACCCTGGCCGGCGCACTGCCCGTCTACCGTCGCGTGGCCCGCGAGAGTCCTCGCGGCGAAGGCTCCATCGCCATGCTGGAACGGCTCCTCCCCCGCTGGGGTGGCAAGCTCTTCGTCCTGGCCCTCCTAGGGTTCGCCGCCACGGACTTCATGATCACCATCACGCTCTCAGCTGCCGACGCCACAGCCCACCTGATCGAGAACCCCTTCGCACCGCACTTCCTCGAAGGCCAGCAAGTTGTCATCACGCTGGCATTGATCGCCGGGCTGGGTGTGGTCTTCCTTCGCGGGTTCAAGGAAGCCATCAACGTGGCCGTAGTGCTGGTGGCAGCGTTCCTGGCACTGAACCTTGTGGTCATCGTCGTATCCATGACCCATCTCTTCACCGAAGCCGGAGTCATTACCGACTGGTGGACCGCACTGACCACCTCCCACGGCGACCCCATCATGATGATCGCCCTGGCGCTTCTGGTCTTCCCGCGCCTGGCACTGGGACTCTCCGGATTTGAGACCGGTGTGGCCGTCATGCCCCAGATCAAGGGTCACGCCACGGACACCGAAGCCAACCCGGCCGGCCGGATCAAGGGTGCCCACAAACTGCTGACCACTGCGGCCATCATCATGAGCTCGTTCCTCATCACCTCCAGCTTCACCACCGTCATGCTGATCCCGGCCGCCGAGTTCCAGGACGGCGGCAAAGCAGAGGGCCGCGCGCTCGCCTACCTCGCCCACAAGTTCCTCGGTGACGGCTTCGGAACGGTCTACGACATCAGCACCATCGCCATCCTCTGGTTCGCCGGCGCGTCGGCCATGGCCGGTCTGCTGAACCTCGTTCCGCGATACCTGCCCCGGTACGGCATGGCTCCCGCCTGGGCCCGGGCACTGCGCCCGCTGGTCCTGGTGTTCACTGTGATCGCCTTCATCGTCACCATCATTTTCCAGGCTGACGTCAACGCCCAGGGTGGCGCGTATGCCACCGGCGTGCTGGTCCTGATCACCTCTGCTTCCATCGCAGTCACCCTGTCCGCACGGCGAAAGAAGCAACGCGGCCAGTTCATCGGCTTCGGAATCATCTCCCTCGTCTTCGTCTACACCACGGTGGTCAACTCGATCGAGCGGCCTGACGGCCTGAAGATCGCGGCGCTCTTCATCCTGGGCATCATGGTGGTCAGCTTCATCTCCCGCATGCGGCGAGCCTTCGAACTCCGGGCCACCCATATCAAGATGGACGAGAAAGCCCTGGAATTCACCGCCAACGCTTCCGAGGGACCCGTTCGGATCATCGCGCATGAGCCCAAACACCTCAGCGCCAGCCGATACCGCGAGAAGCTCCAGCACGCGCAGCAGGCCAGCCACCTGCCCGTCGACTGCGACGCCGTCTTCATCGAGGTCATCGTGGATGACAGCTCGGATTTCGAACAGGAACTCCAGGTGGTGGGCAAGATCCGGCACGGTTTCAAGATCCTTGAAGTGCACAGCAACAACGTCCCGAACACCGTGGCGGCCGTGCTGCTCCACATCCGCGACGTCACTGGATTCATGCCCCACATCTACTTCCGCTGGACCGAGGGCAACCCGATCTCCAACCTCAGCAAATTCCTGTTCTTCGGCGAAGGTGAGATCGCGCCGGTGACCCGCGAAGTGCTGAGGGAAGCCGAGCCGGACATCACCCGCCGGCCGTGGGTGCACGTGGGCTAACCGCCCTAGCGGCTCGCCGCCGGCACCAGCACCCAGAGCACCTCGACGGTCTCGTCCGTGGGGTTGATCCAGGTGTGCGGTTCGCGGCCGGGGAAGGAGAGAGTGTCCCCTTCTTCGAGGTCGTAAGACTCGTTGGTCAGGATGAGCTTGATCCTGCCCTTGACCACGTGCAGGACATCGACGTCGCAGTCCACGGCGTAGAGCTCATTCTCTCCACGGCCCCGCGGCTCTATGGTGGCCTGCAAAATCTGGAGGCGGCGCTCGGAGCGGGCAGTCAGCAACCGCTCCACGATGCCCTGGCCACCCAGGGAGATGCGGGGGCCGTCGTCGCGCTTGGTCAGGTGCGTCTCCGGGGCGGCGAACAAGTCACCCACAGAGACCGACAACACCTGGCACAGGGTGACCAAAGAAGCGACCGACGGCGATGTCAGGTCACGCTCCACGCGGCTGAGGAAGCCCTTGGTCAGCCCGGTGGCATCAGCCACTTGCTCAATGGTGAGGCGCTGCGCCTGCCGGGCTGCGCGGATTCTGGAACCGATGGCAACGGGAACATTGCTCGGTTCAACGGGGAGAGCCTTCATTCACGAACCTTTCAGGCCTGTCATGTGGCCCTGTCATTGGAGCAATAGTAGCCGGGAGACGGGCCAACAGGACCAGAATCGACGGAACCATGACCAAAGCATCTTGACTGTTACTCCGATCACAACATATCCTCATAGGCAACAAGTGTTGTCTGTGAGGCACACAACACTTCCCCAATCTCCAACCATCAGCACAGAGACTTCGACGCTTCGCAGGAGTATCGTCGGAAACCCCAACCTCCGTGCATCAGCTCCAAGGACCGTTCATGGAATCTTCGGCTATTAACATCGCAATCGTGGTGGTGTACCTGCTCGCCATGCTGGCATTCGGCTGGTGGGGCAAGTCCCGCACCAAGAACAACAGCGACTTCCTGGTGGCCGGCCGCCGCCTGGGACCGTTCCTTTACACCGGCACCATGGCAGCTGTGGTCCTCGGTGGCGCATCCACCGTGGGCGGCGTCGGACTCGGCTACAAGTTCGGCATCTCCGGCATGTGGCTGGTGGTAGCCATCGGCGCAGGCGTGCTGCTTCTCAGCCTCCTGTTCGCCGGCACCATCCAGCGCCTGAAGATCTACACGGTCTCCCAGATGCTGAGCCTTCGCTACGGCAGCAGGGCCACGCAGACCTCAGGCATCGTCATGCTGGCCTACACGCTCATGCTCTGCGCTACTTCCACCGGCGCCTACGCCACCATCTTCGTGGTGCTCTTCGACTGGGAACGCTGGCTTGCCATCGCCGTTGGCGGCGCGATCGTCCTGGTTTACTCCACCATTGGCGGCATGTGGTCCATCACCCTGGCCGACCAGGTCCAGTTCATCATCAAAACCGTCGGCATCTTCTTCCTGATGCTCCCGTTCGTCCTGAACGCTGCCGGCGGCATGGACGGCATCCGTGAGCGCCTCGACGACACCTTCTTCCAGATCGATGGAATCGGCGCCCAGACCATCATCACGTACTTCGTGGTCTACACACTGGGCCTCCTGATCGGCCAGGACATCTGGCAGCGTGTTTTCACTGCCAAGACCCCCACCGTTGCCCGTTGGGGCGGCGCCACGGCCGGTGTCTACTGCATTCTCTACGGCATCGCAGGCGCCGTGATCGGCTTGGCTGCCCGGGTGGCATTGCCGGACATCGATGTCACCAACCTCGGCAAGGACGTTGTGTACGCAGAGGTTGCAACCCACATCCTGCCCGTCGGCATCGGCGGCCTGGTCATGGCCGCGGCTGTTGCCGCCATGATGTCCACCGCTTCCGGCGCCCTGATTGCCGCAGCAACGGTGGCCCGCGCTGACGTTGTCCCGTTCGTGGCCAGCTGGTTCGGCAAGACCATCAACACCGATGACAGCGAAAACCCCGAACACGACGTCAAGGCCAACCGCTACTGGGTTCTTGGACTCGGCATCGTGGCAGTACTGATTTCCATGGCAGCCCAGGACGTGGTGATTGCCCTCACCATCGCCTACGACATCCTGGTGGGCGGCCTCCTGGTAGCAATTCTGGGCGGTTTGGTGTGGAAGCGCGGCACCGGCATCGCCGCTGCATGGTCCATGGCAGTGGGATCGGTGCTGACGTTGACCCTTCTGATCCTCTTCGCCCTGGGTGTCATTCCGAGCGCGGACGGCGTCTACGCCAACGAACCGATCTACTACGGTCTCGCCGCTTCGTTCGTCGCCTACGTCGTGATTTCACTGCTCACCCCGCCCACTGATCCCGCAGTCCGCGAGGCCTGGGACAAGCGCGTTGCCGGCGCCGTCTCCGAGGAACTCCCGCCTGAGGCCCACCCGGTCAGCAGCCACAAGTAACGCTGCAGCCAACAGCACAACAAAAGAGCAAAGTTCGACGGCGGCGCCTCCCCTTTCCGGGGCGGCGCCGCCGTTGTTGTGTGCCCGGGAAGAGGGCGTTGTGTGGCCCGCTTTGCGCCCTGAAACCTCGCCAAGGGACGCAGAGCAGGCCTCACAACGGGAGGTGGTGGGGGGAGCTGTGCGGTAAGGTGGTCCCAGCTTCAAGAGATGTGGTGCCAAGCTCCGACTGGCCACACACCAACCCCATGTTCACGGGTGGTTCGGATGAGGAAGCGGCCCGTCCCGGACCAGAGACAACCGAGCGGGCAAGAGCACTCCCCCAAGGAGCAGTCCCTTGCCGTACCAAGGCGATACCACCCCGGCCACCAGTACCCCGGCGCCAACAGCCAGCCACAGAGTCGTGGTGATTCCCGCCGTCGACCTCTTCCTGGGCACGGTGACCATCACTGCCAAGGCCGGAACCGGTCGGTTCGCGCATCCTGAACCGCACCTGATCGCGCAGGCGTTGGCCCAAGCGGTCCGGCCGACCCTCTGGTGTGGTGCGTCGAGAACCCTGACGGTGACGGTTGCCGCGGCCGGCAAACGCGCGGGTGTGCAGCAACACTACACACTCAGCCACGAGGAGCCCGCTTAGATTTCCTCGTCCTCCTCACGGAATTCCTCGGTTTCGTCGATGGGGACCACACGTTCGTCGTCCTCGGAGGCGTCCACTTCTTCCACCCAGGCCTCGTCCACTTCCTGGTCCTCGGCGTAGTCGTAGGCCGGATCCGACTCAATGGTGGTCCGTTCCGGATAGTTGGAGTGTGATTCGGTGGTGTTCATGGTGCAACCTCCGTCTCGTGGGCCGCTCAAAGCCCTGGTGAACGTGCGCGGGGTGGGCCCCCGCCCCTGTCCTTCCATCTGAGCACCGGGCCCGGCGAGGGTCAAGGACGCCCGGAAATTACGGTGCGCCGAACATTCCGATTGAGGAATACCAGCCAAAAAACCGCGAAGATAAGCGGTACAGTGGGGCGTGCAATGGGGCCGCAACTACCCCACCCAGCACAGGAGAGAAAGTGCAACAGCACCAGGAATCCCCCGGTTCGTCGAGCCCCGCTCCGGATCCCACCCCGGAATCGGCAGCCCCCGAAAACGTCGAAACGCAACCCGCGCCGCCTTCGCACGCCGATATCCGCCGATGGCGTCAGTACCTCGCCGATGAGCGCGCCGAGGCCGCCGTCTACCGCGAACTCGCCCAGAGGCGCGACGGCGAAGAACGCCAAATTTTGCTGGCCTTGGCCGAAGCCGAAGGCCGGCACGAGGCCCACTGGCTCAAGCTCCTGGGTGAGCACGCCGGAATGCCCAAGGCCGCGTCGACCCGCAGCCAGTTCCTGGGCTTCCTGGCCCGCAACTTCGGGTCCGTCTTTGTCCTGGCCCTGGCCCAACGAGCAGAAGGCCGCTCCCCCTACGGCACCGAACCCGCGGCAACACCGGCCATGGTGGCTGACGAACAGATCCACGAAGAGGTGGTCAGGGGACTGGCCACCCGTGGTCGGAACCGGCTTTCCGGTACCTTCCGTGCCGCAGTCTTCGGCGCCAACGACGGTTTGGTGAGCAACCTTTCGCTGGTCATGGGCATGGCCGCCACCGGCGTACCCAGTCCCGTGGTGCTGATGAGCGGTGTAGCAGGTCTTTTGGCCGGCGCATTGTCCATGGGCGCCGGCGAGTACGTCTCGGTCCGCTCCCAGCGGGAACTGCTCAACGCGACGCTGCCCACGCAGGCCACCCTCACAGCAGCACCGTCGTTGGACATCGAACACAACGAATTGGTGCTGGTGTACCTTGCACGGGGCATGACGCGCGAGGCCGCTGAGCATCGCGCCGCAGAGCGCATGGGCCTGTTCAGCTGCGACTGCGATCCCAGTCTCTCCTTGCAGCCTGAGAAACCTGCCACCGACGAGCACGAATCCGTCGGCTCGGCATGGGGCGCAGCGATGTCCAGCTTCTGCTTCTTCGCTTCCGGTGCCATCGTTCCCATCCTGCCGTTCATTTTCGGCATGACGGGATTTGCCGCCTTGATGGTGGCCGGTGTCCTGGTGGGCATCGCGCTCCTGGCGACCGGCGCCGTCGTGGGCTTGCTGTCCGGAACGTCGCCACTGAGCCGCGGGCTGCGCCAGCTCGCGATCGGCTTGGCAGCGGCTGCCGCCACGTACGGGCTCGGCCTGGTATTCGGGGCAACCATCGTCTAGTTTGGACGGCTCCCCCCGCAGCCCGTAATGTTGGTTCGTCCTCCGCGCTGCCCCGCGTGACCAGGGCGTGAGGAATGGAGAACCGTGGACTCGGAGCGGGAAACGCGTGCGCCAAAGCACCGGCGTGCCGGCACGGCCTGGCGTATTCTCCGTGGCGTGCTCATGGCCGGAATTGCCGCTGTTGTGGCAGTGCTGGTCAGCGGGTTCCTGCATGGAGACCCGCGGATCACCGCCCTTTTCCCGGGTGTGAGCGTCCCTGGCGCCGCGCACGACGGGCAACCCGGGCAGAAGCAAACGGCACCTGCCCGGGCAGCAGACGCCCCGCCGCCCGGATTTGAGGAGGCTGACGCCCCGCTGGCCTCGCCCCAGGCGCCGGAGACCATGAACGATTCGTATAAGTTCCTGGCTACCAACGACGACGGTACTCCGGTGGGGTACTCGCCGTGCCGGCCGCTGCACTACGTGGTGAACGAAGCGTCCGCGCCGGAGGGCTCCGATGCACTGCTGGAGACAGCGATCGCGAATGTCTCCGCCGCTTCAGGAATCCTGTTCGTCAACGACGGCACCACCGACGAGTTGCCGGTAGACCGGCGGGAGCCATACCAGCCGGCCAAGTACGGCGACCGTTGGGCTCCCCTGCTGATTTCGTGGACCACGCCGGAGGCCGCGCCGGCGTTGGCGGACAAAGTCATTGGTACGGGCGGCAGCACCATGTACTCACTGAACAACGGACCCAAAAGCTACATCACGGGCAGCCTGGAGTTGGACACCCCGCAGGTCGCCGAACTCCTCGCTGATCCCGAAGGCGCCGACTACGTCCTGGCGGTCATGCAGCACGAGTTGGGGCACGTCATGGGTTTGGACCACGTTGATGATCCGGTCCAGCTGATGTACCCGGAAATTGGCGCCCCTGACGGCCTTGCGGCCGGCGACCTGACCGGACTGCACCTCCTTGCCTCTGCCCCCTGCCGCGAGGACATCTAACAACCGGTTCAGGGGGCCATGGACTCCCGGCGTATCCGGACTTATGCTGGCGACTACGGTCGACGGCGGCGCCCCACCTCCCGTCGCGGCCTCCACGTCAGGGGGTTCCATGGAACCTAACGGGTCGCCCCAGTGGCCGGACCCCGATCCCCTTCGCCCCCATGATCCTCCGCATGGCCCCTACCGGCCAGAGGCCACGCTGCCACCGGCACCGGCACCGGCAGCAGCACCAGCACAGCCGATCAAGCACAGCAGCATCGCCGCCATCCTGTTCTTCCTGGGCATCCTCGGCCTGGTCTGCGCGGGGGCGTATTTCAGCGGCGACCTGCAGCGGTTCCTGTACGGCTCCTCCGCCACGCAAAGCCAGGGACCCCGGCCCGGGTTGGTCCCGTTCGGGCAGCGCCAGGAACCTGTGCCCGGCCTGGAAGAAGCCGATGCGCCACTGGGAACTCCGGCACCCGTGAACCGGACAAGTACCTCGTACAAGTTCCTCGCCGTGAAGGAGGACGGCACTCCCCTGGCTTACTCCCCGTGCAGGCCCATCCACTACGTGGTGAACGCGGATCTCGGGGATCCGTCCTGGCAGCCACTGGTGGACGAGGCCATTCGCCAAGCCAGCGTCGCCACCGGATTGAAGTTCGTCTACGACGGCCCCAGTTCCGAGGTCCCGTCCACCAACAGGCAGGGATACCAGCCCGCCAGATACGGTGACCGGTGGGCGCCCGTCCTGATTGCGTGGAGCACTCCGGAGCAGGTGCCGCGTCTGACCGGCCAAACCGTGGGTTTGGGAGGCAGTTCCTCGATTGGCCTGAGCGACGGCTACAAGGCCTATGTCACCGGTACGGTGTCCTTGGACGCCCCGCAATTCGCCGGCATCGTGGACACCTCCGAGGGCAAGGAGATCGGCGTAGCGGTGATCATGCATGAGCTGGGACATCTGCTGGGCCTTGACCACGTGGACGATCCCCGCCAACTGATGTTTGACCAGGCTTCCTGGGTTCGCCAATACGCTGCCGGCGACAGGACCGGCCTGGCCCAACTCGGCTCGGGTCCCTGCAGCAAGGACTTCTAGCTGCGCCTCACCCTTGGCCGGCCACCACCGCGAGCGCCTCTTCCACGGTGTCCACCAGGAAGATCTTCTCCTCCATGGGCTTTCCCGCGGCGAGGCTCTGCAGCATGGGCCACGCCGGGAGTGTCCGTTCCCAGTGTTCGCATCCCACCAACACCATGGGGCTGATGGTTTCGGGTGCTCCGTAGTAGTTCTCGCAAGCGTCCTGGAAGATCTCCTGCACGGTCCCTGCGGCGCCCGGAAGGAAGACGATCCCGCCGGTGCACAACTCCAGCAAGATGGCTTCCCTGACGGCATTGGCGAAATATTTGGCAACGTGCGTAGCGAACAGGTTGGGCGGCTCGTGGCCGTAGAACCACGTGGGAATCCCCAGGGTCGGTGTGCCTTCCGGATAACGTTCGACGACGGCGGCTGCTTGCCGCGCCCAAGCCGTCACCGAGGGCCTGAACCCCGGCACTCCGGCGAGGGTTTCCAGCGCGGCCGCAGCATCGGCGTCGGACGTTCCGCTCAAGTAGGCACCCAGGTTCGCTGCCTCCATGGCCCCGGGTCCCCCGCCGGTGGCGACGGCAAATCCCGCATGGGCGAGCAGCCGGCCCAGCCGTGCGGCGTCGGCGAAGTCGCTGGTGCCGCGCTGGGCGGCGTGTCCACCCATGACGCCCACTACCTGGGCCCCGGAGAGCGCTCCGTGGTCCAGGAGTTCGTCCAGGGCATCGCCGATTGCGTGGTCGTGCAGGGCCGCGGCCAGGGTGGCGTCCAGGCTTCCCCGCTGCCCGGGGAGGATGCTCCACTGGTAGACCCGGGCGTCGAGGGTTGACTCGTACTCTGTGGAGGAGATGTCCGGGTAGAGCTCCGCTGGCGTGTACAGGCTGTTCCGGTAGGGGTCGAACGGTACGCCCTGGAGCTTGGGAAAGATCAGTGCTCCACGGCGTCGCAGGCTCTCTTCCACGCCGTCGTCGAAGGTGCACCCCAGAAAGATCGCGCCCTGGGCGTCCAAGGACTTAAGCTCCCGTGCGTGGCCACGCAGGTCAAGCGACTGGGCGTGCCAGCCATTCATGGACCCGGCTCCTGTGCTCGCCAGATGCTGGAACTGGACCACGCTTTCTATGTCCAGTGTCCGCGGGCTCGGGTTCAGGGCTCCGGTACGATTCATGGTTTCAGCGTAGTATCGCCGGGCTGTGACGCGGGCGTTTGCGCGCCGGGCTGCTGTCCGGTGCATCATGAATGATGAAGAGTTCAGAAGTTGCCCGTCCGCGTATCGGTGTTCCGATCCGTCTCAGCAGTTCGGACTCCTCCGATGCCCGGGTGGGGGAAGCCAATCAACTTTTCACCTTCATCGTGGACCTGTTGCGCGAGGCCGGTGCGCAGCCGGTGCTGTTGACGCCGGTTTCGGCAGACAGCGCCGGCCGCTTGGCTGCCGAAATGCAGATGCTCGACGGCGTGCTGCTGCCGGGAGGCGGCGACATCGATCCCCGTTTGTACGGCCAGGATCCCGAAGATTCGCTGTACGACGTGAACCGGGAGCAGGACCATTTGGACGTCGATGTTGCCCGGGCAACCATCGACGCCGGCTTGCCGCTTCTGGGGGTCTGCCGCGGCCACCAGTTGTTGAACGTGGTGTACGGCGGAACGCTGATTCAGGACATGGGCCCTACCTCGGTAACCCACAGCGGCCTGGATCCACACGATCCGGCGGCCGGTGAGTGGGCCTGGCATGACGTTCGCCTCACGGCTGGTTCCAAGACGGCGGCACTCTATGGAGCTCCCGGGGGGACCACCATCAAGATTGCCTCCGGGCACCACCAGGCGGTGGACAGGGTGGGCGAGGGCCTGATGGTCACGGCCGTCGCCGACGACGGCACGGTGGAGGCCCTGGAGGATCCCACCCGGTGGGTAGCCTCCGTGCAGTGGCATCCTGAGGCGTCCCTCATCCCCGATGCGGAGCGGCTGCTGCCTTTCAAGAAGTTCGTTGACGTTTGCCGGCACTCTATTCATGCTCCGGCGGTTGGGCTACAGTAACTCTCACTGCATCGCTTTCAGTTTCGTCGGAAGTTCAGCCAGTACCAACTTCATTCATAGACGTCCGGGGGACGTCGTAAGTTTGCCGGCTGGGGGGCCCAACATCTGCTCAAAGGAGCATGGTTGTGGACCGTCCAAAATACGCCAGTCGTCCTCTCAATCCGATCAGCCGTCCTTCTCTCACCAAACGCCTTCTGGGCCTTCTCCTGGGGCCCGCGTTGGTCATGGGCGGCTTCGCCCTCACCACCGCAGCTCCCGCATCTGCTGCTGAACCGCCCTGCGCGGGCACGGGCGGCGCCATGCAGATCGTGGCGCACACGGATGATGACCTGCTCTTCCTCAGCCCGGACTTCATGCGCGATATCCAGGCGAAGCGTTGTGTTCAAACGGTGTTCGCCACCGCCGGCGAGGCCGGTGAAGGAGCCACCTACTGGCGCAGCCTCGAATCAGGAATCCAGGCCAGCTACGCCAAGATGGCCGGAGTCTCCAACAGTTGGACGACCTCCGACGCCGGCGTCCCGGGACGCCCACTGACCCTGCGGACCCTCAACGGCGCCCCCAACGTCTCGGTGGTCTACATGCGATTGCCCGACGGCTTCCCCAACGGCTTGGGCAGCGCCGCGTATGGCAGCCAAAGCATCCTCAAACTGTGGGACGGCCGGCTTTCCTCCATCCGCCCGGTGGACAACGCTGCTACCTTCACCAAGTCCCAGTTCCAGTCAGCATTGAACCGACTTGTGGCCAACTTCCAGCCCACCACCTTCCGCACCCAGGACTGGACCGGGAACTTCACCAGCCCGTACGACCACAGCGACCACTGGGCTACCGCAAAATTCGCCCAGCTTGCCACCCGCAGCTACACCGGACCGCACACATCCATGGCCTACGATGCCTATGTCATTGATGAGTACGCCCAGAACGTCACCGGGGCTGAGCTCACCGCCAAGGTGGACACGTTTGTGCGGTTCGCTGATTTCGACATGTACGTCTGCAGCAGTCCCGGCGAGGGCTGCCCGGATTCCCCTTATGACGAATGGCTGAAACGGCAGTACATTACCGCCATCGAGTGGGTGGGCAACGCCGCTAAATCCGCAGGTACCACCGTCACTGCGTCGTCGCAGAAGGCTGCAGCGCAGGGCCCGGAAAAGGTCCGCGACGGGTACCACTGGGGCACTCCGATGGATGCCACGCGTGAGTGGGTCTCCGCCGGGGAAAAGGCCGGCAGCTGGGTCCAATACAACTTCACCCCCACCCGGACCATCAACGCGGTCACCCTGTCCGACCGTCCCCTCCTGACGGATCAGATCACCGCCGGCAACCTGCAGTTCTCGGATGGAAGCACTGTGCCGGTCCCGACACTGCCCAATAACGGATCGGGCCTCACCATCAAGTTTCCTGCCAAGACAGTGAGCTCGGTACGGCTCAACATCACCTCGGTCAGTGCCGGCACCACCAACGCCGGGCTGGCCGAATTTGAGGCCTACCTTGGCACAGACAACGTGGCACCGGTCGTCACAGCGACACCCCCGGGTGGAACCTACGCTGTGGGCCAGTCCATCACCCTGACCGCCAATGAAACATCCACCATTTACTACACCACCAATGGAAGCACCCCCACGACGGCCAGCAGCAAGTACACCTCTCCGCTGACGTTGAGCGGCCCGCTGACCCTGAAGTACTTCGCCGTGGACAGCGCCAACAACTCCTCCGCTGTGGCCACGCAGACCTACTCCACCGGCCCCGATGTCATCAAGCCCGTGGTGACCGCCAACCCGGTGGGCGGCCAGTACGCTCCGGGCACCACCATCACACTGACCGCTAATGAGCCCGCCGACATCCGGTACACCACCGACGGGACCGATCCACTGACGGCCGGGCTCCCCTACACCACGGCGATCCCCTTCAACGGTCCCGGTCCGATGACGTTGAAGTACTTCGCCAGGGATACCGCGGGCAACGTTTCCGAGGTGGCCACCCAGACGTACACCGTGCCACCGGACACTGCGGCCCCCACCGTGACGGCCAACCCCACCAGCCGCGCCTTGGCCAGTGGAGCCACCATCGCACTGTCCGCCAACGAGCCTGCCACCATCTACTACACCACCAACGGCAGTACGCCCACGGCCACGGAGTCACCCACCAACATCAAGTACAACGCCGCCAATCCGATCGTCATGGGCAGCTCCACCCTGGTGCTCAAGTACATCGGCGTAGACACCGCCGGCAACACCTCGGCCGTGGGCACCCAGACCTATACCGTGCCCGCAGCCGGTCCGCCGTCGGCCCATGACTTCAACGGTGACGGCCGTGCGGACGTGCTGGCCGCCGATACTGCCGGGAACTTGTATCTGTACCCCGGCAACGGATCCGGCGGGCTGGACCCACGGAAGATCGCACTGGCCGCACCCGCCTGGTCCACCATCACGGACACCGTCACCCCCGGCGACTTCAACAAGGACGGCAAACCCGACCTCCTTGCACGGGCGGGTGACATCCTCTGGTTCTACCCCGGCGACGGTGCAGGCAGCTTCGGGGCACGTACCCAGGTCAGCACGGGCTGGAGCACCATGACGCAGCTCTTCTCCCCCGGCGACTTCAGCGGCGATGGCATCCCCGATTTCATCGGCCGTCGAAGCAACGGCGAGCTTCGGATGTACGAAGGAAACGGCACCGGTGGACAGCGGACTCCCTACACCGTGGGCTGGGGCTGGGACGTCATGAACGCCATCTTCAGCACCGGCGATTTCAATGGCGACGGCAAGGGAGATGTACTGGCGCGCCGTACCGACACAGGCGCATTATGGCTGTATCCGGGCAATGGTTCCGGGGGCTGGCTGCAATGGACGCAGATCGGGACAGGCTGGGGAACCCGCACTGCGGTGGCCGGGCCGCGGGACCTTGACGGCGACGGCCGGAACGACGTCGTGGGCCGCATCGGAGACACCTTGTGGCTGTATCCCGGATCGGGAGGCGGAACGCTCAGCAACGTACCGCCGATCAGTCTCGGCACCGGCTGGCAGGCCATGAAAGTCATCGCCTAGCCGGCCCCATGAACCTGGCGCGGGTCGGAGTTTTCCCCCAGACTCTTCGGCCCGCGTCAGCCATGTCCAGGACGTGGAAAGACCACCGCTTAAAGTACGACGACGGCCCGGTACCTTCCGTGGGGAAGGCGCCGGGCCGTCGTCGTACTTCAGGTGCCTTACGGCAGCAATGCTAGAGCGTTGCGAAAACTTCGCGCAGCAGCTTGGCGGTCTCGGACGGCGTCTTGCCGACCTTCACGCCGGCAGCTTCGAGAGCTTCCTTCTTGGCCTGTGCGGTTCCAGCGGAGCCGGACACGATGGCGCCTGCGTGGCCCATGGTCTTGCCCTCAGGAGCCGTGAAGCCGGCAACGTAGCCCACAACCGGCTTGGTGACGTTGGCCTTGATGAAGTCGGCTGCGCGCTCTTCAGCGTCGCCACCGATTTCGCCGATCATGACGATCGCCTTGGTCTCGGGGTCCGCTTCGAACGCAGCCAGGGCGTCGATGTGCGTGGTGCCGATGACGGGGTCGCCACCGATGCCAATCGCGGTGGAGAAGCCGAGGTCGCGGAGTTCGTACATCATCTGGTAGGTCAAGGTACCGGACTTGGAGACAAGGCCGATGGGGCCCTTGCCCGTGATGTTCGCCGGGGTGATGCCCACCAGGGCTTCGCCCGGGGTGATGATGCCGGGGCAGTTCGGTCCGATGATGCGGGTGATCTGCTTGCCGTCAGCGTCGACCTTGGACTGGGCCAGTGCCCAGAATTCGGCGGAGTCCTGAACCGGAACGCCTTCGGTGATGACCACAACGAGGCCGATGCCGGCTTCGATGGCTTCAACAACGGCGTCCTTGGTGAATGCCGGCGGGACGAAGACGATGGAGACGTCTGCGCCGGTTTCAGCGATGGCTTCCTTGACGGTGCCGAAGACGTTGATTTCCTTGTCGCCGTGCAGGACCGTGGTGCCGGCCTTGCGGGCGTTGACGCCACCAACAATGTTGGTGCCGGCCTTGAGCATCAGGGCGGTGTGCTTGGTGCCCTCGCCGCCGGTGATGCCCTGAACGATGACCTTGGAGTCTTTGTTGAGGTAGATAGACATTGTCGCGTCCCTTTACTTAGCTGCGTTGGCGAGCTCGGCAGCCTTGTCGGCGCCCTCGTCCATGGTGGCGGCCAGGGTAACCAGCGGGTGGTTGGCCTCGGTCAGGATGCGGCGGCCTTCCTCAACGTTGTTGCCGTCGAGGCGGACTACCAGCGGCTTGTTCGCGGAGGAACCAAGCTCAGCAAGTGCACCCACGATGCCCTTTGCCACGGCGTCACACGCAGTGATGCCACCGAAGACGTTCACGAACACGCTCTTGACCTGGGAGTCGCCAAGGATGACGTCCAGGCCGTTGGCCATGACCTCGGCGGATGCTCCACCACCGATGTCCAGGAAGTTGGCGGGCTTGACGTTGCCGTGGTTCTCACCGGCGTAAGCGACGACGTCGAGGGTGGACATCACAAGACCGGCGCCGTTGCCGATGATGCCTACTTCGCCGTCCAGCTTGACGTAGTTGAGGTCCTGCGCCTTGGCCTTGGCCTCGAGCGGGTCAGCTGCATCCTTGTCTTCCAACGTGGCGTGGTGCACGTGGCGGAAGTCAGCGTTCTCGTCCAGGGAGACCTTGCCGTCGAGGGCAACGATTTCACCTGCGCCGGTGCGGACCAGCGGGTTGACCTCAACCAGGGTTGCGTCTTCCTTCTTGAAGACGTCCCACAGCTTCAGAATGACGTCGGCCACTTTGCCGCGCAGTTCTTCAGCGAAACCTGCAGCTGCGACGATCTCGTCAGCCTTTGCCTGGTCGATGCCCACAGCGGGGTCGATGGCGATCTTGGCCAGGGCCTCGGGACGCTCGACAGCAAGCTGCTCGATCTCCATGCCGCCTTCTACGGAGCACATGGCCAGGTAGTTGCGGTTGGCGCGGTCCAGGAGGACCGAGAAGTAGAACTCTTCAGCGATGTCGGCGCCCTGGGCGATCATCACCTTGTTGACGGTGTGGCCCTTGATGTCCATGCCCAGGATGTTGGTGGAGTGCTCAAGCGCCTCTTCGGCAGTCTTGGCAACCTTGACGCCGCCAGCCTTGCCGCGGCCACCAACCTTAACCTGTGCCTTGACGACAGTTACGCCGCCGATCTTCTCGGCAGCTGCCTTTGCTTCTTCAGGAGTGTGCGCCACGATGCCGGCGAGCACGGGTACACCGTGCGCTTCGAACATATCGCGCGCCTGATATTCAAACAGGTCCACGGTTTAGTGTCCTTCTACGTCGAAGTAGTTTTCTGTTCAGCCGGGAACCGCGATGACCGCGATAGCCAGCTGCGGAAAGTACGCGGTAACAACCAGGATTGAAGCCGGTCACATTGCGTAAGGTCCTCTCGGAACTTTAGCCCTATGAGGAGTCCCGCCAGCTACACACTACCTGTTAAGTGAGTAACCTTACACTTCTATCGCCTGTAGAAAAACCGCAGAATGACGCGGTTTTTGGGCCTTTGACCGGCCATCAGTCCAGCCTCAGTCCGCCTGTTTCAGGTTCCCCGTAACTGTTTTGCCGCCGTCGGAAATCAACTGGTACCCCTCGGGCGTGACGAAGAAAGCCACGCCACCGGAGACGTTTCCGCAGGCAACACCGCCGTTGTAGGCCGAGCAGCGCAGTCCATTGCGCTCAATGTTCTGCCCATCGGGCAACTCCCGCAGCTTGGAGATGGGGCCATTGCGGCTGCCTTTGGGCCCAAACTCCGACTCCATTTGTGTTACGCCGGAACGACATGAGCCGTAGGCGGCTTTGTCCGGCGAGAGGAGAACCGTGCCGCCGAGGTAGCCCAGGCCCGTTCCGGCGCAGTCGTCGGCGATGTCGGTCAGGTCCGGCTTGGCATACTTCGCCAATTCGCAGTGAGCCACCGGGACGACGGCGAACTTGTTGTTGGCCGCGTCCGAGTAGGAATTGGCCTCGTAGGGCAGGTTGAGGTGTCCACCCTTGGACGATGTCAGGGCGCACACGATGGTTCGGTCCTGGGTGACGAAGGCGGTCACATCCTCGCCTGCGGCCAGGGTGGTCTGTTCTGTGACCGGAACCTGTTTCAGTTGCTCAAGGGGCGCCAAAGGGGCCGGCGGCACGTAGTCCGGATCCTCCGTGGCGAACGAGCACCCCGTGGCCAAAATCAAGAGCACGGCAGCAAGAATCCCCAGAACAGTCCGTCGCATGCCACCAATTATGCCGGTTACCTCACACCGGGCCGTTTCGCCGGCGCCTGAGGCTGTTGATGGCCGTCAGTGCAGCGCCCGCAGCCAGCAGCCCCACGGCAGCCCACAGCGTGGCGTTCAGGCGTCCGGACTCCAGGCCGGTCGCCGCGAGTTCAACGCCGGTAAGGTCAACGCTGGTAGGTTCAGCGCCCGACGCCGGGACCACTGCTCCTGCCGGTGTCACGGCCGCCGGAGGTGCTGGAACTGCCGGCGCCGGCGGGTTCTCCGCGGGTGGCTGTTCGACGACCGGCGGCCGGGTCTCCAGGACGGTCACGACGGTGGAGAAGACCCACTGGTTGTACAGGCCGGAGTCACTGAAGTACACAAAGATCTGGAAAGACCCGGCTCTGGTAGGGGTGCCTTGCAACACACCGTTGGCATCGATGGTGAGCCCGTCCGGTCCCGGATCGTGCCACGACAGGCTACCGGCCATGTGGCGCGGCGTCGCCCACCAAAAACGATATGGGGCCACGCCCCCGGTGACGGTGGCGATCTTCGCAGAATACGGTTCGCCCAAGACGGCCGCCGGAACGGGGAAGCCCGTGGGCTGTGGCCTCGAGGCCCGAACAGTCAACGTGAAATCCGCATCGACAAATTCGTAGGAATCCGAGAACCGCACGGTGAATTTGTACGTTCCCCCGGCAGTCGGGGTGCCGGAAGCAGCGTTCTGCCCCCACGACATCCCCGGCGGAAGAGCACCCGAAACCAAAGCCGTGGTGTATGGCTGGCCACCCACTGTCCAGACCAGGATGCTCTCGCTGTACCAGGCTCCAATGACGCCGTCAGTGAACTTCTCCGAGCCTGTCACGGTTCTGAATTGCGGAGGTACGTAGTCGTAGAAGTCCACCGCGACCTCCTGGACCACGGATTGCGCGGGGTCCGAGGAATCCGTCACCGTGACAGGCATCCGGAAGTAGCCCTCTTGGGTGGGCATGCCGGTGAACCTGAGGCTCGCTGGGTCGAACGTCAGACCGGGCGGGACGTCACTGACAGCCGCGGTGTACGGAGCAGTTCCGCCGGAAATCACCAGCGGCGCATCGTATGCCTTGGTGAGGTATCCCCTGTCCATGTAAGACCGCACAGTCAATGGATCAGCAAGGTCCGCGTCAGCCTGTGCAGGGGGCTCATTCCGCGCCTCCGCGGGGGGATTCGTCGCGGGTTTTGTCGCGGGCGGTTCGGTCACCACTGGTTCGACGACGGCCGGCTGGGTCGCCCCGGAGGTGGCAGTCGGCGTCGGCGTCGGGCTGGCGGTTTCTGCGGCGCTTATTGTCGGCGCTGGAATGGCCGTCGGGCTCGGAATGGCCGTCGGCGTCGGGCTTGCGGTTGCCTCCGGACCGGCAGTTGCCGCGGACTCGCTGGAAGACGCTGACGGCTCCGCATCGGCTGTCCCAGGCGGCGCGAACTGGAGCGCCAAGGCGCTCGCCACGACCCCAACCAGAATCAGCCTCGCGGCCTTAGGAAATAATCGACGTTCTCCAACAAAAGCGCCCACGCGCGTCCTCCCCCACAGGAATGCAACCTTTTTGGCGTTGCAAGGTGGGGCAGCAAACCGACGTCGGCCCCAGTGCAACGCCCGGTCAGTCTAGGCCGGGAAGGTGATCAGGACAATGGGTATGGACCCCTGCGAAGCTTAGGCATCCAGTTTGGTCAGCGGCGCGTAGCGCAACAGCAGGCGCTTCTCGCCGACGTCGAACTTCACCTTGGCCACCGTCTTATCGCCAGCACCTTCGACTCCCAGCACCACACCATTGCCGAAGCTCGTGTGGTTGACCTTATCCCCCACCACCACCGAAATGACTTCCTTCTGCGGCTGCACCCTGTTGCGTGCGACGGCGGCAGGAACGTCGGCGTCGAACCCTGCAGTGGGGCTTGCGGCAGCGCCGCGTGAAGTGCCCGCTCCCCAGAACGACCCGCCATAGCGATTGGAACCGATGGGGGCGCTGCCCCAACCGCCCGCCTGGCGGCTCATGCCTTCGCGCTTCCACTCCACCAGTTCGGAGGGTATTTCCTCGAGGAACTGGCTGGCAGGGTTGTACTGGCTTTGGCCCCACATGCTGCGGACTTCTGAGCGCGTGACGTAGAGGCGTTTGCGGGCGCGGGTGAGGCCCACGTAGGCGAGCCTGCGTTCTTCCGCGAGTTCCTTGGGGTCTGTAGCAGAGCGCTGGTGCGGGAAGATTCCGTGCTCCATGCCGGTCAGGAAGACCACCGGGAACTCCAGTCCCTTGGCGGTATGCAGGGTCATGAGCGTGACCACACCCATGCGCTTTGCCTCAGCCACGGCGGCGTCGATGTCAGCGCCGGGTGCATCCGGAATCTGGTCGGCGTCCGCTACCAGGGAGACCTGCTCCAGGAACTCGCCCAAGGACCCTTCCGGGTTGTCGCGTTCGTACTCACGGACCACGGCCACGAGTTCGGCGAGGTTCTCCACCCGGGATTCATCCTGCGGATCCGTGCTGGCCCGCAGCCCGGCAAGGTATCCCGTCTGTTCCAGGACCGCTTCCAACGCGGCCGCGGCACCGGAGCCTGACGCGACCTCGGCCAGATCATCCATCAGCTTCACGAAGCCGAGGACCAGGTTGACGGAACGGCTGGCCATTCCGGGCGCTTGGTCCGCACGACGGGCGGCAGCCATGAAGGAGGACCGCTCGCGCTCTGCCAAGGCAGCTACGGCGCCTTCCGCCCGGTCACCGATTCCCCGCTTGGGCTCATTGAGGATACGGCGCAGGTTGACGTCGTCATCCGGGTTCACCAGGACACGAAGGTAGGCCAAGGCATCCTTGATTTCCTTGCGCTCATAGAAGCGGGTGCCGCCCACAACTTTGTACGGCAAGCCCACCCGGACCAACACGTCTTCGATGGAACGGGACTGGGCATTGGTGCGGTAGAAAATGGCGACATCGCCCGGACGCAGGCCTTCCTCGTCCTGCAGGCGGTCGATTTCCTTGGCGATGAACTGGGCTTCGTCGTGCTCGTTCTCGCCCACATAGCCAACGATTTTCTCGCCATCGCCCTCGGCAGTCCACAAGCGCTTTTCCTGGCGGTTGGGGTTGCGGGAGATCACCGAGTTGGCCGCGCTGAGGATGTTCTGGGTGGAGCGGTAGTTCTGCTCAAGCTTGATGGTGCGGGCGTTGGGGTAGTCGGCCTCGAACTCCACAATGTTGCGGATGTCCGCGCCGCGGAATGCGTAGATGGACTGATCGGAGTCGCCCACCACAGTCAGTTCGCTGGGTTGGACGCTGGTGTCCGTTCCCACTCCCACGATTTCCCGTACCAGGGCGTATTGGGCGTGGTTGGTGTCCTGGTACTCATCCACCAGGACATGGCGGAAGCGGCGACGGTAGGACTCCGCGAGCGCCGGGAAGGCCCGGAACATGTAGACGGTCTCGGCAATGAGGTCGTCGAAGTCCATGGCGTTGGCTTGGCGGAGGCGCTGCGTGTAGCCCTTGAAAACCTCGGAGACCGCGGTGTCGAAGGGGTCGTTGTAGTTCGCGGTGGAGGCATACGAATCAGCGTCGATCAGCTCATTCTTGAGCGCTGAGATCTTGTGCTGGATGGCCTTGGGCGCGAACTTCTTGGGATCGAGATCCAGGTTCTTGGCCACCAGGGTGATCAGGCGCAGGGAGTCCGCGGAGTCGTAGATGGAGAAGTTCGAGTTCAGGCCCACCGTGGTGGCTTCCCTGCGCAGGATGCGGACACAGGAGGAGTGGAACGTGGAGATCCACATGGCCTTGGCCCGGCCGCCAACCAAGGCTTCGATGCGTTCCCGCATTTCCGCTGCCGCTTTGTTGGTGAAGGTGATGGCCAGGATTTCCCCGTGGTGTGCTCGCTTGGTGGCGATCAGGTAGGCAATCCTGTTACTGAGGACACGGGTTTTGCCCGATCCCGCACCGGCCACGATCAGCAGAGGGCTGCCGGCGTGTTTGACGGCTTCTTCCTGCTGCGGGTTCAGCCCCTGCAGGAGTGCATCGGCAGACGGAAGTCCCGACCCTCCGGAGTTGCCCCATCCTCCCGATGCCGGCCCGTCAGCAGTGTCCGACGACCCGCCACTGCTCCCTTGGAGGCGGGCGCCGGCAGCGCCTCCCCCTGAGTGGGAAAGCTCCGGGGCAGCCTTGACTGCGGCTTTGGTGCCTGCTTTGAAGGGTCCGTCTGCGTAGGGGTCAAACAACATATCCATGGTGCCTACCAGTCTAGGCGGTGGCCCCGACACAATAAGGCGCCGGGTTGCCGGCGGCCGGTCCATCGACGCTTCAAACGCCTCAGCGACTAAGCAAACTGCGGAACCGAGGCCAGCGCCGCGCTCAACTCGCGCACCGCCGTCGGGCCTCCGGCGACGAACCAGTTCAGTCCGTTGACCTTCACGACGGCGGTGTCCCCGCCTGCTGCGCGGACGATCGCTTTTCCGGGCAGCCAGTCCCATTCCGGGCAGCTGTGCTGGAACCAGCAGCCGAGTTCGCCGTCGGCTACGCGGCCGAGGTCGCACGAACCTGAGCCAAACATGCGCAGGGACGCCGCGGTGACCGCAGCGGCGTGCCAAGGCATTGCCGCGCGGGGATCCGCCAGCCAGGTGGGGTGGATGTAGGTGGCCGCACTGATCTCACCCACTGCTCGGTCGCCCGAGCCGGAGATCGGTTCGCCGTTCAACGTCGCGGGGTGTTCTTCGCCGCCGAGCCACAACTTGTCCAGTTCGGGCTGGTAAATGGCACCGAGCAGCACGTCCGGATCGGCAACGGGGTTGGTCCCGTGGTCGGAGCCGTCCCGCTTGAGGGCGATCGCCGAGCACCAATAAGTGGATCCGTGCAGGAAGTTGTAGGTGCCGTCCACGGGGTCGATCACCCAGGTCCGGCCGCTCGTTCCCGCCACGGACGCACCTTCTTCACCGAGGATGCCATCCTCCGGCCGGCAGCGCCGCAACTGTTCCAACACGTAAGCCTCGGCGGCGTGATCGGCTGCAGTGACGACGTCGGACACCGAGGTCTTGCGTTCGCCCTGCAAGCCGCCCATCCGCATGAGCAGCGCCAACTGGCCTGCCTCACGGACCAGCGCGCTGGCCAGTTGGTAGTCATTCAGTGTTGGATCGAGTTCAGTTGCTGTGTGCCTGCCGGTGGTCATGGTTCCAGCTTATGTGGCGGGATAATGAATGACATGGCCAAGACACCAGCCCAGCGCATCAAGAAGCACGGAGCAAAGGCAGTGGTTCCCGATCACACGCTGCCTCCCGTGATCAACACCACCACCCAGCGCACCCCGCAGAAGGCGCAGAGCAACTCCAAGCTCATTGTGATCGCGGGCGTGGTGGCCAGCCTGTTCCTGTTCTGGTACCTGCACCTGCTGACGTTGAACCAGATGACCCAACTTTCAGGCGGCTTGGCTATGCCGGATTCATTGATCGGCGGGTTCTCGCAGGAATACGTCAGCCAGCTCCGCGAGGCCATGGACGAATCCGCGCGCGGCCAACTGAACTACGTGCATAAGACCGCCGGCACCCTGTTTCCCCTGATCTTCGGCTTCAGCTGGCTCCTCCTCATCGGCACCAACGTGGCCCGGAAGTCGTGGCGTTGGGCCATGTGGGCGGCTCCGATGCTGTTCGCCGTGGCTCATCTGTGGTCCAACGTCGCCATCGATTCGATGTTGGCATCCGAGACCCCCGACGCCGGTTCGGTGGCTTTGGCCTCTTCGCTGACCGTTGCGTCGTGGGTACTGTTCCTGGTCAGCCTCGCGTGCGGCGTGCTGGCTGTATTCCTGGGGCGGAAGAGCGCAAAGCCCTCCTGACGCGTAGTCCGAGCGCCCGTACCCGCCCGGCGCACCACTTGTTCGCCGGCACCGCGCCCCAACCCGCCCGCCACACCAGAGCTTATGGGCGCGATCGGCGGCAAAGGGTGCGGGAAGGTCAGGGGGCTTCAGTGCGAACCCACCCGCAAACGTGCAGCTTTCCGTTCAGTGTGCACCCGCTGCGCGATGACCAATCCGGCGGCAGCCAGCCCAATGGTCACCGGATATCCCATGAACCGCTCCAAAAGGCCCGGCAGGGGCACGTCCATTCCGGTGATCCCGCCGATGATGAGCGCTCCAATACACAGCAGGCCGCACACGCCAAGGAACCAACTCATCGGGGTTTGCCGGAACCACAGGATGCCCAACAGCAACAGTGCAAATCCTCCGCCGATGAAAAACATCAGTGCACCCGCAAAATGCCACGGTGAGTCGAGGTCTTCGGGCACCAGGCCAACAATGACGGTTCCGACGCCGGCCACTCCAGTGAGGACACGGATGGCCACAGCCAGGATCCACGGCACGGTCAGCACCCGGGTCCGAACGGCACCGACCCCAGCCCCACCGGCCCCAACCCCACCCACAACAGACCGAAACCTGCGGGCAGCAACACCAGGCTTCGCCGCGACACACAGAAGTCCCGCGGTCAGGAAGAGCGCACCCAGGACCAACGCCAGCCCCTGCACCACGAACGAGGCATTCATCAACATGTGCAACGGCGAGCATACGGCCCGGTCCTCGTAGACACCGCAGGACACTGCTCCGAGGTCGCTGATGTATCCGGTGGCCCGGCTGTAGGGCTCGGGACCGGCCCATGCCTGAATGACGGCGGCCTCGGCCACGAAGTACTGGACGACGCTCAACTGCGCCCACCCGCCGATGTTGGCCCGGATGTTACGGAGGTCGGGAAAGAACGATCCGGCCTGCGCCGGTGCAGTGGAAGGCCCTGTCATGCTCGCCAGCCTAGCGGTGTTCGGGCAGCGCCCCGGCAGCTTGTATGCTTGTAGTCGTGTCCGGGCCCTTGAGCTCCAGCAGTGGGATTCAGAGCCATGGACATACAGGCCCTCGTAGCTCAGTGGATAGAGCACGGCTCTCCTAAAGCCGGTGTCGTTGGTTCGATTCCAATCGAGGGCACTTGAATCACCAGCAACCCACCCAGGACTTGCAGGCCTACCTGGCCGGCAGCTGGAATGTGGAGCGAACCCTCCTGGACCGCGCCTCAGGCACCAGAGGTACCTTTACCGGCGTCGTGCGCTATTCCTTGAATCGCGACGGCGGACTCGACTACCGCGAAGACGGAACCATGCACTGGCCTTCCCACTCCGGCCCGGCTTTCCGCGAGTATGTCCTCACACCAAGGGCCACAGCGGATTCGATGGACGTGTTCTTCCCCGACGGCAGGCCCTTCCACGTCATGAGTTTCTCGGAGCAGGGCCATCAGGACAAGCACTGGTGCGATCCCGACGATTACCGCGTCAGCTACATCTACCGCGGCCCCGATTCGTTCAGCTTCACGTGGGATGTCCACGGTCCGGCGAAGGATCTCCTGCTGGAATCGCACCTGGTCCGCATCGATGCCGGGAGGCAAGGATGACCGCCACAGAGCTGATCATCGTGAGCGCCGTCTGCGTCTACAACCAAGACGGCCAGTTGCTGACCGTCCGGAAGCGCGGCACGGACAAGTTCATGCATCCCGGCGGTAAGCCCGAGCCAGGCGAAACGGCCGCTGAAGCAGCGTCGCGGGAACTGTATGAAGAAGTGGGCATCGAGGTAGCGCCGAACGCGCTCCAGCCGTTGGGCGTCTGGCTCGCGGTCGCTGCCAACGAAGCGGCGACCAACATCGAGGCCACCGTTTTCACAGCACCAGGCACCTGGGAAGCGCACCCCTCAGCGGAGATCGCCGAGATCCGCTGGCTGGACCTCAACGGGCCCTTGCCCAGCGATCTGGCGCCGCTGCTGACGGATCACGTCATCCCGCTGCTCACGTAAAAAGCGTTACAGTTCCGGGACGGCTTCCTGTGCCACCGCCGAGGCCTCCGCGAACTGCGTCTGGTACAGCTCGGCGTAGCGCCCGTCCGCGGCCAGCAGCTCGGTGTGCGTGCCGCGCTCCACGATCCGTCCGTCCTCCACCACCAGGATGGCGTCGGCGGCGCGGATGGTGGACAGCCGGTGTGCAATGACGACGGCGGTACGCCCCTCGAGTGCCTCGCCCAGGGCCGCCTGGACGGCGGCTTCGTTGGTGGAGTCCAGCGCTGCCGTGGCTTCGTCGAGAATCACCACGCGGGGCTGCTTGATGAGCAGGCGGGCGATGGTGAGACGTTGGCGTTCGCCGCCGGAGAGCCGGTAGCCGCGCTCCCCCACCACGGTTTCGAGGCCATCGGGCAGGGACCGGATCATCGGCTCCAGGCGTGCCCGCCGGAGCACATCCCACATGTCGTCTTCGGTGGCATCGGGCCGGGCGAGGCGCAGGTTGGAGGCGATGGTTTCGTGGAACAGGTGCCCGTCCTGGGTCACCATGCCCATGGTGTCCCGGAGGGAATCGAAACTGAGATCGCGAACGTCCACGCCGGATCCTGGCTCTTGTCCGCCAAGGCGCACCGCGCCGGAGTCGACGTCGTACAAGCGTGAGAGCAGTTGGGCCACTGTGGACTTGCCTGCACCGGAGGAACCCACGAGGGCAACAGTCTGTCCAGGTTCAACCCGGAAACTGACCCCGTGCAGGACTTCCTCCCCACCCCGGGTATCCAGGGTGGCAACGTCCTCGAGGGAAGCCAGCGAGACCTTTTCGGCGGAGGGGTAGGAGAACCGGACGTCGTTGAATTCCACGGCCACGGGGCCGGCGGGCACGGAAACTGCGTCAGGCTTCTGCGTGATGAGTGGCTTCAGGTCAAGGATTTCAAAGACCCGCTCGAAACTGACCAAGGCACTCATGATTTCCACACGGGCGTTGGACAGAGCCGTCAGTGGGGCGTAGAGCCGGGTGAGAAGGAGGGCCAGGACCACAACATCGCCCGGGGCAAGCTGCCCGCCAAGCGCCAGCCAACCGCCCAGTCCATAGACCAGGGCCAAGGCGAGCGCGGACACCAGCGTCAGGGCCGTGACGAACGTGAACTGCAGCATTGCAGTGCGGATTCCGATGTCCCGGACCCGGCCGGCCCGGTCAGCGAATTCACGGGATTCCTCGTCCGGGCGCCCAAACAGCTTCACCAACGTGGCGCCCGGGGCAGAGAACCTCTCGGTCATTTGTGTGCCCATGGCGGCGTTGTGCGCGGCCGCTTCACGGCGGAGGTCGGCCAGTTTGGAGCCCATGCGCCGGGCCGGGATCAGGAAGATCGGCAGCAACACCATGGCCAGCACGGTGACCAGCCAGGAGGTGTTCAACATAACCACCAGTGTCAGGGCCAAGGCCACCACGTTGCTGACCACGCCGGACAGCGTGCCGGCGAAGGCGGACTGTGCCCCGATGACATCGTTGTTCAGGCGGCTGACCAAGGCACCGGTCCGCGTCCGGGTGAAGAATGCGATGGGCATGCGCTGCACGTGGTCGAACACGCGGGTGCGGAGGTCCACAATGACGCCCTCGCCAATGATGGAGGACAGCCAGCGGGTCACCAGCCCCACACCGGCCTCGCCCACGGCGACGATGGCGATCAGGACCGCAAGCCAGATGACCGTTCCCACCCCGGCGTTGGCGATGATGGCATCAACCACCTGGCCTGCCAGAACGGGCGTGGCGACAGCCAGGAAAGCACCCGCAATCGAAGCGATCACGAAGGCAATGAGCTTGCCCTTGTGCGGGGCGGCAAAGGCCATGACCCGTTTCAGGGTTTCCTTGGAGAACGGCTTTGATCCGCTCTTGGCAGTGGTGATGTTGTACAGCGAGCTCCAGGCCACGCGGTCCATGCTCATGGTTGCTTCTCCTGGCTGGGGGTGCGGTGCAGTTCCTGGACCTGTCCGTTGTCAAGGTGCCAGCGTGAATCGAGCCTGACGTTTTCCAGCAGCCGGCGATCGTGGGTGACCAGCAGGAGTGCGCCTTCGTAGCTTTCCAGCGCCTCTTCGAGTTGCTCGATCGCCGGGAGGTCCAAGTGGTTGGTGGGCTCGTCCAGCACCAGCAGGTTAACGCCACGGGCCTGCAGCAGCGCCAGGGCCGCGCGCGTCCGCTCCCCTGGGGACAACGAGTCCACCGTGCGCGAGGTGTGGTCGGCCTTCAGCCCGAACTTGGCCAGGAGCGTCCGGACATCAGCGCTGTTCCAGTCCACCAGCACTGCTTCCACGGCGTCACCCAGCGGCTGGCCGCCGTCGAGCAGTCCACGTGCCTGGTCAATTTCGCCGACGGCGACGGAGGCACCCATGGAGGCATCGCCGTCGTCCGGTTCCTGCGTTCCAAGCAACAGGCGGAGCAGCGTCGATTTTCCGGCGCCGTTGGGCCCTGTGATGCCGATGCGTTCACCGCCGTTGAGCTGGAGGTTCACCGGTCCCAGCGTGAAGTCACCTTGGCGCGCGACGACGTCACGCAAGGTGGCGACGACGGCACTTGAGCGGGGTGCCTGGCCGATGCTGAACTGCAACTGCCACTCCTTGCGCGGTTCCTCCACCTCGGTCAGGCGGGCAATGCGCGACTCCATCTGGCGGACTTTCTGGGCTTGCTTCTCCGAGGACTCGCTGCTCGCGGCGCGACGGATTTTGTCATTGTCCGGGTTTTTCTTCATGGCGTTGCGGACACCCTGGGAGCTCCACTCCCGCTGGGTGCGTGCGCGGGAAACGAGGTCTGCTTTGGTGTTGGCGAACTCGTCGTAGCGTTCACGGGCGTGGCGCTTGGCCACGGCGCGCTCTTCGAGGAACGCCTCGTAGCCGCCGTCATATACGGCCACGGAGTTCTGGGCCAGGTCCAGTTCCACCACGGTGGTGACGCAGCGGGCCAGGAACTCGCGGTCGTGGGATACCAGGACAACACCGCCACGAAGGCCTTGGACGAAAGCTTCGAGGCGGGCCAGGCCGTCAAGGTCAAGATCGTTGGTGGGTTCGTCAAGGAGGACTACGTCGAAGCGGCTGAGCAGCAGTGCGGCCAAAGCCACGCGTGCTGCCTGCCCGCCGGAGAGCCCTGTCATGAGGGCGTCGGCGCCCAGTTCCAGACCGAGATCGGACAGCACCGCCGGAATGCGGTCCTCAAGGTCCGCCGCCCCGGAGGCCATCCAGCGGTCGAAGGCCAGGGAGTAGGCGTCATCGGCTCCGGGAGCCCCGGACCCGAGGGCCTCGGCGGTTGTTTCCATCTCCACGGTGGCCTGGGCGCACCCCGTCCGGCGCGCAATGTACGCCGCGATGGTCTCGCCGGCGGTGCGCTCGTGTTCCTGGGGCAACCAGCCCACAAACGCGTCCGACGGCGCCAGGCTGACGCTGCCCGCTTGCGACTGGTCCACGCCGGCAAGGATGCGAAGCAGCGTGGACTTCCCGGCCCCGTTCGCGCCCACGACGCCCACAACATCGCCGGGCGCAACGGTCAGGGAGAGGTCGGAAAAAAGGGTGCGATGGCCGTGGCCACCGGCAAGATCCTTGGCCACCAAGGTTGCTGTCATGTGTCTATCCTCCAGCAGGGAAACGCAGGAACTCAGGCCGCGATTCCCGCAGGCATGGAAAAACCCGTTGGTCCGGACTTGGGGGGTGTACGGACCAACGGGTTCAAGCATCAAGCATAATTCAATGTGGCGTCAGCGTAAAATCGTTTCGTACTCCCACTTACGGCTTCCTCATGTCCTGCCCCGCGACCCGTCCCGGAAAGTTCCCCATGCCCTTACCATCCAAGGCGTTCCAGCGCTGGCTTCACGGCGTCGCGCCCGATGCCAGCACCGCTGATGTCTGCAGGATCGCCGGCATCAAACGGACAACGCTGGCCCAGCAACTGGTCCGTGGAAAGGTTGCCGAGTCCACGCTGGTGAGCATCAGCCGCGGATTCGAGGTGGATCCGGTGCAGGCCCTGTCCACGTTTGACCTTTACGCAGACCTCAGGGGTGGCCCGGTGCCGCCGACGCCGTGCGAGCTGGTCAGCCAGGTCGCCACGATCGATCTGCTGCGGGCCGTGGTGGAACGCAGTGAGCCAAGCCGGGCCCCCGCGGCCCTGCTTTCTGAACCACCGCACCCGACGTCGGTGCGGAACTGGGTAGACGCGATCGACGACGGCGAGTTGCGGCACCGGGTCAGCGAAGCCACCGGGATTGCGCCGCAGAACTTCTCCGCCCATCTGACGGCCAACAGGCTGCCGCCGGAACTGGCCATCGCCACGTCCCGGGCTGCCGGCGTCGGACCTGCCGGAGGACTGGTGGCTGGCGGGCTGATCACGGAGGCCGAGGCCGGGTGGCCACCGTATGCCCGCTGGGAAGCCCTGGACCGAATGACCCAAAGCTCACTGGTTACCCTGGCCGGCGAACGGCTCCTGGCACTGGGCAAGACCTTGAAGCGCCAGGAACAAGACCACGAACGTACCGAACGAATTTGGGAGAACCTCGGATGACGGCTGTCCTGCCCTGGGTAACGCTGGTTGTCTGCCTGGCCATTACCGTGGCGCGCATTCCCAGCGCGGTGCGCGGCGAAAACAGGGTGGTCTTCTACATCTTCTCGCTGATTTCCTTGAGCATCTTCATCAGCATCGAGGCGCCGTATCTGGTCCTTGACGGCTGGCTCGGCGGGATGAACGTGTGCAACCTCATCCTGCGATTCCTCTTGTATGCCACGTTCTTCCTGATGGGCATCAAGATCGCCACCGCGTTCGGGTCACCGTCCGCCGTGCGCGCCATCCGGGGTCCGGTTGGCCTCACGGTCGCAGCAATCGTGGCAGCCCTTACTGTCTACTTCTTCGTCATCACGGATACGCGAGGGTCCTCAGCGGGCATGAGCGGACTGACGTGGGGGCCGTCCCTTGAAGCCTATGCGTTCATGGGCCGTTTCTACCCCGGCTTCGTCGCCGCCTGCCTCGTGCCCGCGATCTGGCGGACCGTGGTGAGCGCAGCCCCCGTGTTGCTCCGGGTCGCTTCAGCGTTGTTGCTCCTGGGATTGAGCTTGCTCCTGCTGTCCCAATTCTTCCCGTTGATCCCCTTTTCGGAGGCGTGGTTGAGGGTCCTCATCAACTACTCAGCAGCCATGTCCACGGCCATCGGACTGGCCGGGATCTGGTTCTCCAAAGCCTATTCGCGAAGAAAACGACGTCTCGCAGCGTAAGACTTTCACAAAAGCATTAGATCGTGGCACAATCATGAATGTGTGAACACGGCAGCAGCCTGACACCGGAATCAGAGAACGGGTTTCCGGTGGATGTGGCGCCCATGCGATCACAATTGGGGGGATGAGTGGTGGCGGGCTGTTGGGGACCGCCCCCACTCAGCCTTTTTAACGGCCTGTTGCGCGCTGCCGGCAGCTCCACACCCGGCAAGGCTCCTTACGGTGGCTAAGATGGCTCCATGAACAGCCTTCGCACCCGCCGCTCAGTTATTGCCGCCACTCTGGCCTCGGCCGCCCTTGTGCTCACAGCGTGCGGTGGGGGTTCAAGTCCCGCCCAGTCAGGCGGAGACACGTCCCTTTCGGACGTCAAGTCCAAGGGTGAGTTGGTCATCGCCACCGAGGGCACATACCGCCCCTTCAGCTTCCATGCAGAAGGCGCCGGGGACCTCACAGGTTTCGATGTCGAGATCGCCCAGGCTGTGGCCGGAAAGCTCGGCGTGAAGGCAACGTTCCAGGAAACGCAGTTCGATGGCATCTTCGCCGGCCTGGATTCCAAGCGCTTCGACACCATCGCCAACCAGATTTCCATCAACGACGAACGCAAGGCCAAGTACGAGTTCTCCACTCCGTACACCATCTCCACAGGCGTTGTGGTGACTAAGTCGGACAACACCGGCATCAACAGCTTCGCGGACCTGAAGGGGAAGACCACCGCCCAGTCGCTGACCAGCAACTTCTATAAGATGGCCGTGGAAGCCGGCGCCAACGTGCAGGCAGTGGAAGGGTGGGCACAGTCGGCCACGCTGGTCCAGCAGGGCCGCGTGGACGCTACGGTGAATGACAAATTGACCTATCTGGACTACGCCAAGAACACACCGGACTCGGGCCTGAAGGTTGCTGCGGAGGCACCGGACAAGACCGAAAGCGCGTTCGTCTTCCGCAAGGGTTCAACGGAACTCACGGCGGCCGTTGACAAGGCCCTCGCCGACCTCCAGGCAGATGGAACCATGGCCAAGATCTCCGAAAAGTACTTCGGCGCGGACGTCACCAAATAGATGAACTGGGACCTCGTCTGGAGTTCCTTCGGCCCGCTCATCACCGGCGCCGTCACGGGGACCATTCCGCTGACGCTCGCCTCTTTCGCCTTCGGCCTTGTGCTCGCCCTGGTGGTGGCCCTGATGAGGCTGAGTCCCAACTGGCTGCTGTCCGGAATCGGCCGGTTCTACGTCTCCGTCATCCGTGGCACGCCCCTGCTGGTACAGCTGTTCGTGATTTTCTTCGGCCTCCCCAGCATCGGCGTCCGGCTTGATCCCTGGCCGAGTGCCATCATCGCGTTCTCGTTGAACGTGGGCGGATATGCCGCCGAGATCATCCGGGCAGCCATCCTGTCCGTGCCCAAGGGCCAGTGGGAAGCCGGCCACACCATCGGCATGTCCAGGCCGCAGACGCTGGTGCGCATCATCCTCCCCCAGGCAGCCCGGGTATCGGTTCCCCCGTTGTCCAATACCTTCATATCCCTGGTGAAGGACACCTCACTGGCGTCCTTGATCCTGGTGACCGAACTGTTCCGCAATGCCCAGCAAATCGCTGCTTTCAGCCAGGAGTTCATGGCCCTGTACCTGCAGGCAGCCTTGGTGTACTGGGTCATTTGCCTGGTCCTTTCCACCGCGCAGTCCGCCGTGGAAAGGAGATTGGACCGCTATGTCGCCCACTAACGAGCCACACTCCACCTCAGTCCTGAAGGCCCGGAACCTTGCCAAGGCGTTCGGCAGCAACGTGGTGTTGCGCGACATCGACGTCGATATCCGCCGCGGTCAGGTGGTGGCCCTGATCGGGCCATCGGGTTCCGGGAAGACCACCGTCCTGCGATCGCTTAACGGCCTTGAAATTCCCGACGGCGGCACGGTCACCTTCGGGAACAGCGACGGCGGCGGGGAACTCGCCATCGACTTCGGCACGAAGGTTGGCAAGAAGGATCTGGCCGCCTTGCGTGACCGCAGCGCCATGGTCTTCCAGCACTACAACCTGTTCCCGCACATGACGGTCCTGAAGAACATCACCGAGGGCCCCATCCAGGTCCAGAAGAGGCCACGGGCCGAGGCCATCGCGGAGGCGGAACGGCTCTTGGAACGTGTGGGCCTGGCAGATAAACGCGACGCCTACCCCTTTGAACTTTCCGGCGGCCAGCAGCAACGCGTAGGCATCGTCAGGGCGCTGGCGCTCAAGCCCCAACTGCTGCTGTTCGATGAGCCCACCTCTGCGTTGGACCCCGAACTGGTGGGTGAAGTCCTGGGTGTCATCAAGGAGCTCGCCGAGGAAGGCTGGACCATGGTAATCGTGACCCACGAGCTCGCCTTCGCCCAGCATGTGGCGGACGAGGTCATTTTCATGGACGGCGGTGTTGTGGTGGAACGCGGCCCTGCTGCCGAGGTCCTGCGGGCACCCACGCAGGAACGGACCAAGCTTTTTGTGAAACGGCTCCAGCACGACGTCTAGGAGACTTAAGGAAAATGGGGGAAAAGACTTTGGATACAGCAGCCGAAACCGGCCGCAGGAAGTCCCGGCGTGCCGTCATCATCGCCGCAGTTGTTGCCGTGGCTGTTGTGGCTGGCGGGCTTGGGACGTGGTTTGCCCTTTCCCGCCCGGCCGGCGTGCAACGCGCAGATGTTGTCCGCCTGGACAAAGAGCGGGTAATACTGGACAACTCGATGAATCTCTACGATCCATTGTTCAACCAGTTTTCGCTCCGCTACTCGAGTGTGATGACCGAGAAGGCCGGGCAGCAGGAAAAGGACCAGGTCCTCAACCGGGATGGCGAACGACTTAAACGCGAAACGCGGACCAACCTGGACCGGCTGGAGCGGATGGGATCATCGCCGGCCGTACAGGAACAGGACATCAGCGAGGCCTACAACCGCTTCAAGGAGCAGTACAGTGCCGTGATCTCCTTCAACGACCAATTGGTGATCAACACCTCAAACATCAATGAGTCCATTGGCGGTCCCTGCGCGCCGCTGCATTCAACCTTGAACGTCGGCGCGGAGTCGTATTCCGAGGATTACGTTAAGGGTGCCGACGCCTGCCTGGCAGCAATTGCCACGGCCAAGGACGGCACGGATGCCGAAACTACCGAACTCCTGACCGCTGTTGAAGGTGTTATCCGCGGACAGCGGGACAAGCAGCAGGAAGTCCTGGACGCCAAGGACGATCTTGAGCGACTTGCAAAGCGGACCCTGGCCGGCGTGGCCATGCTGGACATTAATGATGCTTTGGCCAAGGCCGAAACCACGTATGAGAGCTCCGCGAAGGAGAAGTACAACCAGTTGGTCACCAACGCCAATGACTCCAACAAAGCGTTTGAAAGTGCCCTCAAGAAACGCACCGACCAGTTTGATGCTGCCGGCAAGGACGGGAAATAGGCCATGACGATTCAACCCGGCCCCCATCAGCCGCCCGCACCCATGCCGGAACCCACTCCCAGCCAGCAGCCCGTCCCCAGGAAACGCAGGCTTGCACTGGTCCTGATTTCCAGTGCTGTTGTCCTGGTGATCATTGCCGTGTCAGCTGTGGTGGCTGTGGCGCATTTCTCCGGGCAGCAACGCAAGGAAGACCTGCAGACCCTGAAGGACGGCCACCTCACAGCGTTGGTGGACGCACGGGGCAAGCTTCAACCCGCGGCCAATGCCTACCTGGCCGCATATAAGAAAGCCCGGAACGCCCCTGCCTCCCAGGAAGAGGCAGAGAAGAACTCCGCCAAAGAGCGCGATGAGTTCCACCAGGCAGCCAAGGACGCCCGGGCGGCGCTGGAGACGGTAAAGGCGGCCCACAAGTCCGGTGACGACGGGATCGGAGTCGCCGTGGGACAACTCGAAGAGTCCTACCAGGGCTTCGTTGACCACATGGAGGGCCTGGTGGAGTCATACCCACAGTTTGAAGGTCTCTTCAGGGAGGACGGAGCCGGCTGCAACGGCTTGTTTGTTGGCTCCAAGGCTGCCACCCTCCGGGAACGCCAAACACTGCTCGGGCAAGCTGCGGGTCCCTGCCGGGAAGCGGTGGGCCAGCTCAAGCAATCCAGGAACGTGGCCTACGTCGAGTTTGCGCGCACGTTGGACAACCGGATCGCACAGCTTGAATCAAACGCCGAGATCACCGCAAAGTCCGAAGAAAACTACAACGAGTTCGTGAAGATCAAGGATCAGATGACCCAAAAGGTCGACGAAGCCACCGCGCGCAATGCTTCCGAAGAGGAATTCCTCAAGATTGCCGACGAGCTCAAGGTCCTCAACACCCGGATCAGGAACAACAGGTCGGAGTTCGACTTTGCAGCCAAGCGCTACCTGTCGGGCGTCAAAGACATGCCCCTCCTGGTGGAGGAAGTCTTCACGAAGAAAATCGCAGCTGAAATCAAGAGCTACGACTCCGTGATCCCCCTGCGGGTTCAGATTCTAAAAGACGCAGTGGACGTCGAACTCGTCGAATAACCCCGGCAACACAAAACGCCGGCGGCCTTGCAGGATTTCCCTTGCAAGGCCGCCGGCGTTCTGCTGTGCTCCGGGTCAGCGCTGGAAGCGCAGGGTCACCAGTTGGAACGGCCTCAGCACCAGCTCTACCTCCGAGCGTTCCCCCACAGTCACTCCAGGCGCCTCTGCAACGCGTTCCAGCAGGTCGGTGGCCATAGCGCCAACTACCCCAAATCCGGGCCTTACCGTGGCAGCTGAGCGCTCCCCCAGCGATTCGTAGAGCCGAACGATCACGTCGCCCGATCCGTCCTCGGCCAGTTTCACGGCTTCCACCACAATGGCCGGGTTGGAGACCGAAACCAATGGCTCCACAGAGTGCCCACCGGTCACGAACCGTGGCTTCAGGTTGGTTCGGTAGCCCTCTTCCACGGCGTCGGCGATCTCAGCGCCGGGCCTGATGGAAACCTCCAAGGTGTGCTCTCCCCTGTCTGCTTCAGGGTCCGGGAACCGGGCCGAGCGCAGCAGCGAGGTGCGGACCGTCGTCGTGGTTCCGCCATCGGTGCGGACCGCCCTGGTGACGTCGTGTCCGTAGCTGGAGGAGTTGCTGACCGCTACCCCATAGCCGGGCTCGGCGACATGGATCCAGCGGTGCGCGCAAATTTCGAACTTCGCAGCCTCCCAGGACGTGTTGGTGTGGGTCGGCCGGAACACGTGGCCGAACTGCGTCTCGGACGCCGAACGATCCGCCCTCACGTCCAGCGGGAAGGCGATCTTCAGCATCTTTTCGCGTTCCTGCCAGTCCACCGTGGTAGCGATCCCCAGGGACTTGGCACCGGCGTCGAGCGTGATGCGCTGGGTGATGGTGGAGGCCCCCACCTTGCGCTGTACCACCACGACGGCGCCAAGCGGCGTGCGCTCGAGGTCGATGGTGTCCGCTTGGGTCAGTTGGGTGACGTTCCGGCGATAGAACTCTTCGATGTCCCATGCGTCCCATTCGTTGGGGGTATCCCGGAACAACTCCAGCAGGTTCCCGGACTGCCCGGGGGCTATGGCGTCACGGCCGCCGGCATGGTCCACCAAGGAGGTCAGCAGGCCGTTCCCGTCCAGGACTGCACGAATGATGCCGTTGTCCAGCACGAAGCCGTCACCGGATTCCTCCACCTTGACACCGGCGCCGGGTCCGTTGGCTTCGGATATCGCCAGAGCCGGCACGCCGCTGCGCGAATGCGGGGCTGCGTTGAGCAGGTAGCTCGTGCTGCCACTCCCCACCAGAGCCTGGGCGGCATCGCTGATGATGGCCTCAAGGTCACGGGCAATTGCCTCATAGTTGCGCTCGGCGTCCTGGTGGACCCAAGCGATGGAGCTGCCCGGCAGGATGTCGTGGAATTGCTGCAGGAGCACCAGTTGCCAGAGCCGCTTCAGCTCGGCCTGGGGATATGCGTAGTCCGCACCGAGACGGACAGCGGCGGTGGAGCACCACAGTTCGGCCTCGCGCAGCAGATGTTCGCTGCGGCGGTTGCCACGCTTGGTCTTGGCTTGGCTGGTGTAGGTTCCGCGGTGCATTTCCAAGTACATCTCGCCCACCCATACAGGCAGCTTGGTGTACTCCGCCTCGGCCTTGGTGAAGAAGTCCTTGGCAGCGCCCATCCGGACTTTCGGCGAACCTTCAAGGTCTGCAGTGCGGTGCGCGGCGGCCACCATTTCGCGCGTAGGTCCGCCGCCGCCGTCGCCATAACCGAACGGCACCAAAGACATGGTTCCACGGCCGTGGTCGCGGTAATTGCGTTCGGCGTGAGCCAGTTCGCGGCCGTGCAGTTCAGCGTTGTAGGTATCCACCGGCGGGAAATGAGTGAAAAGCCGGGTTCCGTCGATGCCCTCCCAGGTGAAGGTATGGTGCGGCATCCGGTTGACCTTGTTCCAGGAGATCTTCTGTGTCAGGAACCACCGGGAACCGGCCTCCTTCACGATCTGCGGGATGGCACCGGAGTAGCCGAAGGAGTCCGGCAGCCAGGCCTCCTGGCACTCGACGTCGAATTCCTTCAGGAAGAAGCTCTTGCCCTCCACAAACTGGCGGGCCATGGCCTCGCCACCGGGCATGTTGGTGTCTGATTCCACCCACATGCCGCCAACGGGGATGAACTGCCCCGCCTTGACCTTTTCCCGGATCCTGACAAAGAGCTCAGGGAAGTATTCCTTGATCCACGCCATCTGCTGGGCCGAGGAGCAGGAGAACACAAAGTCAGGATCCTCATCCATGAGTGCCACCACGTTGGAGAACGTCCGGGCACATTTACGGATGGTCTCGCGGACGGGCCACAACCATGCGGAGTCGATGTGGGCATGGCCTGTAGCCAGGAGTTGGTGGGCGGAAGCATAGGCGGGCCGGCCCAGCACTTCCTTCAGTGCTTCGCGACCGGCCGCCGCAGTTCCGGCGACGTCGTCCGGGTCCATGATGTCCAGCATCCGTTCCAGCGCCCGCAGGATTTCATGGCGTCGGGGAAGTTCCATGGGAAGTTCATGCATGAGTCCGCTCAGCGTCCAGATGTCCTGGTTGAGTTCCCACACCGTCTCGTTCAGCTCCGCCATGGCGATGCGACCCAGGCGGTATCGGGGCTCGTCGCCGGACGTAGCCTTGTCTCCCAGCGGAGTCGGAGCGAACGACCATCCTTGGGCAACGTCCGGGTTCGCTGCCGCTTCAACATAGAAATCCACGGAGTGTCCGCCGCCAAGCAGTTTGACCGGGACGTGATAGTTCCGGGGCGAGATCGCCTTGATGATGCTGCCGTCGGCGCGCCAGGCAGTGCCTTCGCATTGGAACCCGGGGACGTCGCTGTTGAAGCCGAGGTCCACAATGATTTCCACTGACGTGGATTCAGCCATGCCCCAGTCCTGCGGGACCTCACCCTGCAGGTGGAGCCACTTGGTGCTCCAGGCCTTTCCCCACGGGGCGCCATGCTCCTGCGGGGTGAAGAGCTGGCGAACGGCTTCCGCCGCCGGCACGGGCTCACCGGGAACATCCCAGCTGCTGAGCTGCAGCGGTATGGCTCTGCCGTAAATGGCCGGAAGAATGCGTTCCCGAACGAATCGATCGAGGCGCTGTTCAGTGATCCGGCGGTCGTCGTGCAATGAGTTCCCCTTTGGGCTTTAGCTGAATTTCACGCTTGGTACACGCACCAGGGGTGCAGGTTCGGACGGCGATTCTGGGTTCGCCGCGCTTCCAATCGATGGATAAAATCTACTTTGTTCCAGCCTAATAGCCAAGTGATTGACGGCTATCCCCTACGGACAGCGCGTCTGCCGGTGCCGGTTCTGCGAGGATTCTGTCCCGTCCGGCGTAGACGTTGAGGCTGTGCCCACGGCTGAATCCCGCCAGGGTGATCCCCGTTTCTTCTGCCAGTTCGGCTGCGAGGCTTGAAGGTGCGCTGACCGCGGACAGTACGGGAATACCCGCCATGGCCGCTTTCTGGACCAGTTCAAAGGACGCCCTGCCGGAGACCTGGAGGACCGTCCCACGCAGCGGCAGCATGCCGGCCCGCAAAGCCCAGCCAACTACCTTGTCCACCGCGTTGTGCCTGCCTACGTCTTCCCGCAGGCAGAGCAGCTCGGTGGTGCCGTCGTCGTGAATCCGGAAGAGTCCGGCAGCATGCACACCGCCCGTTTTATCAAAGACCGCTTGGGCCTCCCGGAGACGGTCCGGCAGGGCGGCCAAGGCGCGGACCGGGACCGTGACGTTGTCCTCGCGCGGACTGTGATGGGAAGACTTGCGGACCGCCTCGATGGAGTCCGTGCCGCAGATCCCGCATGAGCTGGACGTGTAGACGTTGCGGCCCGTGTCCGGCCGCACCACGTCCGGCCGGAGTTGGGCGTCCACCACGTTGAAGGTCTGCACGCCGTCTTCGTTCTCCCCCGCGCAGAACCGCTCCGAAATCAGTTGGGCAGGCTCCCAGATAATCCCTTCCGAGACGAGGAATCCCGCCACGAGGTCGAAATCGTCTCCGGGGGTCCGCATGGTCACAGAGAAGGACATCTCCCCCAAGCGGATCTCCAGTGGCTCCTCCACTGCCAGGACGTCTTCCTTATATCGGACAGGATGCTCCAGTGCCTGCGGGGAGCCGTCCAGGACAAACTTGTGCACCTTGCGGCGCTGGGTCACGCGTCCCATATCAGGCTCCGTTCTCCACATGCTTGACGAAATGCACCGTCATGGCTTTGTAACCGGGGGTGTTGGATTCCCTAGCCACCAGTTCGCGATGAACCAGGGCGTTGGCCTCCGGGAAGTAGGCTGCCGCGCAACCCTTGGCCGTGGGGTATCCGATGAGCCGGAACTTGTCCGCCCGCCGTTCCGTTCCCGCGAAGGTGGAGATGACATCCACCAGGTCCCGGTCCTCGAAGCCCAGTTCCGTCAAGTCATCCGGATGGACCAGGATGACCCGCCGACCCTCCGAGACGCCCCGATACCGGTCATCCAAACCGTAGAACGTGGTGTTGTACTGATCGTGGCTGCGAACGGTCTGGAGGATCAAGTGGCCCGGCGGTGCTTGGAGGTACTCAAGCGGCCGCACGGAAAAACGTCCTTTGCCAATGTCCGTGGCGAAGGTCCGCGTGTCCCGGGGCGGGTTGGGAAGCACGAAGCCGTTCTTGGTCCGCACCCTGGCGTTGAAGTCCTCAAAGCCCGGAATGACCCTGGAGATGTGGTCCCGGATCACGTCGTAGTCCTCGGCCATGGACCGCCAATCCACGCTGTGGTCATCCCCCAGGGTGGCCTGGGCCATCCGGGCTACGATCACCGGCTCACTCAGGAGGTGCTCAGAGACCGGCTCCAGCCTCCCCTGCGTTTTGTGGATGACCGACATGGAGTCCTCCACGGATAGGAACTGCTTGCCCTTGGGGTGTTTGTCGTCGGTGTCCGTCCGGCCCAAGGTGGGCAGGATCAGGGAGGTCTTGCCGTGGACCACATGGGCGCGGTTGGGTTTGGTGGAGATGTGGACCGTCAGCCCTGCCCTCTTCAGCCCCTCTTCCAAGGCTGCCGTGTCCGAACCGGCCGCGGCGAAGTTCCCACCCATGGAGACGAACACCTCCACGTCGCCCTTTTCCAGGGCGTGTTGGGTCTCCACGGAGTCATAGCCGTGGTCGCGCGGCATGTGGAAGCCGAATTCCTTGTCCAATGCCGCCAGGAACGATTCCTTGGGTTTCTCCCAGATCCCCATGGTGCGGTCGCCCTGCACATTGGAGTGGCCGCGAACGGGGCAGGCTCCGGCGCCCCGCTTGCCGAAGTTGCCTTGAAGCAGCAACAGGTTGATGATCTCGCGCAAGGTATCCACTGAGTGCGGCTGCTGGGTCAGTCCCAGGGCCCAACAGATGATGGTGGCCTTGGATGCGGCCATCATTTCCGCGGCCTTGGTGATCTCTGCACGCGTCAGGCCGGTGGCCCGCTCGGTCTCCGCCCAGTCCAGAACCGAACGTGCCTCTTTGTAGGCGGCGAACCCTTCGGTCTGTTGCTCAATAAAGGAATGGTCGACGACGGTGCCCGGGTTGCGCTGTTCTTCCTCCAGGAGCAGGTGGCCCAGCGCCTGGAACAGCGCGAGGTCGCCACCGACCTTGATCTGCAGGAACTCGTCCGCGATGGTGGTGCCCCCGCCGATGACGCCGTTGAGGGACTGGGGGTCCTTGAAGTTCAGGAGGCCGGCCTCGGGGAGCGGGTTGACGGCGACGATCTTCCCGCCGTTGTTCTTGCAATCCCGCAATGCGGACAGCATCCGGGGATGGTTGGTTCCCGGATTCTGGCCCACCACAAGGACCAGTTCGGCGTGGTGGATATCTTCCAGCGAGACCGTCCCCTTGCCGATTCCAATGGTGGGGTTCAGGGCGCTGCCGGAGGATTCATGGCACATGTTGGAGCAGTCGGGCAGGTTGTTGGTGCCCAAGCTGCGGGCGAACAACTGATACATGAAGGCGGTCTCGTTGGCCGTACGGCCGGAGGTGTAAAAAACGCACTTGTCAGGCGTGGTGGCGTTGATATGTTCGCCGATCAGGGCGAAAGCGTCTGTCCAGCTGATGGGCGAATAATGCGTATCCCCGGGCCTGATGACCACGGGTTCGGACAATCTTCCCTGGCTCCCCAGCCAGTATTCGGTCTTGTCTTCGAGGTCAGCCGAGGAGTGTTTCGCCCAGAATTCAGCGCCCACAGTGCGGGTGGTGCTTTCCTCGGCGATCGCCTTGGCGCCGTTCTCGCAGAACTCGGCGGGGCTGCGCCTGCCGGTGATGGATTCGGGCCAGGCACATCCCGGGCAGTCGAAGCCGTCGTGCTGGTTGACCCTGAGCATCGAACGGACCGTGCGGGCCACCCCGGCCTGGGCGTAACCGCGTTCAAGGGCCACCGTGACAGCCTTGAGGCCGGCAGCAGCTTGTTTGGGCGGGTGGATTTGCAGGTCATCTTCATTGATGTCCTGTTCGGGAGCATGCCTGTTCATGAGTCCATCATTGCACTTTGTCAGCACCCGTACCTGGTTCGTTGCAGTGCTCCGGAGTCCAGCGCTCAGGCGTCCAGCGCGCTCCAGTCCACCGGGCCAGAGGGAGCCTTCTTTGCCTGCCGGGCCAGGGCCTTGCGAGGCTTGTCTTCCGCGGACTTGGGCGCGGGCAACGGTTTGCCCCACGGCAAGGCAAACGCCGGGACCAGCTCGCCCAGTTGGACTCCGTGGGGTGGAACCACCATGATCCCGTCCGCGCCGGCCAGGCCCCGCATCATCCCGGGACCCGTGTGCTGCGCCGGCGACGCCAGGCCATAGACCAGCTTGAACGGCATCAAGCGGGTCCGGCCGGGATCCGCGTCGATCATGGCTCCGCAAGGGACCTCACCTACCCCGCCCAGCTGCCGATGACCCAAAGCTGCCAGCAACGGAGCACCCACGGTCAACAGCGCCATCATCGCGGCCAGTGGATTTCCCGGCAGGCCCAACACAAACCGGCCATCAGGCAGTTCAGCCAGCACGGCAGGATGACCAGGGCGCATGGCAATGCCGTCGATCAACAGCCGGCCGCCAAGGTCAGCCACGGCCCGCCTGAAGTGGTCAGTCCCCGAGCGACCGGTCCCGCCGGTAGTGATGACGACGTCCGCCGGGGGTTCAGTTTCCTGGTAAGGGTCATCCGCTGTGAGGTGGTCCAAGGGCGGCTCGATGTCCTGGAGGGCGGAAATCCACTCTTCATAGTTGTCGCCCACCCTGAGCTGCTCTCCTGCTATACCGCCCAGAAGCTCCACCACAGCGCCCAGTTGCGGGCCGAAAGTATCACGCACTTGTCCCGGCAGCGGGACACCTTGTTCCACAACCTCGGAACCGGTCAGCAGAAACCTGACCAGCGGCTTGCCGAGGACCTCCAACTGGTCCAGGCCGGCCAGCGCAGCCAAAGCGATGTGGGCCGGATTGAGCACGGTCCCGGCGGTCAGCAGGACCTCCCCCGCCGCCGCCTCTTCTGCGGCTTTGCGGATGTGCTGGCCGTTGCGGGGTTCGCCGGGTTTAGCGGTTCCGCCCAACGCCAGGACCGGAAGGCCGTCGTCGTCGGTGGTCATGACGCCGCTCTCGCTGCGAAGTACTGCCTTGGCACCCGGCGGAATCAAACCACCGGTCACGATGGGACTTGCCTGGTGGGGGGCAAGCCTCTGGTCCGGTTCGCTGAGGATCCACGGCCCGCTCCCGTTGACGGCCCATCCGTCCATGGCTGAGGAAGCGTAGTGCGGCATATCCTGCACTGCCAGGGCGTCGGCAGCGAGGGTACGGCCGAGGGCTGACCTGAGCGGCACAGGACCCGGAGGGATGGGAGCGGCACAATCGAACGCGCGCTGCCGGGCCTCCTGCCACGTGTGTGCCGCGTGATGGCCCTCTGCGGGGGCCTCCGTCATTCGGCGTCAGCCTCGGACTCCGAGTACTCCTTGGCAACTTTGCGGGCCAGTTCCAAGGCGGCGTTCATGGACGCATCATCGCTTGCCTGGCCGATGCCCCGGGCCATGCCTGCGGCGTAGCCGGCAATGAAGGTGGTCAAGGGCGCTGCGGGGCGCACCACTGAATGAGCGGCCACTCCGGCAACAGCGAGCACTTCATTGACGTCCACTTCAACGCCTTCAAGCTCAAATGCCTGCAGCAGCGTGCGGCACCATTCCTCGAGCGTCTCTTCCTGGCTCTTCACGTCCGCCTCCAACTTGTAGTCAATGCCCAGGGCCGCAGCGTCCTCCCACGTATCCACGTCGTCCGTGGAGCCTGCGGGGACGGCAACGTCCAGCAGGTTCAGCCTAGCAAGCAGCCGGAACACTGAAGAGTCCGTTAACCCGGAACTTTGGGAAGCTACGGCCACTTCACGGTCCAGGGCCCCGGTGTTGTAGGCACCCAGGAGGGGCTGCTTCCGTCCGTCCGCGGAAACTGCCATGGCACCCTCTGCGCCGGGTTGCGCTGCCAGCGCTTCCCACAGAGGGGCAACCCCACGGGAAGCATGCGGCATATCGCAGGCGAGGATCAAGGTCCACGGAGCGCCCGCACCGCTGTCCTTCAGCGCAACCAGCCCAGCAGCAATTGCAGCGGCCGGACCCGCAAATGCCGGTTCCTCCCGGGCCTGCAGCACCTCGTCCGGCAACGGCTCACCGCCCGGTCCTGAAGCATCAGGACCTACCACCACCACAGCTGACGCACCCCGGGCCGCCTGCAGGGCACGCGACAGGAGCGTCTCGCCGTCGTACGTCAACGATGGCTTGGGCACACCACCGAGGCGGGTGGCCCTGCCACCCGCCAGAATCACGGCATTGAACTCCATCCGCCCAGATTACCGGGGCAGCCGGAGTTCAGCAGAAATCGATCAGGCAGCGGATTCCGGCAACAGGAACGGGTCCCAGTCCGGCGCAGGTTTCTCGAGTTCTTTGATCTGCCACATGGTTCCCTGGGGCACCCCGGGCGTGAAACGGAGTTTCCAACCCATTTCAGCCAGCGTGTGGTCGCTTTTGGCGTTGTTGCATTTCAAACACGCCGCAACCAGGTTTTCCCAGGAATCCGCGCCGCCCCTGGATTTGGGGTGGACGTGGTCTATGGTGTGGGCTGTTTTCCCGCAGTAGGCGCACCGATGACCGTCGCGGCGAAGGACCCCGCGTCGGCTCACGGCGGTAATCCTGTTGTACCGGGGACGGATGTAGCGGTTAAGGAGGATCACGGAGGGGCGTCCAAGAATCTCCTGGGGCCCGACGACAGGCTCGTCGCCTTCGGCCACTACGCTGGCCTTCCCAGTCAGCACAAGAACCAGCGCCCGGCGGAATGTTATTACCGCCAGCGGTTCATATCCAGCATTCAGAACGAGTGTGCGCATGCACGTACCTCTTCACGGCCGCACCCGTCAGGGGCACGAGGGCCGGCTGCCCTCTGCTTGTACGGGCTGTGGATCGACAAGATAAGGGTAAGCACTCATATGCCGTATCAACGAATTTTTCCGTCGTTTCCCGTGCAGTGTCGTCAAGAGTTCATGCGAGGTTAAGGGCTCTGGAGCCGAATGCCCTCCTTAAAAACAGAACACCCCGCCGGCCGGAGCCTGCGGGGTGTTGCTGTGAAAAGCGGAGGCTGGATCAGCCGTTGACGCGGATGAAGACCGGGCCGGAGCCGACGTTGACGCTGAACAGTGCCGTGGTGGATCCGTTCCATCCGCCATGGACTGCCTTGCCGTTGCCGACGTACACAGCGATGTGTGCCTGTCCGGCCAGACCACCGTTGGCGTAGTAGGCGAGGTCGCCGGGCTGTGCTTCCGCTGCGCTGACTGTGCGGCCGAGGGAGAGGTAGCCAGCCGGCCAGTCGTGGAAGTTGATGCCAACTGCTGCCAGGGAGTTTGTCACCAGCATGGTGCAGTCCTGGGTGACGCCGAGCTGTGCGTAGGCGGCAGCGGCGATGGCAGCACCGAGGCCACTGGCGGCGGCCGGAGCCTTGGCCGCAGGAGCCGCGGCGTTGACGGCCAGCGTGGCGTTGCCGGCAGTTGCCGTGCTTTCTGCTGCCTTCTTGGTTTCTGCCTTCGCAGGAGCCTTCTTCTCTACGGGAGCAGGAGCCTGCACCGTGGTGACCACGGGGCGCTCGTAGGAGATGGCAACGGTGGAATCTGCAGCGATGGTGGCTTGGACTACCGACTGGACGTCAAGGGTGGACGTCGAGGTGGACTCACGGTCCACGGTGGTGTCGGCCGCGTTGGCAGCAACACTGCCGGTCAGGACCAGGCCTGAAGCTGCGGCAATAACAGCCGCCTGGCGACCTACGCCGCCGGCGTTTTCACTGACGGCCTTGGCGATCACGGCAAGCGAGCTGGTCTTGGGGGCCTCAGCGCGATGCCGTGCAACCTTGGATGCACTGGTCATGGTTTTCTCTTTTCGTATCCGCGTGTAGTTGGGGTACACGCGGCTCATTGGCGCGCCGGCACTTGGGGGAATGCCGGCGAACCCCGAACGGATTGTTTCTAGCGGAGGGTAAAGAAGGAGGACGTGCCCGTGGAGGCAGCCGAGTGCAGGAGCGTTCCCTGTCCCGGGTTCAAGGCGCTGATCATCATGCCGTTGCCAACGTAGATGCCTACGTGTGCTCCGCCGTTCTGCATGACCAGGTCACCGGGGGCAGGAGTGCTGGTGGGCTTCATGGCCGTCCAGGCGTTGACGCGCGGGATGCTGATGCCGGCCTGGGCGTAGACCCACTGGGTGAAGCCGGAGCAGTCCCATCCGTTGGGCGTGGTGCCGCCCCAAACGTACGGGTGTCCGATTCCGGTGTAGGCGATCGCGGCGAGGCCGGAAGCGGCGGCGCTGGAAGCAGCGTCCTTGGCTTCGGACGACTTCGCCGTCACAGCACCTGCGGTGGTCTGGTTGCCATTGGCCGCGGTCCGCTGGGTGGTCTGCGAAGCGCGCTGGACAACCTTGGGAGCTTCCTTGGTGGCCACTACAGGGCTTTCGAAGGAAACAGTGGCGGTGGGCTCTGCGGTGACTACCGCAGTGGTGACCATCTGCTGGGTGCTGGAGGCTTCCGACTTGGAAACGTCGGTGTCCGCTGCCTGGGCCGGAAGACCGACACTGAGGACGAGGCCTGAGGCTGCTGCCAGGACGACGGCCTGGCGGCCAACGGTACCGGCGTTGGATGAAACAGCCTTGGAAAGCGTGTTCAAGGGGTTCGTACGAACCGATTCGGCGCGGTGGCGCGCAGGGGTAGTGCGTGATGACACGTAGGTAGCCTCTCCCAATGCCTGCGAGGTGAGCTGTCGGATTCGGATGGGAGTCATCCGGCCACGCTGCTTCAAGGAAGCTTTGCGACTTAACCCCAAGGCCTTCTTGCGAAGACCAGAAGTGGTTCCCCCGCCCCTGCCAGACGATTTATGCGAACGGACCTCGAGTGGTGGCAGAGCTAGGCAATCCACTCAAGTGCACCGGCCCCCTAAAAAGCCGATGCGCTTTGTACGGTACAACAGTTGAACGCGAATGTCACATTCAGGTCACGGGGTGTGTCACGAATGCGAGAGACAACCATCAACTGGGCTTAGAGCCAGCCCATGGGGTCAACGACTTCACCGTTGACCTGTACTTCAAAGTGGAGGTGGCAGCCGGTGGAGGCGCCCGTGGTACCGCTCAGCGCCACAGTATCGCCGCGGCTGACCGTCTGGCCTACTTTGACGGTGAAGGACGACAGGTGGTTGTACGTGGTCTCGAGGCCGTTGCCGTGGTCTACCACCACGCGGTTGCCTCCGCCATACTCGTGCCATCCGGCAAAGGTGACCTTGCCGGTGGCCGCGGCGTGGACGGCGGTGCCGCACTGTGCCACGAAGTCCTGCCCACGGTGGAAGTCACCGGAACCACCCGTGAGGGGGCTGATGCGGTAGCCGAACGGGGAAGCCGTGGTCAGGGTATCCAGGGGACTGGCCATGGTACCTGTGGACGAGGCGCGCTGGATGCTGTCGGCGGACTGTGCGCTGAGCAACTGCTTCAGCTTGCCGTCGGGGTCGGCGGCGGTAGCTACCGCGGCACGGCTGAAGTCGATCTTGGCTGATGCAGCGGCGGAAACCTCGGGCTGGCTGCCACCGGTAACGGCCAGGGCCGACTCGGTCTGACCGGATTCCGAGGTGGCCATGACCGGGCTGGTGGCTGGCAGACCGACAGTCAGGGCAAGTCCGGTGGCGGCAAGCGCAACTCCGGCCTTTTGCCCGACGCCACTGGCTGCGGCGAAGTCGGCAACCTGGCGCAACGGGCTCTTACGGCGACGCACCTGGCGTTCGGTGTCGCGTGGCCGGATCTCCGATACGACGCGGGCTGGCCGCAGCTCAGCAGCGGGGCCGGACGCGCGGCGGCGACCCCTGACGTTCTGCGTTGTCAAACTCTGTTCCTCTCTAAAAAGCCTGCGAAGTTAGCTGTCGGATTCGAGTCAGAGAGTTCAAAGACCCGGCCCGCACGAAGCGCTCACGGCACACAGGTATCCCAGGAGGGACTTGCGACAATGGGCACTTCTGCTGCGGACTTCACCCCAAGGCTGCTTCTTTAGACAGCCGCTTGTGGTTCCCCCGCCTCTGCCAGTGGTGGATGGCACACCTGTTCCGCTGGCAGAGCTCGGCTCCGGAACAGGTAACGCTTTGGTATCAGCGCTAGTAGATAACTATAGGCGATTAAGGCCCGCAGTAATAAATTCGTTATCAACAGGAACAGGCATGGCGCGGCAGCCTCTTATCACTAATCCTGAAAAACCGCAGGTCACACGCGCGCCGGAAACCCAAAAGTGAGATATGACACCGCGTGAAGGGAGGGGGGTGTCAGCCGACGGAGACGAAGACGTGCGCCGCAACCTCGGGCGGAAGTTCCAGAGCACCCTCGATGCCGGGAACCCGGACCGAAATGTACTCACCTACACGCTCCAGCGAGACGGCGGCTCCGGGGCGGATACCGCCCTCATCCAACTGGGTGAGGAGTTCAGGCTCAACCTGAATGGGCTCCGCAAGGCGGGTGACCGCCACGCGGGAATTCGGTGCATAGCCGTCCATGGCCTGCAGGAGGTTGACGTCCAAGCGGGGGAACGGCTGGCTGGCAAGGCCACCGAGGGCTTCGAGGCCCGGGATGGGGTTGCCATACGGGGATTCGGTGGGGTGTTCCAGGAGTTCGTACAGCCGGCGCTCCACGCGCTCGCTCATCACGTGTTCCCAGCGACACGCTTCGTCGTGGACATAGGCCCAGTCCAGGCCAATGACATCAGCAAGGAGACGCTCGGCGAGGCGGTGCTTGCGCATGACCTCCGTGGCGCGCTTCCGACCCACCTCGGTCAGTTCCAGGTGACGGTCGTTTGAAACAATCACCAGGCCATCGCGCTCCATGCGTCCGATGGTCTGGGAAACAGTGGGTCCGGAGTGCCGCAGCCGCTCGGCGATGCGGGCCCTGAGAGCCACAATGTTCTCTTCTTCAAGCTCCAAAATGGTCCGAAGATACATCTCAGTGGTATCGATCAGATCCGTCATCCAGCTCAGCTCTCCTCGAACGCAGTTTCTTGCGTAATCTCCACCGTACCGCGTCCCTTGCCGGGTGGACGGTGTGCACCGCCGCCCCATGAACGCCAACCACCAGCCTAGCTTATTTGGAATTACTCTGGATAATTCCGGTCGCATATGGTTGGCCGGCGTTCCACGTGGCGGACTATGACGGCCACAGGTTCCTGCCTCCGCGCCGGGTCAGGCAGAATTGGGGTGTCGAAGGGGCAGTTGATGCCACCTGCCACGACCCATCTCTAGCCGATACCCATTGGAGCCACACGTGAGCGACAACAGCATCACCATTCCCGCCGATCTGCTGCCCAAGGACGGACGCTTCGGCGCAGGACCGTCCAAGGTCCGTCCGGAACAGATCGAGGCCCTGTCTGCCGCGTCGTCCACCATCCTCGGCACGTCCCACCGCCAGGCTCCGGTCAAGAACCTTGTGGGTTCGGTCCGGGAGGGCCTCAGCCAGTTCTTCCGTGCGCCCGAGGGATATGAAGTTGTCCTCGGCGTCGGCGGTTCCACGGCCTTCTGGGATGTCGCCGCATTCGGCCTGGTGGAGAAGAAAGCACAGCACCTCTCCTTCGGTGAGTTCGGTTCCAAGTTCGCTGCTGCCACCAACAAGGCGCCGTTCCTTGATCCTTCCTCGATCATCAAGGCCGAGCCTGGCACGCGCCCGGTGTCGCAGGCCGAAGCCGGCGTTGACGTCTACGCCTGGCCCCAGAACGAGACCTCCACTGGTGTAGCCGCTCCCGTAAAGCGGGTCCAGGGTGCCGACGAAGGTTCGTTGATCCTGGTGGACGCCACGTCTGCTGCCGGCGGGCTGGATGTCGACGTCGCCGAGTCCGACGTCTACTACTTCGCCCCACAGAAGAACTTCGCCTCCGACGGTGGTCTCTGGCTGGGCCTCTTCTCCCCCGCCGCCCTGGAGCGTGCGGCACGGATCAAGGCGTCCGGCCGCTGGATCCCGGACTTCCTGGACCTGCAGACGGCCATCGACAACTCCAAGCTGAACCAGACGTACAACACGCCTTCCCTGACCACGCTGGTCACCTTGGACGCCCAGGTGCAGTGGCTCAACAGCAACGGTGGCCTGGACTTCGCCAGCAAGCGCACGGCGGACTCGGCCCACCGCATCTACTCCTGGGCCGAGGCCTCGGAGTACGCGACGCCGTTCGTCACCAACGCCGAAGACCGCTCCAACGTCATCGCTACCATCGACTTCGACGACTCCATTGATGCCGCAGCCATCGCCAAGGTCCTGCGCACCAACGGCGTGGTGGACACCGAGCCGTACCGCAAGCTCGGCCGCAACCAGCTGCGTATCGCGACGTTTGTCGCCATCGAACCGGACGACGTTTCCGCCCTGCTTGCAAGCATCGACTACGTGGTGGGCGAACTGAAGAAGTAGCACCACAGGCTGTCAGTCGGCGTCGTTCGGAAAGTCCCGGACGGCGCCGCCGCCATTTAACGCCGCAGCCTTCTAACGCCACCCTCGAGGGCCCGCTTACCGGACCGGCCCCGGGCCGCCGTCGTCGTCCTCGTCGGTGGCCGGACGGGCCAGCAACGACTCCACCCGGAAATGCCGCAGGCCACGGGCGCGGCGGTCGAAACGCAGCCGCAGCTGCTTGGCACGGATGATCCAGGCCAAGCCCACGACGGCGGCGCTGACGCCGGCCAACGCTGCAACGCCCACGGCCCACCGTGGCCCGCCAACGTTGGCCACCCACCCCACCAGCGGCGCTCCGATGGGGGTGCCACCCATGAAGATGGCCATGTACAAGGACATGACCCGCCCGCGCATGACAGCCTCGGTGGTGGACTGCACGTAACCGTTCGCGCTGGTGATCAGTGTCAGGGCAAACAGGCCACAGGGAACCAGGGCCAGCCCGAAGAGCATGGCGTTGGGGGCCAGCGCCGCCAACGCGCTGGCGACGCCGAATCCCCCGGCGGCAATGAAGATCAGCCGCAGGCGGGGCCGGCCGCGTCGGGCAGCCAGCAGGGCACCGGTCACGGATCCGATGGCCATGACTGAATTCAGCAGTCCAAAGGCACCGGCATCCATCCCGAACTGGGTTCCCACCATCGCGGCAATGAAGAGGGGAAAGTTGAGTCCAAAGGTGCCCACAATGAAGACGGCTGCCAGGACCACCTGGATATCGGGTCTGTTGCGGACGTAGCGCAGGCCCTCGCGGATCCGCCCTTTGCCCGCGGCAGCCCGGGGCTGGACTCGAAGCGAGGACGCTGGAATGAGCTTCAACGCCCAGAGCATGGCAACAAAGGACACGGTGTTGATGAGGAACACCCAACCGGGACCCACCGCCACCGTCAGCACGCCGGAGACGGCGGGTCCGATCATCCGTGCCACATTGAAGGAGGCACTGTTGAGGGCCACGGCGTTGGGCAGGTATTCGTCGGTAACCAGCTCGGAGACGAATGTCTGGCGGACGGGAGCGTCCAGGGCCGTCACGATGCCCAGCAGCAACGCAAAGACATAGACGTGCCACAGTTCAGCTACTCCCAGCAACACCAGGATTCCCAGGCCCGTACTCAGGAGCGCCATGGCAACCAAGGTGATGAGGAGCAGTTTCCGCCGGCTGTAGCGGTCGGCCAGCAGCCCGGCCCAAGGGGCAAGGAAGAGTTGGGGACCCAGTTGGAGGGCCAAGGTGATGCCCATGGCTCCGGCGTCGTGCGCGGTCAGGTGGTCAAAGACCAACCAGTCCTGCGCGGTACGTTGCATCCACGTGCCGATGTTGGAGATCAGGGCACCGAAGAACCAGATGCGGTAATTGAGGATTCCGAGTGACCTAAAGGTAGACATCAGCGTCCGCCCCTACTCTGGTCACCCCGGGTTTCCGCAATGCTTATTCAGCCCCGGCTTCGTCGTGGTCTTCGTCGGGATCGTCGGATTCGTCCGCGTCCTCGGCATCCTCGGCGGGCCCGGTCGCCTCGTCTTCGTCCGCCTGCACGGACTCTTCCGTGACGTCCTCCACGGTTTCCTCCACCAACGGCGTCTCGTCCTCAGGACGGACACGCTTGGCCCACGGAACCCACTCGGGCGCCAGGATGGAGTCCTCGGAGGGCAACAGGCCAAGTTCGCTCACGGTGACGATCTTGGACCGCGAGTTGCGGGTCACCACGGCGTACCACTGCCACCCGCCGTAGCCGGCAAGCCTGGATTCAAAGAGGTGGGTCACCACACGGTCACCCTCCGACTTGGCACCGAGGTGCGCCCCGATTTCGCCAGGGTTGGCAATGCCCTCCACTGCCTCACGGGCAACCTCGACGGCGGCAGCGAGGAAGGCGTCCGGCTTCCCGGTGCGCCACACGGGCAAGCCGGCGCGCGGCTTGTCCGCCACCGGCTTCCGCGCGGGGGCTTCCCCGATGCCAGGAGCCCGGGCAGCGTCAGGGCCGGCTTCAGGGTTTGCCTGGGCGTCCCTTCCGGCCTTTGTTTCCTGTGCGGATTCCGAGGTCATGGCCGGCCTAGGCTTCCAGCTCGTCGGCAACCTTGCGCAGCGCCAGGCTGATGGCCTTGGCCTTATTACCGTCCGGGTACTTGCCGGAGGACAACGAGCCGGAAAGGTTGTCCAGAACCGTCACCAGGTCCTGCACCATGGGTGCGAGGTCCCTGGCGTTCATCCGCTTGGCCTTGGCAAGGGAAGGCGTCTTTTCCAGGACGCGCAACCCCAGCGCTTGTGCTCCGCGGCGGCCGTCGGCCACGCCGAACTCCACCCGGGTTCCAGCTTTGAGCTCTGTTACGCCCGCGGGCAGGGACGTCTTGGGCAGGAAAACTTCCTGGCCATCCTCGGCCGCGAGGAATCCGAAGCCTTTTTCCTTGTCATACCACTTGACCTTGCCGGTAGGCACGTAATCAACCTTCTTCGTTTCTTGCTGTGGGAGACACGTCGGGCCAAACACCGCATCCGCAGGGTTCTGCGGGATCGAGGGTGACAGCCCGGTCCGTGTTGGTCTGTTCCTTCAAGGTTATCCTGCCCGGCCCGCTATTCCCGCCTTGCCGCGATCACGCCGCGATTATAGAGAGCAGGAGCTGCATCCAAAGGGCGCCAGTACCTCCCCTTCCGGCGCTGCTGCTAGCGTTGGGGACATGACTTCCCCGGGTTACCGCCGCCCCCTCATGATCATCGCCGCAGTGATTGCGGTGGCCTCCTTGGCCGCCGTCGGCGCCGTCATGGTGATCGCGTACAACAGCGGAGCGGCCCCGGTCTGGGTCACCTACACGGCCCTTTACGGCTTGCCCGTAGCCTTCATGCTGGCAGTGGTACTGGTGTTGGACGCTGTACGCCAGCGCCGCCGGCAATAACCGCCCCACCTGCAAGCAACTGACCTGCTGACAGGCAGCAACGCCCCGGGGGCGGTAACGTTGGATTGATGTCCCTCATTCGCGCGCTCAGCAAGGAACTGGAAGCGCGCAGCGACGATTCGCTGCGGGCCTTGTTTGCTGCGCGACCGGACCTGATCTCCCCCATGGCCCCCGACTTTGCGGCCCTGGCTGCCAGGGCGAGCGCACGCGTCAGTGTGCAGCGGGCCTTGGAACGGCTGAACAAGCCCGAGATGCAGGTCCTGGAAACTCTTCATCTCTGCACCAACGCCGATACCGGACACAGCATCTCCGCAGCCGGCCTGAAGAAGGTCATTGCCGGGTCCACCCTTTCGGCGCTGGACCCGATCCTTGCCAAATTGCAGGAACTGGCACTCGTCCATCGCGCGGATCCGCCCGCTGGCACACCGACCACCTCCTCGCGCCAGCGCTTCTACCTTCCGGTGGGCAGCCTCAAGGATGTGATCGGCCTTTACCCGGCTGGCCTGGGCAGGAGCTACACGGAACTGGTGCGGCTGCAGCCGGCCTTCGCCCAGCGGGTAGTTCAGTTGGTGGCCGAACTCCACCAGAGCGGTGCCGGCATCCACCCTGCCAGCACCCCCATGGATGCTGCCCTTGCGCTGCAGCGGTGGACCTCCACACCGGAGGGCCTGCGCTCCATCCTGGCAACGGCACCGGAGCGGACTGTTGGCCTCTTGGATAAGTTCGGCAGCTGGGCCATGGGTGCAGTACCCCAGGCGCAGCGGCGGGCCTCCGTCACCCACGAAAGTCACGACGTCGGGCCTATTGACTGGCTGTTAGCGCGTGGCTTGCTGGTCCCCTTGGACGCCGGCCACGTGGAACTCCCCCACAGTGTGGGCCTTGCGCTCCGCGGCGGCGCCATTGTGGATGACTTCACGCTCTCGCCGCCGGTTCCGGAGCTGGGCCACACCAGCGCTGCCCTGCGACGCAACGCTGCCATGGGGGCCATAGCGGAAATCCTGCGGCTGACCGGTGAACTGCTGTTCGCCGTGCGGGAGCAACCCTTGGCTACCCTCCGGAGCGGTGGTGTGGGTGTGCGCGAACTGCGGCGCCTTGCCGAGTCCATCCGTCTGGGTGTCCATGAGACCGCCGTCCTCCTGGAGTTGTGTGCCATGGCCGGGTTGCTCCGCCTGGACGTGGACAGCTCCACGTGGGTGCAGCCGCCGTCGCTGGAGTGGCTCAACCTTCCCCGGCAGGAACAGTGGCTTTGGTTGGTCAATGCCTGGCTGGCCAGCGAGCGTGCACCCTCTCTGGTGGGCCAGCCGCTCACCGGTCCCGCGTCGTCGGCAACCTCCCATCAAGGCGCCGCCGGTACCACCATCAACGCGTTGTCCGCGGAAGCGCAACGGCCTGATGCCCCGGTGGTCCGACGACGTGTCCTTGAGATCCTGCACGAACTCACTGCGGAAGCCGCCGCGCCGGATGGCAAAGCGCCCGTCCTGGACGCCAGGGCTGTCCTGCAGCGGGCTGAATGGTCACAGCCGCGGATGTCCCGGCGGTTCAGTTCACTGGTCCGCGGCATTCTTGAAGAAGCCACGCTCCTGGGCCTGATGGGCTCTGGTGCCTTGACGCAGTTGGGCGCGGCCATTGCCGACGCCCAACCCGAGCAGGCCATGACCATCCTCGGCGAGCATCTGCCCGCTGCGGTGAACCACATTCTCCTGCAGGCCGACCTCACCGCAGTGGCCCCCGGGTACCTGGCTCCGGAGCTGAGCGAGACACTGCTGTTGATGGCCGACGCCGAAGGCCAGGGTCCTGCGTCCATCTACCGTTTTTCTGCTGCCACCATCCGCAGGGCACTCGACGCCGGACAGGATGCGGAATCGCTGTTGGCGTTCCTTCGGGAGCACTCGGCCACGGACGTGCCCCAGCCCCTGGCCTACCTCGTCCAGGACACGGCGTCCCGGCATGGCCGCTTAAGGATTGGCACCAGTGCCAGCTTCATCCAAAGCGATGACGAAACTGCCATCACCGATTTGCTGCGCGAGGCCCGTACGTCCGCATTGAGCCTGGTGCGTATCGCCCCGACTGTCCTGACATCCTCAGCCAGTCCCCGGGAAACTGCCCGCGTGCTGCGTGAGCTGGGACTTTCCCCTGCCGTGCAGGAGGCCGAGCCCGCCGTCGTGCGCTTCAAACGGACAACAGCGGTGCCGGGCAGTGCCCGCCCTGTCTACACCGCGCCGCGGACGGCTCCCCCGGAGGAGGACGTTGACGCACAGTTGTCGGTCCTTCGCCAGCACCGCGGAGTGCGGTCCGAAGCGGCAGGCGAAGCGTCCACGCAGCTTGGCCTGGAGACCCTTCAAACGGCCATCCGGCTCAAGCAGGCCGTCACCATGAACGTGGTGGACAGCCTGGGGAATGCCAACACTGAAACCGTTGTTCCTGTATCCGTCTCCGGTGGACGCGTCAGGGTGTTCGACCCCGCGAAGGACACCGAACGGGTACTGTCCATCCACCGGATCATCGATGTGGAACCCGCAGGAGAACTGCGCTCGTGAAAAGGATTCAACTGTGACCGACGGTCCGCTGATCGTACAAAGTGACAAGACCATCCTGCTGGAAGTGGATCACGAGCTCGCCACCGAGGCCCGGCATGCCATTGCCGCTTTTGCAGAGCTGGAACGCGCCCCCGAGCATATGCACAGCTACAGGCTGACACCGCTGGGGCTCTGGAACGCGCGGGCTGCTGGACTGGACGCTGAACAGGTGCTGGACACCCTGCTGAAGTACTCCCGCTTCCCCGTGCCGCACTCCCTGCTGATCGACATCGAAGAGACCATGTCCCGTTACGGCCGGCTGCGTCTGGAGAAAGATGCCCAGCACGGCCTGGTGATGCGCACCGACGACTACCCCGTGCTGGAGGAAGTCATCCGCGCCAAGAAGATCGCTCCCCTGCTGGGGCCCAGGATCGATGGCGAAACAGTGGTGGTGCACTCCTCGCAGCGGGGCCAATTGAAACAGCTGCTCCTCAAAGTGGGATGGCCTGCAGAAGACCTGGCCGGGTACGTGGACGGACAGCCTCACCTCATCATGCTGGACGAGAGCGGCTGGCAGCTGCGCCCGTACCAAAAGCTGGCCACGGAGAACTTCTGGGCCGGCGGCAGCGGCGTCGTCGTACTCCCCTGTGGTGCCGGCAAGACCCTGGTGGGTGCGGCAGCGATGGCGACGTCCTCCACCACCACGCTGATCCTGGTCACCAACACCGTCTCGGCCCGGCAGTGGAAGGATGAGCTGCTCAAGCGGACCTCCCTGACCGAAGATGAGATCGGCGAATATTCCGGAGCCGTCAAGGAAGTCCGTCCTGTCACCATCGCCACGTACCAGGTCCTCACCACCAAGCGCGGCGGGCTTTACCCGCACCTGGAGCTCGTGGACGGGCACGACTGGGGACTCATCATTTACGACGAAGTCCATCTCCTGCCCGCCCCGATCTTCCGCATGACCGCAGATCTCCAGGCCCGCCGCCGCCTTGGCCTCACCGCCACTTTGGTGCGGGAAGACGGCCGGGAGGGTGAGGTCTTCAGCCTCATTGGACCCAAGCGGTACGACGCACCGTGGAAGGACATCGAAGCGCAGGGCTACATCGCACCCGCCGACTGCGTGGAAGTCCGCGTGGACCTGCCCCGCGACGAACGCGTGGCCTATGCCATGGCCGATGACGCGGACAAGTACAGGCTCTGCGCCACCTCGGAGACCAAGACAAAGTTGGTGGAAGACCTCGTAGCGGTCCACAAAGGCGAACAGCTGCTGGTGATCGGCCAGTACATCGACCAGTTGGACGAGATCGCCGAGCGCTTGGACGCTCCCCTGATCAAGGGCGAAACCACCGTCAAAGCACGGCAGAAACTTTTTGACGCGTTCCGCAAGGGTGAGATCCACACGTTGGTGGTGTCCAAGGTGGCCAACTTCTCCATCGACCTTCCGGAAGCGTCAGTGGCCATCCAGGTGTCGGGCTCTTTCGGCTCACGCCAGGAAGAGGCACAGCGGCTGGGCCGGCTCCTGCGTCCCAAGCAGGACGGCCGTGCTGCCCGCTTCTATTCGTTGGTAGCCCGCGACACCCTGGACCAGGATTTCGCCGCCAAACGGCAGCGCTTCCTGGCCGAACAGGGCTACGCCTACCGGATCATGGATGCCAAGGATGTGGGCAAGGACGTGGGGCAGGAACAGTAAAAGCCCCGGCTTGAAGCGGCAAACCCTTGCTATTGCCCTCCAGCAACTTTACGATTCCAAGTGAAGCTCTCCGCCCTTAATGGTTGCCCCCGGTCCAGGCATCCAGGCGGCCAGCCGTCGGCGGTGGGGGAAGCCCGCAGCCAGGGAGCCGGCGGTTCGAAGGCCTAGAAGAATCTGAGAATTTCCACCAGAGGATTCCCCAATGCGCAAAGCCCTCCTGGTCCTCTCCGCGATCGTCCTGCTGTCAGCACTCGCACAGCTGTTCTTCGCCGGATACTTCCATTTCCAGAACACCATCGAAGCCCAGCGTGAAGCGGGCGTCTTCCACGCGGTCAACGGACAGTACGTACTCCGTTATTCAGCACTGCTGGCCGCCATCGTCGCTGCCATTGCCCGGATGGGATCCCGGACGATTTGGTTGGCTGCAGGCATTTTCCTGCTGACATGGCTCCAGTTGTTCATCTTCATCATCGGCGGCATGCTGACCGGTTCTTCGCCGGAATTCATCACCCCGGCGGGCTCGTGGGTTGTCTCCATCCACCCCATCGTCGGCGTGATGATGATCTTCATGTCCTACTGGCTGTTCAACCGCGCCCGGGCGGCAGCCCTCAACCCACAACCGCTGCCTCCCAAAGCTGCATCCCCGGATGCTTCAACGTCGCCCTCCACAGCCTGACCAGCGGCAGCTGTGACCACCTCGCAGCTGCTGGCGGTAGATTTGGTGTTGTCCGTCCTCTCGGCCGGCGCCTGGATCACCGCCGTTTGGTTGACTCTTTCCTCAATCAGGTCCACCACCAACCGCAAGGTGTCCACGTCACGGGCAGTCGGCCTGGGCGTGCTGGTGGTGGGTGTCGCCGTCGCACTGACGATGGCGCGTTATGCCTTACTTCCTGCTTTGGTGGCCGGCAGTTGGTGGTTTGCCAGCGAACGCACAACCATCAACGTGCCTCTGACCGCCATCCCCGCGGCTTGGGCCGCGCTGGCCGGTGTTCCGTACTTGCTGAGGAGGCGGAACACCGGCTCCCCAACTGATGGGACAACACCGGCACGCCCGGGCCGGGAAAATACGGCCCGGTCCCGGGAGTGGGCAGTTTTGGCCCTGGTGGCAGCAGCGGCGTCGGCTGTGGCTTCGCTCGCCCTGACGTTCATCCTTGGACCGTTCCCGGCACCGTGGAGCCTCGCGGTGTTGCTGGCTCTGATGGCTTTGATGGTGCTGCTGGCCAAGCTCGCGCTGTTCATGCCCCGCCGCCTCACCCGGACAGGCAGCGGAGGTGGGAGCGACGTTGCGCCAGGACCTGCAGATCGCACCAGCGGCGCTCTCCCATGGGGCAGGCGTCCGACGGCGGCTGCCGCAGTAGCCGGGCTCATGGCGTGTACCGCTTTGGGCTCCGGAGCCTTTGCCTGGCTGGGAAGCCGGTCAGCGGACGGCGCGGTGATCGCGGCCGCCGTCGGGCATCACGAAGGCGGCAACGCCGGGTCCGTTGCCGACCCGATGCCCGTGACCAGCCTCCTGGGCGAGTCCCCAGCCAATCCCGTAGTCCGGCGCTACGAACTCACGGCCCGGGTGGAGCAGGTGACGCTGCCGTCGGGTCAGCGCACGGAAGCGTGGACGTTTGGCAGCCTCCCGGGCCCTGCGTTGGAGGCCACGTTGGGCGAGGTCATGGAGGTGGAGCTCAAGAATCGTGATGTGGCAGCCGGTGTCACCCTGCACTGGCACGGGTACGACGTTCCCAATGCCATGGACGGAGTAGCCGGGGCAACCCAGGATGCCGTGATGCCCGGGCAGTCCATGACCTATCGCTTTACTGCCGCCCAAGCCGGCACCTACTGGTATCACACCCACCAGGATTCAGCCGAGGGGGTCCGCAAGGGCCTCTACGGCACCTTCGTCGTGCACGACCCCACCGCGTCCCGCGCAGGAACGGACATCGTGGTGGCCGGACACGACCTCAGCGGTCTGGGGTTGCTGGGCTCCTCAGACCGCACGAGCTTGTACCCGGCCTCGCTGGGATCGAGCGTCAGGATGCGGCTCATCAACACCGACTCCCTGCCGCAGCGCTACCTCGTGGAGGGGACATCTTTCAGGGCGGTGGCGGTGGACGGGACCGAGGTAAACCAACCTGGCGAGGTGTCCGGCAAGCTGGTGCGGCTGGGGGCCGGCGGCAGGGTGGACATCGCCTTCACCATGACGGACCAGCCCGTGACCCTCCGCTCCGACTCCGCGTCCAGTGCTGTTGTTGTGGTAGCTCCGTCCGGGTCCCCTGACATTACCGTCCCGGGGAAGGCCGCTCCCGGGATCTTCAACACCACCCCTGTGCTCGACCTGCTGGACTATGGCGAACCAAGGGGCGGGCCAGGGCTGGAGGAGGCCACCATCACCCGGGAAGAGGTGGTTGTCCTGGACCGGCAGTTCCGTTTTGTTGACGGCATACCGCGGTATGCGTTTACGGTGAACGGGGCGGCGTACCCGCTGGTGCCGTCCATCGATGTAGCTCTCGGCGACACCGTGAAAATGACGGTGGTGAACCGAACGGCGGATCCCCACCCCATGCATCCCCACGGCCACCATGTCCGGGTGCTCAGCAGGAACGGTGTGGCACCCACCGGGTCGCCACTTGTCCTGGACACCGTGGATGTGCTGCCGGGCGAAGTGTGGGAGCTGCTGCTCCACGCCGATAACCCCGGGATCTGGATGGACCACTGCCACAACCTGGATCATGCAGCCGAAGGAATGATGATGCTGCTGAAGTACCAAGGCGTGTCATCCCCGTTTGTCCATGGCGGCCATTCGGGGAACCGGCCTGAATAATGCAGGCGGTGAGCGCCTAAGCAACCATCCGGCGGGTGTGCTGGACGGTGACCTGGTCCACTACTGCCCAGCACTCCTCGTCACGGAGCCGGGCATTGGCGAAGCGCTCGGCGGCTGAGAGGTCATGGAAGTCCTCACGCCTGACCCTGCCCGTCTCGCTGTCGAGATAGGTCACGTGGAACTCGATGTCCGCTGTGTCCTGGTGCTGGTGAATGCTGACTGGAGCTGCTGCGTTTGCCATGTTTAAAGTGTGGAACGGGGCACTGACATTATTGGAAGCATCCCCGGGCGTGTTCGGAATTAGCCCCATTCAGGCGGCGGTGAGGTACCGCGCGGATACTTCACGCACTGTATCGCTGAGAACGTCCAACACCCTGGAAGCCGTCTTCCAGCGCTGCCAATACAGCGGGACATCGAAAGGCCTCTCCGGGGCAAGTTCAATGAGGCTGCCGTCGGCAATATCGGGTCCGCATTGGACCTCCGGGATCAGCCCCCAGCCCAGGCCAAGCCGGATCGCGTCACCGAAATCGTGGGAGGCCGGAACATAGTGTCGGGGCCCGCGTCGTTCCGTCACTGGTTTTCCGGCTGCCCCCGGCCACGATTGCACAAAGGCCCATTGGTAGGTGTCCTTGCGGTCGAAATCCACTGTGGGAGCTGCGTTGAGGGCCTCTCCGTCCAGGCCATGGGGGAAATCAGGGAACCACCGGTCCACATAGCCCGGCGCCGCGACGGCCCTGTACCGCATGACGCCCAGGCTTTCCACGCGGCACCCCTGCACGGGCTCGGGGGTCGCCGTCACTGCCGCCATGACCGTACCCGAGCGCAGCAGGGAGGTTGAATGCTGTTCATCGTCCCGGTGAAGGTCGAACGTGACATTGAGATCCTCGGGGACACTCGCCAGCGCCTGCAGGAACCACACCGCCAATGAGTCCGCGTTGACCACGATCGGCAGGGCAAGACGCGCACCGTCTGTACCCAACCCGAGCTCCCGTCCTGCATCCGCTTCGAGCTGGGCCACCTGGCGGGCCAAGCGAAGAACCACCTCGCCCGCTTCAGTGGCTTTGGCCGGGTTGCTCCGCTGCAGCAGGACACGACCCGCAGATTGCTCCAGGGCTTTCAATCTCTGGGACACAGCGGAGGGCGTGATGTGCAGGAGGCGCGCTGCGGAGTCCAGAGTGCCCTCGGAGAGGACGGTGGCGAAGGTCAGCAACTGCTCGGAAGGAAACTGCGGCATAAGAAAATCTTATGCCGCATCACAATCATTAGCTGGTCTAAAGTCATGCGCGCCCGTAATTTCGAAGGATGAACTACACCGACTTCCTTCATTCCGCAGGCCTCGGCCTTGCGACAGGCCTGGCCCTCATCGTCGCCATCGGCGCACAGAACGCCTTCGTACTGAGGCAGGGCATCCGTGGCGAGCACATCGTCCCGGTCGTGGCGGTGTGCGCGTTGTCCGACGCAGTGCTGATCGCTGCCGGTGTCCTTGGCACCGGCGCCCTCATCACGGCAGCCCCTGCCGCCGTCGTCGTTCTCCGTTATGTGGGGGCCGCCTTCCTGGTGACGTACGGGATCATGGCGGCACGGCGCGCATTGCGCCCGCAGTCTTTGATCACCAATGACGGACCAGCCAACGACGGCGGCGCGAAACGCGGCGTCGCAGCGGCCGTCACCACTGTCCTGGCACTGACGTGGCTCAATCCGCACGTCTACCTGGACATCGCCCTGCTCGGTTCCATTGCCAGCGCGCAAGGCACTCCACTGCAGTGGTGGTTTGGGGCCGGTGCCATGCTGGGCAGCATCCTCTGGTTCTGCTCCCTGGGTTTCGGTGCCCGCTTTCTCCGTGGCTTCTTCGCGAAGCCGTTGTCGTGGCGGTTCCTGGACGGCGGCATCGCCGTGACCATGGTGGCGCTGGGAGCGGGCCTGGCGTTGGGTGCCTAGGTGGCGCCGGGCGCCTAGTGGCGTGCTCGTGCGGGGCGTGAGCCCCATCCAGCCACGCAGTGCGCTCACATGCAGCGTCCAGAGAACTCCCAGTTTCTGGGAGCATCATGGATGTCATGAAAAAGAACGGCCCCGAAGCCAAGCTCCTTGTCGTCGATGACGAACCCAACATCCGCGAGCTGCTCTCCACGTCCCTGCGCTTCGCAGGTTTCGAGGTCGTTGCCGCGTCCAATGGCCGCGAAGCCCTCGCCGCAGCCGATCTCCACTCTCCGGACCTCGCTGTCCTGGACGTCATGCTCCCGGACATGGATGGCTTTACAGTGACGCGCCGCCTCCGCGCTGCCGGCAAGCACTTCCCTGTCCTGTTCCTGACCGCGAAGGATGACACCGAGGACAAGGTCACCGGCCTGACCGTGGGCGGGGACGACTACGTCACCAAACCGTTCAGCCTCGACGAAGTGGTGGCACGCATCCGCGCCGTCCTCCGCCGCACGCAGCCATTGGAAGACGATGACGCCGTGATCCGCGTCGACGACCTCGAACTCGACGACGACGCCCACGAGGTCCGCCGCGGCGGCACCGTCATCGAGCTGTCCCCTACCGAGTTCAAGCTCCTGCGCTACCTCATGCTGAACCCCAACCGGGTACTTTCCAAGGCCCAGATCCTGGACCACGTCTGGGAATACGACTTCAACGGTGACGCCTCGATCGTTGAGTCCTACATTTCCTACCTGCGCCGCAAAGTGGACATCGATCCCGATGCCGCCGCCCTCATCCAGACCAAGCGCGGCGTGGGCTACGTGCTGCGAACGGCAGAGAAGCGCTGACCTTGCTGCAACGCTGGAAGTCGGCGTCCCTGCGGTCGCAGCTCGTCGCCATCATCATGGGCCTGCTCCTGCTGGCCCTGGCTGCGACGGGTTCCGGCACGTTGACGCTCGTCAAGAGCTACCTGCAGGGCCAGGTGGATGACAAACTCAAGGCCGCTGTAGCGCTGGCGCAAGACCAGCAGTCTTTTGACAAGTTGACCCAGCCCAACCCGACGGCGCCCAACGACTCCGCCGTGCCCACGGACTACTCACTGACGCTGTATGTCCCCGGGCTTGATCCCTACCCGTTCGGCGGCAGCCAGACAGACCGCCCTGCAATCTCCAACATCACCTCGACCGAGGCCAAACAGCGCGGCAACACGCCCTTCCAGGTCAGAGGCACAGCAGGTACCAACTGGCGTGTAGTTGCCGTGGGCGTGGTGGCCAACGGGCAAAACGGCGTGGTCATCATCGGGCTGCCACTCACCCCGGTGGATAAAGTCATGGAGCATGCCGTCCTGGTGGTGGTAGGCGTTGGCCTGTTGACTCTCGTGTTGGCGTTCTTCATAGCAACCTGGACTGTGGCCCGGTCTTTCCGGCCCTTGGCCAAGGTGGAAAAGACGGCTGCTGCCATTGCCGCCGGCGACCTGTCCCGCCGTGTGGACATCGACAACCCCCACACTGAGGTCGGGCGGCTCGGCGGCTCCCTGAACGCCATGCTGGCGCACATTGAGGCCTCCTTTGCTGCCCGAGCCGCCTCCGAAGGGCGCATGCGTCGCTTCGCGGCCGATGCTTCCCACGAACTGCGGACGCCGCTGGTGACCATCCGTGGTTTCTCGGAGCTGTATCGTCACGGCGCCCTCACGTCCCAGGAAGACATCGCGATGGCGATGGGCAGGATCGAAAGCGAAGCCAAGCGCATGGGCTCCATGGTGGAAGATCTGCTGATGCTGGCCCGCTTGGACGAGCAGCGTCCGCTTCAACTCAAGCCTGTGGACCTGCAACTTCTGGCACACGATGCCGTGGTGGACACCAAGGCATCCTTCGGGGACCGCAGCATCACCCTTACAGGGCTCGACGGCGCCTCCCCCACCGCTGCTCCAGTGCAAGGCGACGAAGCCAAACTGCGCCAGGTCATTGGCAACCTGGTGGGCAATGCCTTGAGGTACACGCCGGAAGGAAGCCCCATCGAGCTTGCTGTCGGTGTACGAACAGCCCCTACCGGATCATCAGTTTCAGTGATCGAGATCCGCGATCATGGTCCCGGTATTCCGGATGAGGAAACCAACAAGATCTTCGAACGCTTCTACCGCGCGGATACCTCGCGCACCCGGGAAACGGGTGGAAGTGGACTGGGTCTCGCGATTGTTGCCGCCATCGTGGGCTCCCACGGCGGTACCGTGCGGGTCACGGAGACCGACGGCGGCGGGGCCACCATGGTGGTGAGCCTTCCGTTCCGTGAGGAGCCGGCCGAGCTGGTATCAAGCTAGCGCTGCCGTTTCGAATTCGCAGTCATCTGATGCGCGCTGTTTGTCCACATAACTGCGTTGTCCGGCACTTGTCCACATAGCGGCGAAGATGTGTTCCAGGGTTGCAGGCGGGTGCCTAGGCTCAATGATGTGGCCACGCATCCCACCGCAACCTGCGGAACATCTTCGTCGAAAGGCACCACCCATGAGCGTCATCTCCGTCGATACCGAGTTGCTTCAGCTCAAGTCGGCCAATGTCAAAGGAACCGTGGATCGCATCAGTTCTGATGTGCTGACCATGAAACGGGGCCTGGACGAACTCGAGGCAACGTGGCGCGGATCGGCCGCCACCAACTTCCAGTCCTTGGTCCTTGAATGGTCCATTACCCAGGGCAAAGTGGAGGCCTCGCTCGCGTCCATCAACCTGGCACTGTCCTCGGCCGCAGCAAGTTACTCGGAAGTGGAGCAGGGAAACACCCAGCGCTTCGCCTACTAACCATCCCACCCATGAGCTCCTGCGGGGCCGGCTGTCTTCCCCCCTGTGCATGCCGGCCCTGCAGGTCATGAGCCTGCGGGACAGGGGCCCTGACCCTCCAGAGTCCCTGACCCTCCAGAGTCCCTGACCCTCCGGTGTCCCTAACTCTCCAAGGTCCCCTGGTGGAACCGGAGCCGCCATTGGCCACGGTCCAACATCCAGACAGAGCTGCGCAGTGCTGAACCCGTGTGGGCAAGGCTCCGATAGGTCAGCAGGATGGTGTTCTCGCTGAGACGGTCGGCACTGAGCAGCTCCAAGTCAGTAGGTTCTCCTGGATCTTCTTCCAAGGCCATCATCATGGCGTCCCGGGTCCAGAACCGTCCCGAGCTGCCGATCTCGGCAAAGTCGGGGTGGAGCAGCACTCCGATCCTGCCAATGTCAGCACGAACATCCGGCCGCAGCAGTTCCCGTTCCAAGGCCAGTACCGCCTCCTCAGCGGAGAGCTCCTGGGTGGAAGCATCCTCGAGTTCGCTGAAGAGATCAGGCTGGCCAAAGATCCCGGACTCTCCAAAGAGTGTCGGCTCAAAATGGGGTCGGGAGCTGCGCTCGGCCTTCGAGGGGGCGGAACCAACTGATGTTCTGGAAACGTTCGCCGATCCCGACGAGACGGCCGCTGCCCCCGCAATAACGGGCTCTCCAGCCCGGGTGTGGGTTTGGGCCAGCGCGTCCGTCTGCAACTGCGCCTGAGCGGGCCCCTGTAAGGTTACGCCGGCGTCCAGCTGTGCCTGGTCCCGCCCTGTCGCCTCGCCTTGCCCAGGGGCATCAGGGAACCCTGGCCCGCTGCGGTGCGCGACCCCCTGTTGGTACGCCGTTGCTGCAGCGCGTGCACGCTCATCGGCAGCTTCGTTGAGGTCGTGTCCGGCGTGCCCTTTGACCCATTCGAATTTGTACTTTCGGCCAACTATCGCCTGGTCGATGTCCTTGAGGAGGTCCACGTTCAGCACGGGCTTACCGTCGGCTTTGCGCCAGCCTTTGCGCTTCCATCCCGGCATCCACTTGCTGATGCAGTTGATGACGTACTGGCTGTCGCAAAGGATCAGCAGATCTTCCTCGGGCACATGCGCCGTGGAACGGAACAAATCCAGGACGGCCATGAGTTCACCCTGGTTGTTGGTGCCGTGCGGCCAACCTCCTGCGCGCCAACAGGAGTCATCAACGTACCAGGCCCAACCGGCCGGCCCAGGATTGCCGAGGGCGGACCCATCGGCGGCAGCAATAATCGTCATGACGTTAATCCTGCCAGACCCCACCGACACTGAATCCGTGGTAGGCCACCAACCAATAGCAAAACGGCGGCCCCCACCAGGTGGGGACCGCCGTCGTTTGCTCTAAAGCGTGATGCTTGGGCGCTGTATTGCTAGAGCGTGAGGGGCTTAGAAGCCGCCCATGCCGCCCATGTCGTCGCCGCCGGCAGCCGGAGCGTTCTTCTCAGGCTTGTCGGCCACTACAGCCTCGGTGGTCAGGAACAGACCAGCGATGGAAGCAGCGTTCTGGAGAGCCGAGCGGGTGACCTTTACGGGGTCGTTCACGCCGGCAGCCAGGAGGTCTTCGTAGACGCCCGTGGCAGCGTTCAGGCCGTGGCCGGAAGGCAGACCGCGAACCTTGTCCACCACAACGCCGGGCTCGAGGCCGGCGTTGAAGGCGATCTGCTTCAGCGGAGCGTCGATGGCAACCTTGACGATGTTGGCACCCGTTGCCTCGTCACCTTGGAGGGTGAGGTTGGCGAATGCCTTGGCGCCGGCCTGGATGAGGGCTACGCCACCACCGGCAACGATGCCTTCTTCAACAGCAGCCTTGGCGTTGCGGACTGCGTCCTCAATGCGGTGCTTGCGTTCCTTGAGCTCAACTTCGGTTGCGGCACCGGCCTTGATGACTGCAACGCCGCCGGCCAGCTTGGCCAGGCGTTCCTGCAGCTTCTCGCGGTCGTAGTCGGAGTCGGAGTTCTCGATCTCGGCGCGGATCTGGGCCACACGGCCCGCGATCTGCTCGGCGTCGCCGGCACCTTCAACGATGGTGGTCTCGTCCTTGGTGACAACAACCTTGCGGGCGGTGCCGAGGAGTTCCAGACCGGCGTTTTCGAGCTTGAGGCCAACTTCTTCGGAGATGACCTGACCACCGGTGAGGATGGCGATGTCGGCCAGCTGCGCCTTGCGGCGGTCACCGAAGCCCGGAGCCTTGACGGCAACAGACTTGAAGGTGCCACGGATCTTGTTGACGATCAGGGTGGCCAGGGCCTCGCCCTCGATGTCTTCGGCGATGATCAGCAGCGGCTTGTTGGACTGCATGACCTTCTCCAGAACCGTGACGAGTTCCTTCACGTTGGAGATCTTGGAGTTGACGATCAGGATGTACGGGTCTTCGAGGACCGTTTCCTGGCGCTCAGCGTCGGTGACGAAGTAAGCGGAGATGTAGCCCTTGTCGAAGCGCATGCCCTCGGTGAGCTCAAGCTCCAGGCCGAAGGTGTTGGATTCCTCGACCGTGATGACGCCTTCCTTGCCCACCTTGTCCAGGGCTTCGGCGATGAGGCTGCCGATTTCCGGGTCACCGGCGGAGATGGAAGCCGTAGCTGCGATCTCTTCCTTGGTTTCGATCTCCTTGGCGGAGGCCAGCAGTTCGCTGATGACTGCCTCAACAGCCTTCTCGATGCCGCGCTTGAGGGACAGCGGGTCGGCGCCGGCGGCAACGTTGCGCAGGCCTTCCTTCACCAGTGCCTGGGCGAGGACGGTTGCAGTGGTAGTACCGTCGCCAGCGACGTCATCCGTCTTCTTGGCAACTTCCTTGACCAGTTCTGCACCGATCTTCTCGTAGGGGTCGTCCAGTTCGATCTCCTTGGCGATGGAAACGCCATCGTTGGTGATCGTGGGGGCGCCCCACTTCTTTTCGAGGACGACGTTGCGTCCACGCGGGCCGAGGGTGACCTTGACGGCGTCTGCGAGGATGTTCAGGCCCCGCTCGAGGCCGCGGCGTGCCTCTTCATCAAATGCAATGATCTTGGCCATAACGGCGGTAGTCCTTTCGGGACAGTCGTTAAGAAGGTACCTGTCAGATGGGGTGCCCGCGACGGACGGTCTTTCGCTCGCGGCCTCTGTATGCCCCGCGCTCCGGACCTCACCCCACCAAGGTGTTTCTTGATCCTCCGCTGGAACGTCCGCCGCCCACCGCCGGGGTAAGCCGGGCTGGACTTAGCAGTCGAACCATAGGAGTGCTAAATCAATAATTAGCACTCGACCGGGGAGAGTGCAAGCAGAGATGCCACTTTGCTCTATAAACAAAGGGCTTTCAGCCGAGGGCTGACGGAGATGGAACGAAACCCTGCAAGGAGCTATGCGACGCGCACACCTTCGGCTTGCGGACCTTTTTGCCCCTCGCCCAGTTCAAACTCAACACGCTGGCCCTCTTCAAGGGCCCGGAAGCCGTCCATTTGAATGGCGGACCAGTGCACAAAAACGTCGTCACCCGATTCATCCACAGTGATGAATCCGTAGCCCTTTTCGGCGTTGAACCATTTGACGGTTCCCAATGCCATGATGCCCACACTTTCGCAGTAGCCAAGACCGGTTGCCGGGATCTCCGTACCGGAATCAATCCACTGTAACCACAGTCACTCCACCGGCGCTCCCATGGAGGGCCGGGGCATCACTTTTGTTATTGAGGCTTAACCGAGTTGGGGCTTCAGGTCCCCCGGGAGGGTCGCAGGGTTACTGGTAGCCAGGTCCTGCAACAACCACCAACGGCTGCTGGACTTCGGGCGATTCCAGGATGGTCTGAATGCCCAGCAACGCGCCCAAGGCTTCGGCGTTGGCCTTCTGCTCAGGGACGTTGTAGAAGATCACGGATGTCTGCTGCGGCATGCCACCCCAGTTGCCAACCGTGCTCAGCGTCCAACCGTCGGCTTCCACCAAACCTGCCACGCGGCCGGCCAAACCAGCGGTGCCCGCGCCGTTGTAGACCGCCACCGGCGTGGCCTTGTCCACGGGAGCGGAGGACGAGGTTGCCGAAGGACTGTCGGACGGGGTCGGCTCGCTGGAAGCAGAGGGGGCGCTGCTGGATTCGCCCGGTGTAGCCGAAGGGGTCGCATCAGTCTGCTGCGGCGCCGGCGTCGAGACGCTGGGTGCGGCATTGGGAGCCACCACGCCGAGGTTCGGAAGGACCAGGAAGGCCACCAACCCCAGAACCAGAGCCACAGCCCCAACTGTCAGGACCGGCCACAACGTGGGACGCGTGGTTTCCTGGGCGTCCCGGTGAACGCCCTGCCGGGAGGTGTTCTGCGGGACCTGGTCGAATTCGTCCTTGGCATATTTGGTCATGGTGAAGCGTTGTCCTTGCTGGTTGCTGCTGACAGATCAGCCTGGCGATTTACGCGTCGGACCCCAAGCGACGTGCCGTCCGCGCACGCTGGCGGGACGTACGTAGTCTACGCAATCTCTTGACGAGCATGGGATCGTGGGCCAACGCGTCTTCTGTATCTATCAGCGCGTTGAGGATCTGGTAGTAGTGTGTTGCCGAGAGATCGAACAGCTCACGGATGGCCTGTTCCTTGGCCCCTGAGTACTTCCACCACTGCCGTTCCAGGGCCAGCATCTGCTGGTCCCGTTCACTGAGCGGAGAGTCACTGCGGATCCCCGCCGCAAGGTCTGCGAGGGCAAACCCTGTTGACTGCGGCGCCATCGGTTCCGGTGCTGGTTCTGCCACGGCACACTCCTTCGACGCGTGTTGGGGGAAAATGTCCTACCCCCATGTTACGGGCGAATAACAAGGCTGTCATTCGCCGGTCCGGGATTGCGCGGGAGACAATGGCGTGGTGAATGGCGAGGATGCACTCTTTGACCTTGAGCCGGCCGACCCGGAACAGACGGGTTTTGCCGAGCTCCCTGACCGGCCGCTGGAAGAACTGATGGCCCCCGACTGGGCTGACGCCCTGCGGCCCGTAGAAGGGCAGCTCAGGAGCACCCTGGCTTTCGTGGCGGCTCAGGCCGAGAACGGGGCCCACGTCCTTCCTTCAGCCGGCCACCTTCTCCGCGCTTTCCAGCAACCACTGGCCGATGTCAAAGTATTGATTCTTGGTCAGGATCCGTACCCCACGCCGGGACACGCCGTCGGGCTTTCCTTTGCCGTTTCGAAGCGAACGCGACCCATCCCACGCAGCCTCGCCAACATCTACCGCGAACTCCATGACGACCTCGGCCTGCCTCCCCGGGTCCATGGCGACCTCAGCGCCTGGACGGATCAAGGTGTCCTGCTGCTGAACCGGGTCCTCAGCGTCACCGCCGGAAATGCTGGCTCGCATCGCGGCAAGGGATGGGAGGCCATCACGACGGCGGCAGTCACCGCAGTCGCCAACCGAATGGACAGCGCCGGGAAGCGCAGCCCGCTGGTGGCCATTCTCTGGGGAAAGGACGCCGAGGGCGTCATGCCGCTGCTGGAGGGGGCACCGTCCATCGTGTCGGTCCACCCCAGTCCGCTCTCGGCTTCCCGGGGATTCTTCGGCTCCAGGCCCTTCAGCCGCAGCAACGAACTGCTGCTGGAACAGGGCGCCGAACCCATCAACTGGGAACTGCCTGTCCTGTAACTTTCGACTCATCCCCAGCGGACATGCAGGAAATTAGCTTAGGCTTACCTACATGTCTGCTCTCCCCGTGACTTCGTCCGCCACCCGCACAACCCGCCCGCAGGTCAACCTGACAGTCCTGCGGAATGAACGCCTTTCGCCCCACATGGTGCGGATCGTGGCCGGCGGCCCGGGGTTCAGTGACTACGTCAACAACCAGTACGTCGACCGCTACGTCAAGATTGTCTTCCCCCAGCCGGGCGTCGAGTACGAGCTTCCGCTGGACCTGTGGGCCATCCGCGAAACCATGCCGCGGGAGCTGTGGCCGCACACCCGGACCTACACCATCCGTTGGGTGGACCTGGAAGCCCAGGAGCTGGCCATCGACTTTGTGGTGCACGGCGACGAAGGGCTGGCAGGTCCTTGGGCAGCAGCAGCCGAGCCCGGAGATTCGTTGGTCTTCACAGGACCCGGCGGTGCCTACAACCCGGCCCCCGACGCCGACTGGTACTTGTTCGCCGGCGACGACGCCGCGATCCCGGCCATTGCAGCATGCGTGGAGGCTCTTGCCCCCGATGCCCGCGGAACGGTGTTCTTGGAAGTGGACAATGAGGCTGACATCCTGCCAATTTCAGCCCCCGCCGGCGTGAAGCTGCACTGGCTGCAGCGCAACGGAGTACCCGCAGGCTCCAGCGACTTGTTGCTCCAAGCCCTGCGCGCCACCGAATGGTTGCCCGGCCGGGTGGACGTTTTTGCCCACGGCGAGCGTGGTTACATGAAGGGCCTCCGTGAGATCTTCTTCGTCCAGCATGGATTGGAGCGTTCCCAGGTGTCACTGTCCGGCTACTGGGCGCAGGGCCGTGTGGAGGAAGTGTTCCAAGCGGAGAAGAAGCTTCCGGTCGGCCAGATCTAGCTTCGGCACAGATACAACTTCAGCTCTTAAAACACGAACGGCGCCGCCTCATGGCAGCGCCGTTCGTGTTGGCTCACTTATCGCCTGCGGACCCTGCGCCGCTCGTTGCTGGACAGGCCCTTGGTCAATGGCCGGGCGAGGTTGTCGCCGAGCACGATCCCCGCAGCTACTCCAAGGACAATTGCCCCTGCGTTCAGCATGCCGCCCGCACCCAGCAGAATGTCTCCTTCTTCAACGGTCAAAACATACATTGACCGGAATATAGTGAGTCCTGGAAGCAGGATCAACGCGGCTGGAACTGCAACCACCAGCTGCGGTGCTCCGAGTTTGAGCGCCACCACACGTCCCAGCAGGCCAATGACCACCGCTGCGACGGCGGGTGACAGGCGATCGCCGAGCCCGGCGGCCCCAGCCCCCCACAAAACGAAGAAGCCCACAATGCCAACTGCCGCCGTCGGGAACAACAGACGCATTTGCGTTTGTTCGGTGACACCAATGGCCACCACCGCGATCGCGATCAGGATGGCCTGACCCCATAAGGGATAAGCATCGGGGAATGTATCCGTGACGTCCAGGACCTCGCTGCCGATCAGCGTTCCGACCACCACGGCGACGCCGATGCCTGCCACGATGGCACCGAATGTCAACGCCGTGGAAAGGAATCGGCCGGCTGCTGTCACCGGGAAGCCGTTGATCGCATCTTGGACAGACGAGACAAGCCGCCCCGTTGGCAGCAACAGCAGGATTCCACCGGCAACCACAATGGACGGAGCAATGTCCACACCCGCCCACCGCAGCATCAGGGCAATGAAGGTGACCAGGAAAGCGCACGCCATGGTGTTGAAGAAGTCCGCTGTCCGCCACCGTGCAAGCTGGCGTGAGAGCAGGCTGATCAGGATATTGGAGCAGAAGGCCACCGCGGATGCGCCCAGGCCACCGCCCAGGACGCCCACGAAAACCGCGGAGAAGATGCCGAAGGCAATGGTGACCATCCAGCGCGGGAAGGGCTTGGCGCTGCGGATGATCTCGTTCAAGCGGCGCACGGCCTCATCGCGGCCCACTCCCCCGGCCACGATGTCAGTGACCAACTGGTGCACCTGTGCCAAGCCGGCGTAGTTGTTCGTCCAGGATCGAACAACGCGCAGCAGCGTGATGGGCGTCTGGTCCTTGGGAGCGTAGTTGATGGCCACCGACTGGTTGGTGATGTCCACTTCAACGTTCTTCAGGCCCAGGGCGGCCGTCACAGCGATCATGCTCGTCTCAACTTCAAGGGCGCCCGCCCCATAGCGGAACATGACCTCCGCCAGATGCAGGGCGAAGTCGATGGTCTTGCGGGCCGAAGCATCCACTCCCACTACCTGGATGGTGGGGTTGGCATAAGGGCTTCCGGCCAAGCGGTCCACGATGTTCATGGGCGCCGTGGGCGGACTGTCACCTTGGACAAGACGCATGAGCATGCGCTTGGCGTTGACGTTTTGCCGGACCTGGGATGGCCTGAGCGGCTGGGTTTTGGGCAACCCGTCAGTATGGGGCCTGCTGGCGGACCCGTCGGGGCGTTCAGTCACGCGGTGATCCTCCCTTGGCTTGTGTGATTAGCGGTTCCTCCGAAATTTTCCTGCTACCGGCAATTTCTCCAGTGGCAATCGTCCCAGTACTGTCTGGGCGGCCCCTGCAAGCTTCCTGACCGCGTGGTAGCCGTGGAAGATCAGCGGGTTCACCGGTGCAACGAAGTCCCCAACCAACTGGACCACCTCGCCCCCGAATCCCTTCTTGAATTCGTAGCCGCCATGGCCGGTCTCATCCTGGCCTTGGATGCCGAACGTGCCGTAGAAGTTGTAGCGCGAGTATCCGTTGTTGAGCGCGTGGAGCATCATGCCCCAGTACAGAGACGTAGCGCCGTTGAAGTAGATATAGTCCTGCACGGTGCCGCCAATGACGCACACCAATTCGTCGCCCGAGCATGCGAAGTGGATGGCAGCCACAGTGGCCACGCCTACGGAGTCCGGGAAGCGTTCGATGTCCTTGAGGCTGCGCTCATAGCTGTCCACGAGGTCCTGGACTACCTTGACGCGGTTGGCCTTCTTCTTGCTGCCGGTCTCTTCGACTTCACGCTTGAGGTCTGCGAGGGTCTTTGATTCAGCGTCCAGCCGTTCCGTGATGGACGCCCGGTACTCGGGAATGTTGATCTTGGCCATCATGAGCTTGGTGAACTCGTCCGAGGTGTTGCGGAGCAGTTGCTCGTAGTACTCGCGTTCGCGGTACGTGAAGCCCTTCTCATCCCCGGCAGTACTCAGCGCGTTGTAGAACTCATCCAGCGTTTCCAGCGTGGCCTGTTCCAGGTACACGCCGTTCTTCTCTGCTTTACGGATGGCCTTGCGGGTGCGGTAGTTCATGCCCATGATGAGCTCTTCGGAATCAGCAATCCCGTCGAGCTGTTTGATGAACATCCAGTTGATGTTGGCGAAGTTCATGTCGAAGCCTTGGTGCTTGAAGCCCAAACCCTCGAATTCCTTCAGCAGGGGACGGTTGTCCTCCACCTCGGGGTGCTCTGCGCCCTCTTCATCGCGCGCGATGTACCGGATGTTGGGCGAGATCCGCAGTTCAGCGGCCTTCTTCGAGGCTGCATGCTTTTTCAACTGCTCGACGACGAAGCGCACCACCGTGGGGTCGCTGTAGTCCATCAGCGGTCCCTTGGCGCAGTCTGCGATTTTGTAGCCCAGACGGTTGGACGAGTAGACCAGCTTTCCTGCAGCAATCAGGCTGCCACTCTGCCTGATCCCGAAGAGTTCCACTTCCTGGCCACGGGCACGCTGGAATCGCGTGAGGTCCATGGACTGGATGAAGCTCCCCTGCGGGTGTCCCTTGGCAAAGGTCTCGAAATCAGCGTCACTGAGAATCACGAATTCCATGGCGGTTCCAGCCTCAATCGGAGTCAAAGAAATTACCTCACCTAAAAGTAGATTTGCACCCGTTGGTGGCCGGGGCGGGCCTGCTGTTGGTTGGCTTGCTGGCTGCGGTGGCCGTCAGTAGAACTGGCCGCCGGTGCGCATGGTCTCGAGTCGGCGGAAGATGCGTTCCGCACCCTTGAGCCACAGCTTGTATCGGACAGGTCCGAGGACGAGGTCGTAGCAGCCCACAAAGTCCGTGACGGTCTTGGTGAAGCTCGTCTTGAACGATCCCAGGCCGTAGAGCGGGTGGCTCTTGTCCTTGATCCTTGCGGCAGGCGGCGTACCGCAGAAGTCGTACTCCACGCAGCCGAGTTCCTGCATGCGCTGGATAGCTGCCCACTGGACCAGGTGTGAATCGCCGTACTGCTTACGGTTCTGGGTGGATCCACCGTCCTTGTACGTGGCCTTTGACCCGTAGCTGATCACGAAAGCACCGACACTGGGTGCGCCGTCCTCATGGACGAAGAAGAAGTGGCCCTGCCCGCGGCTGGAGAACTCTTCCCAGAACTTTGCGTAGTACTCGTAGCTCCGCAGCGGCATGGCACCTTTAGCGTCCATGGTGTTCCGCATGAGGGCGTACAGCTTGCGGTAACCGTCCTCGCCGGGCTCTGCCTGCACAACCTCGCACCCTTCGCGTTCGGCCCTGCGGACCGCGTTCCGTGCACGCGAGGAGATGCTCCTCAGCACTTCGTTGGCCGGGGCTGAGACATCCAGAATGGCCGTGGAGTCGTTGGATTGGATGTTGGGCGCTTTGATTAACCCGGCGGCTTTCAGTTGCGCGGTCACCTCAGGTGACTCCACGACGTCGGGCTCGATCTTGATGGTGAAGACGTTCATCTTCTGTTCCTTGGCCAGGGTGGAGATGGCCTTGAGCATGGGGCTGATGTCTTCCACGGCGGCAGCGTCCGGGCCCTTGATCAGGTACCAAAGCCGGCCCAGGACCGGGAACTTCTTTTCCAGGAGCAGGTTGTAGCTGGAGTAACCGGAGGTCTCCACCACCAGGCGGCGGACCAACCAGCCGTTACCGTCCTTGACTGCGGCATAGGCATCCGACTGCAGCATGTTGCCGCCGTTCGGATTGGCCGTGACGTGCTTGTCCCAGTTGTCGATTTCCTCGGCGGTGGCAAAGCGGGCGGTGAATTCTCGCAAGGTGGCCGTGTCCAATCTCAGGGGTTTGGTGCAGTGTTCAAAAGCTCGGTGCGCATGCGGACATGCAGCCCCAAGTCTATCGGGCCGGGAAAAATCTGCTGGTCTACGAGCAAATCCGCAGTCCCGCGGTTACCTACAAGCGGATCTGGTCCGGGCTCTCCAACTGGATCGCCTTCGGCTGCCTGCCCAGTTCACGCTGGCCGCTGACGAGCCGGTCCGCGTTGGTGAGCCTGCTCAGGCTCAGTCCTGTCAGGTCTGCTATCTGCCCAATGGGAACCTGGAAGGTCCGGAACGGTCCCAGCGGGGGTGGCTCCCCTTCCAGAAGCTTCTGGTCGATGGCCCTTTTCAGTTCCGCTTTGCCCAGCAGCGGCGACTGGTCAAGGACGAACCCGACGGCGGCCAGCTTGGCATCGTTGGTCCAGGCCGCGATCTTCCAGAACTTCCGCGGGATCTGGACGCCGCGGTAGGGCTGGTCATCGTCAAGGAAGACGGGTCCCGTGAAAACGCTGAGCTTGGCGTCGTGGGCGTCCGCGTGGCTCAGAACGTGATCCTCGAGCCCCACCCACAGCTCTTTGCCTTGGTTGAAGTCATCCACCTGCGGCGCAGCGTTGGTGAAGGCAAACGTGTCCTGGTTGGCTTTCTTGGCCGTGACCGCGTCACCCCAGACGGGATCCAGACGCCTCACCAGGTGGCCGCGGTCAAAAGCGTTGTTCTTGTACACATCCGGGCCGGCCTGCTGCTCCCTGGGAATCCTGTCGTCGAAATGCCAGGTGCCCTCACGGGCCAGTGGATTCAGTTCCTTGCCGTGGATGTTGACCCCCACGATCGCCGCGAGTTTCCGGGCAGCCCGGAAACGCACGGAGAAGTGGATGTAGTCCAAAAGAATCGTCGTTGCCGACGGACTGGGCAGCTCAAGGCGTGCCCGCAAAAAATCCCTGTCGTATCCCCCGCTCATGGATACAGCATGGCACTAGGCACTGACAGTAAACAGACTCAGCATTCGACGACGTTGACGGCGAGGCCGCCCATCGCTGTTTCCTTGTACTTATCGGACATGTCCTTGCCCGTTTCCCGCATGGTCACAATGACCTCATCCAACGACACCCGATGCGTCCCATCACCCCACAACGCCATCTTCGCCGCATTGATCGCCTTCGCCGCAGCAATCGCATTCCGCTCAATACACGGAATCTGCACCAACCCCCCGATCGGATCACACGTCAACCCCAAATTATGTTCCATCGCGATCTCCGCAGCATTCTCCACCTGCCCCGGAGTACCACCCATCACCTCAGCCAAACCAGCAGCAGCCATCGACGACGCCGACCCCACCTCACCCTGGCAGCCCACCTCAGCACCCGAAATGGACGCCTGCTCCTTATACAACACACCCACAGCACCCGCAGTGAGCAAGAACTTCACCACCACATCATCCCGATCCTGCTGGGAAGCCTTGTCCATGCCCGGCGCATAATTCAACGCGTAATACAACACCGCCGGAATAATCCCCGCAGCACCATTCGTCGGCGCCGTCACCACCCGGCCACCGGACGCGTTCTCCTCATTGACCGCCAACGCGATCAGATTCACCCACTCCTGCCAATACTTCGGATCATTCCGGTCCTTATCCTCCTTCAGCAGCCGCTCCAACCAATCAGGAGCACGACGCCGGACCCGCAACCCACCAGGAAGCACACCCTCACGCTTCAAGGACGTTTCAACACAGGCCTCCATCACCTGCCAGATATGCAGCAAACCCTCCCGGATCTCCTCCTCCGACCGGGACGCCCGCTCATTGATGAACATGATGTCGCTGATCCCCAACCCCTTGGACTGGCACCGGCCCAACAACTCCGCCGCCGTCCTAAACGGCAACGGCAACTCCTTCTTCGACTCCTCCAACTCCTGCTGCGCGGCGTTCTCCTCACCCTCACGAACAATGAACCCACCACCCACCGAAAAGAACGTCGCCTCCCGCAGAACATTCCCCCCGGCATCAGAAACAGCAAACTTCATCCCGTTCGTATGCCGCGGCAACACCGTCAACGGATGCAACACCATATCCTCCACCGCATACGGCAACTCCACACCTTCACCGGACGCACCAGCCAGGTTCAGCACACCCGTCTCCGCGATAGCGGCCAACCGCGCCTCCACCTCGTCAGGCAGGATCAGCTCAGGGTGGTACCCCTCCAAGCCCAACAGCGTGGCAGTCATGGTCCCGTGACCACGACCCGTCGCAGCCAACGAGCCGTACAGGTCAACCCGCAACGAAGCCACCGAACCCAGGACACCAGCGTCCTTCAGCTCACCGGCGAACACTGCGGCAGCCCGCATGGGCCCCACAGTATGAGAACTCGACGGGCCGATACCCACGGAAAAAAGATCGAAAACACCAACAGCCATGGTCGGGATTCCTTAATACAGTTTGAAACGGTCCGGCAGATGGTCCTGCCGGATGGCCTCCCCCGCTTGTGGCGGAGATCGACCGAAGCACGACGCCGGATGGCCCCCAAAGGCGGCAACCCGGCGTCGCGAATTTATTCAGTTCTACAATCCCACGCTACGCCACAGTGGCACATGGTGGTCTGCCTGAGGTCGGCCCGTTGGCGCTGTCCGCTCAGGCGCGAAACCTAGGAGAGGTCTCCGCCATTCTTGGAGGCGTATTCCTCGGCGGAGAGCAGCGGGCCCTCGGACTCAGCAGCAACCTTGAAGAGCCAGCCGGCGCCGTAGGGGTCGTTGTTGATCAGTGCGGGGTCGCCGACAACTGCGTCGTTGATCTCCGTGACCTCGCCGGTAACGGGCGAGTACAGGTCCGAGACGGACTTGGTGGACTCAACTTCGCCACAGGTCTCGCCTGCAGTAACAGTCGAACCGACCTCGGGCAGGTCAACGTACACAATGTCACCCAGAGCGTCGGTGGCAACCTCGGAGATACCAACGGACACTGAGTTCCCGTCTCCGCGTGAAACCCACTCGTGCTCGTCGGAGTACTGAAGTTCGGGCGCTACTTTGGGCATTCTGTTTCCTTTACGTGTGGTGATGAAACGGGGAGTTACTTTTGGCGCTTGTAGAACGGCAGTGCGACGACTTCGAACGGCTCGCTCTTGCCCCGAAGGTCAATGTCCAAGGCGGTGCCAAGCTCTGAGTACTCGACGTCGACATACGCCAACGCTACCGGGTAGCCGAGCGTGGGGCTGGGCTGACCGGACGTGACTTCGCCAATCACTGCGCCGTCCTTGAGGACCGGGTAGTGTCCGCGTCCAGCGCGGCGCCCCAGGCCTTTGAGGCCAACGAGCTTGCGTCCGCTGGTGGAGCCGGCGCCCTCTGCCTTCAAGGCAGCCAGTGCGTCCTTACCCACAAAGTCGCCTTCCTTGGACAGTGCCACCACGGGGCCGAGTCCGGCTGCGAAGGGGTTGCCTTCGCGGGAGAGCTCGTTGCCGTACAGGGGCATGCCGGCTTCGAGGCGCAGGGAATCGCGTGAGGCGAGACCGGCCGGGGTGAGTTCGCCTTCTTCAGCGACGCCGGCGATGGCCTGCCACAACGCAGCAGCGGACTCGTTGGCTACGAAGATCTCGAAGCCGTCTTCGCCGGTATACCCGGTGCGGGCCAACAGCAGTTCCTGCGTGCCGCCGTCGAACGTGAACGGGACGTCAACCGCCGCGTAGTACTTGAGTTCAGTGACCAGCGCGTGCTGCTCGGCGGGCACCAGGCGGAGGAGGATCGCTTCGGCCAGCGGCCCCTGCACAGCGATCAGCGAGGTCTCAGCGGAGGCGTCCTCAACTACGACGTCAAAACCGGCGGCGCGCTCCAACAGGGCTGCGGCAACAACCGCAGCATTGCCGGCGTTCGGAACCACCAGGAACTTCTCGTCACCACGACGGTACGTGATGAGGTCATCGATGATGCCGCCGTCTTGCTGGCAGATCAGTGAGTACTTGGCTTTGCCCACGGCCATGGCGGAGATTTTGCCCACCAGGGCGTAGTCGAGGAATGCTGCGGCCTCGGGGCCGGTGACCCAGACTTCGCCCATGTGGGAGAGGTCGAACAGGCCGGCGGACTTGCGGACGGCGTGGTGCTCAGCCAACTCTGAGGAGTACTTAAGCGGCATCTGCCAGCCACCGAAGTCGGTGAAGGACGCGCCGAGTTTCTTGTGCTCTTCGTACAGAGCCGTGTAGTTCTCAGTCATGACCGATCCTTTAGTTTTCGAAGTCTTCGATCGGCGGGCAGGAGCACACCAAGTTGCGGTCTCCGGCTGCGCCGTCAATGCGGCCTACGGGCGGGAAGTACTTGTCCTGCTTGAGGTGGTGGACCGGGAAGGCGGCCTGCTCACGCGGGTACGCGCGGTCCCAATCAGAACTTACGACGGCGGCAGCCGTGTGCGGTGCCTTGCGCAGCGGCGAGTTCTCTACCGTGAATTCGCCGTGGGCCACCTGGTCGATTTCCTTGCGGATGGTGATCATGGCTTCGATGAAGCGATCGATCTCCACGAGGTCTTCGGATTCGGTGGGTTCCACCATCAGGGTTCCAGCAACCGGGAAGGCCAGGGTGGGGGCGTGGAAGCCGAAGTCGATGAGGCGCTTGGCCACGTCCTCAGCTGTGACGCCGGTCTTGGCCGTGAGTTCGCGGAGGTCCAGGATGCACTCGTGGGCTACGAGTCCGCCTTCGCCGGTGTAGAGGACCGGGAAGTGGTCGTTGAGGCGGGAAGCGATGTAGTTCGCGGCGAGCAGCGCAGACTTGGTTGCTTCGGTGAGGCCCTGGCCACCCATGAGCTTCACATAGGCCCACGAAATCGGCAGGACGCCTGCGGAGCCGAAGCGGGATGCGGAGATCGGGACGTCGTTGCCTTCGGTCCAGGAGGCCGCATCACCGGGCATGAACGGCGCAAGGTGCGCCTTGGCTGCGACCGGGCCAACGCCCGGGCCGCCACCGCCGTGCGGGATGCAGAAGGTCTTGTGCAGGTTCAGGTGGGATACGTCGCCGCCGAACTTGCCCGGCTGTGCAAGGCCAACAAGGGCGTTGAGGTTGGCTCCGTCAATGTAGACCTGGCCGCCGGCCTCGTGGATGGCATCGCAGACTTCGCGGACGTCGGCGTCGTACACACCATGCGTGGAGGGGTAGGTGATCATGATGGCCGAGAGGGCATCCCGGTGGGCTTCGATCTTGTTCTTGAGGTCAACGTGGTCGATGGTGCCATCCGGCGCGGTAGCAACCACGACAACCTTCATGCCTGCCAGCACTGCCGAGGCAGCGTTGGTGCCGTGGGCAGAGGCGGGGATGAGGCAGACATTGCGCTGCTCGTCGCCGCGGGACAGGTGGTAGCCACGGATCGCCAGGAGTCCGGCGAGCTCGCCCTGGGAACCGGCGTTCGGCTGGATGGAGACCTGGTCATAGCCGGTGATCTCGGTCAGCTGCGCTTCGAGGTCGGAGATCAGCTCACGCCAGCCCTCGGTCTGGGAATCCGGGGCGAACGGGTGGATGGAGGCGAACTCCGGCCAGGAAATGGCTTCCATCTCAGCGGTGGCGTTGAGCTTCATGGTGCAGGAACCCAGCGGGATCATGGTGCGGTCCAGCGCGAGGTCGCGGTCTGAGAGCTTGCGGATGTAGCGGAGAAGCTGGGTTTCGGAGCGATGGGTGTTGAACACCGGGTGCTGCATGAAGTCGCTGGTGCGCTCCACGGAAGCTTCAAGCACGAAGCCTTCAGCGGCTTCGGAAACGGAAGCTCCGAAGACCGCCGCGACGTCAGCGACAACCTCGGACGTGGTGGTCTCATCAACCGAGATACCCACAGTGTCAGCGTCAACGCCGCGCAGGTTGATGCCCTTGGCCTCGGCAGCAGCGACGATCTCTGCAGCCTTGCCCGGGACGCGGACGGTGATGGTGTCGAAGAAGGAACCGTGAAGGACCTCGACGCCGGCAGCCTTCAGTGACGCTGCGAGGGTGCGGGCATGGCTGTGGGCGGTTTCGGCGATCGCTTTGAGGCCCTCGGGGCCGTGATAAACGGCGTACATCGAGGCCACGATGGCCAGCAGTGCCTGCGCGGTACAGATGTTGGACGTGGCCTTCTCGCGGCGGATGTGCTGCTCGCGGGTCTGCAGCGCCAAACGGTAGGCGGGGACACCGGCGTCGTCCTTGGAAACGCCCACCAGACGGCCGGGCATGGAACGCTCCAGGCCCTTCTGGACCGCCATGTAGGCGGCGTGTGGGCCGCCGAAGAACAGCGGAACGCCCAGGCGCTGTGCGGAGCCAACGGCGATGTCCGCACCCTGCTCGCCCGGAGGGGTGATGAGAGTGAGGGAGAGGAGGTCGGCGGCGACGGTAACCAGCGCGCCACGCTCCTTGGCCTCGGCGATCACAGCTGAGTGATCGAAGACGCGGCCGGAAACGCCCGGCTGCTGGAGGACGAGGCCGTTGATGGCGCCTTCCGGGAGACCGAGGGAAAGATCGGCAACCTCGACCTCGAAGCCGAGAGCCTCGGCGCGGCCCTTGACGATGGCAATCGTCTGCGGGAGGCAGTCGGCGTCGAGGACAGTCTTACCGTCCTGGACGGCCTTGTTCTTGTTGGCACGGCGCATCATCAAGACGGCTTCGGCCACGGCCGTTGCTTCGTCCAGCAGGGAGGCGTTGGCAATCGGCAGGCCAACCAGGTCCTGGACCATGGTCTGGAAGTTCAGGAGAGCCTCGAGACGGCCTTGGGAGATTTCCGGCTGGTACGGGGTGTAGGCGGTGTACCAGGCCGGGGACTCAAGGATGTTGCGGCGGATCACCGGCGGGGTCACGTTGTCGTAGTAGCCCTGGCCGATCATTTGAACGGCCGTCTTGTTCTTGGACGCGAGTTTGCGGAGCTCAGCCAGAACCTCAACTTCGCTCAAAGCGTTCTGCAGGGTGAGGGCAACGTCCTGGCGGATGTCGTTCGGGACGGCGGTGTCCACCAGCGAATCAACGGTGTCGTAACCGACGGACTTGAGCATGGTCTCGATGTCGGCCTGGCGGCGGGCGCCAATATGCCGATCGACGAAGGTGGTGGAGGCAGAACTAACCGTCACGAAGGAACTCCATTACTTGGGCGGCGTTTGGGTACGCCACAGCGGCTGGGTTCCTCCCCGCTCTGTATTGGACCTGAGAGTTTCCGCGCGTTGCGTCAACAACACCGCTTGCACCGTCGGTGAGCACAGCACTCTTTCACCCTGAGGGGGGCCAAGTGCCTGCTGCTTTCCAGAGTTGCCTCGCCGCGGCGGTGCGTGGGCCTGAGAGATTCCTGGGGAGGGTTTGCTCCTACGGCGCCTGCATCACGTGCTTGCAGGACTCTCCCGCCGCAGATCGAAGGCATTTTCAGTTATGTATGGCCCCGATCAGGGCAGGCCACAAGGGTTAATTGTCCTACGTCATGGGCGCCGCCGCAAATGGACGATCTTGCTACTTCCGCAGCCGCTCGAGGACTCCGAGCAGGATGTCGACGTCGGCCTCCCGCCCGGCATTGCCGCCCTCCTGCCCACCTTCGAAGATGGCGTTGAAATACAGGCCGTCACCCATATAGCTCACAGCCTTGGCGACCTCCGGGCCGACATCCTCGGCGAGCACGTCCAGCCAGCGCTGTTGAATGGCGGCGAATCTGCGACGCGTTTCCTCGTGGGCCACTTCAGCCAATCTGGTCACGGCGACAAAAGCCCGGTCCATGGGCGTGTCAGCCCAGAGCGAGGAGCGGATGAAGTAGGCGGCGGAGCCATCGGGCGACGCCTTCATCAGTTCCGTGTCCTCGTCGGCCAGAAGGTCCAGGCGTTCAAGGAGGGCCGTAATCAGGGCTTCCTTGTTGGGGAAGTGATAGAGCAGCCCGCCTTTGGATACCCCGGCGCGCTTGGCAACGGCGTCGAGCGTGGCAGCCCGCTCCCCCACCTCGATGAGGAGGGCTTCGAAAGCATCCAGGACGGCGTCCCGGGCAACTGGTTTTCGTGGCATGTGTCCATCATTCCCTAAAGGCTCGCCGGGTTGTATTTGAAACTGTACCGTCTGGACGGTACAGTAAATGACATGTACTCGCCGTCCTCAACCCAAACGCCCCGTTCCGCTCGTCCCGATGTGGGCCAGGCAGCACCGTGGCGCGATTGGACGGCACTGGCACTCCTGATGTTCCCGGTGCTGCTGGTGGCCGTCGACAACACCGCGCTCACCTTCGCCCTGCCCGAGATCGCCCGCTCGCTGGATGTGGGCGGCGTTCAACTGCTCTGGATTGTTGACGCCTACCCGCTGGTCCTTGCCGCACTGCTGGTCTCCATGGGCAACCTCGGTGACAGAATCGGACGACGGCGGCTGCTGCTGATCGGCAGCACAGGCTTCGCAGCGGTTTCGGCTGCTACGGCGTTCGCGCCTTCCGCTGAATGGCTCATTGCCGGACGCGCGGGCCTTGGTGTCTTCGGCGCCATGTTGATGCCCTCAACGCTGTCCCTGATCCGGAACATCTTCACCGATCCCAACCGCCGGCGGCTTGCGATCGCCGTCTGGGCTGCCGGCTTCTCCGGTGGCGCTGCGCTCGGCCCGATCTTCGGCGGCTGGCTGGTGGAACACTTCTGGTGGGGTGCCGTCTTCCTGGTGGCAGCATTCCTGCTCCTGCCGCTCCTCGCCTTTGGCCGGATCCTGATTCCCGAATCCAAGGACGCCGATCCTGGCCGCGTGGACGTGACCAGCATTGTCCTGTCCGTGGTCACCATGGCCCCGTTTGTCTACGGCATCAAGGAATTCGCAGTTCACGGCTTCGGCGCATCGGCTGCAGCTTTCATGGGCTTCGGCCTGGTGATGGGCATTCTGTTCGTTCGCCGCCAGCAGCGGATCGAGAACCCCATGCTGGACGTCGCTTTGTTCAAGAACAAGGTGTTCAGCACGGCAATCGTGGCCAACGTGCTGTCTCTGTTCTCCATGACGGGCTTCATTTACTTCTTCGCCCAGCACCTGCAGCTTGTTGAGGGACAGTCCCCCATGGAAGCAGGCATCGCCATGATTCCTGCCCTCCTGGCAACGGTCATCGCAGGCTTGCTGGTGGTGCCTCTGGTAAAGCGTGTCAGGCCCGGGTTCGTTGTCGCTGCAGGGCTGACGCTCAGCGCCGTCGGTTACTTGATTGTGGTGGTGGGCGATCACGGCAGCGGACCCGTATTCCTGCTGTCTGCCCTGACCGTTCTCGCCGTGGGCGTGGGTGCTGCGGAGACCATCTCCAACGACCTCATCCTGGCTTCAGTACCAGCTGACAAGTCCGGTGCGGCCTCGGCCATTTCCGAGACCGGCTATGAACTCGGTTCGCTCCTGGGAACGGCTGTGCTCGGCTCGATCCTCACGGCGTCCTACCAGCACAACCTCATCATTCCGGACGGCGTCTCCTCGCAGGCCGCCGGGAAGTCCGGCGAAACCCTCGCCGGTGCCGTTGATGCGGCAGCCGCACTCCCGGCGCCGTTGTCGGAAGCGCTGACGGTCGCCGCCCGGACCGCTTTTGAGTCCGGCGTCCACATCACTGCGGCGATTGGGCTGGTCCTGATGGCCGGCGCGGCAGTGCTCGCCGCCGTCGTGCTCCGGCGTGTGCCGAAGGCGCAGTAAAGAACACATACCGTTGCGGGGCCCGCTTTGCGTGGTTCTCCCGGGATTTAGCACGCAAACCGGGCCTCACAAGGCTTCGGTCGGCGCCGCTTTTTCGTCGACGCCGGCGGTCAGTTCGTCGATTCTGTCCAGGGCGTCACTGAGTCGGGTCACCGTATTCCAAAGGTCTGGATGCTGTCCCCTGACTTCCTGGAGCGTGGTGCCGGCGGAGGTCAGGGACGCGAGGTCGAAGCTCACGTTGGTTCGGGCTCCGGCGATGGCTGCACGGAGAGCTCCAAAGCCCACAACGACATCGGCGATCAGCGCCGGGTTCCCGTTGGCAGCGAGCCAGCCGAGGTCTTCAATGGCGTTGATGGCCCGTTCCCCCAGGACGGCCGAAGCCTTGGCAGCATCGACGGAGGCCTGATGAACAGCGTCGTCTCGTTCCGGGCCGGGGTCGAGGCGGAAGGCGGCGCCGAAAGCGTTGGAGGCGGATGCGTCGTCGTCGGCTAGTTGAAGCGCAGCTTGGCGGAGTGCGTGGGCCCGGGCGTGGATGCCAGCGAGCTGTTCACGCTGGGCTTCCTCCGCTTCGGTGTATCCGGCCACCATGGACGTCAACGCGGCCGCGATGGAGAGCATGACCCCGGTCCCGGCACCCCCGCCCGGCGAACCGGTGGATTCCGCCAAGGCCTTGGTCCAAACCTGCACGCTGGATTGCTGAGTGGTGACTGATTCAGAATCTTTCATGCCATCCAGTGTGCCGGGGCTTCCCGGCCTTTGCAGCTTTGGGCTGGATACACTGGCCAGACCCAGGCGTCGAACGAAAAGGGCAGACTCATGACCATTGACCTAGAAGAGCTCTACAAAGACCTGCATGCCCATCCGGAATTGTCTTTCCAGGAGACCCGCACAGCGGGGATCGCCGCGGGCCATCTTGAAGACCTCGGTTTCACCGTCCACCGCAACATCGGAAAGACCGGGGTTGTCGGCGTTCTGGACAATGGGCCCGGACCGGTGGTGATGCTCAGGGCAGACATGGATGCGTTGCCGGTCAAGGAAGCAACGGGTTTGGACTACGCCAGCACGGCCGTGGGTGTTGATCATGAGGGCAAGGACATGCCCGTCATGCATGCGTGCGGCCACGACGTGCACGTGAGCTGCCTTGTTGGCGCGGTGGAGGTCCTGGCCGCCCAACGTGATGAGTGGCAAGGCACCCTGATAGCCCTCTTCCAGCCGGCCGAAGAATGGGGCGGCGGGGCAGAAACCATGGTTGCCGACGGGTTGTATGACGTGGTGCCGAAACCCGACGTCGTCCTGGGACAACACGTGGCCCCCTTCCCCGCAGGATGGTTTGGCATGCGTCCCGGCGTCACCATGGCGTCCGCCGATTCCCTCAACATCACTTTGCATGGACGTGGGGGCCACGGATCGCGCCCGGAGACCACCATTGATCCGGTATTGATGGCTGCTGCAACCACTGTCAGGTTGCAGGGCATCGTCTCGCGTGAACTCGCAGCCAGTGACTCCGCGGTGGTGACCGTTGGGCAGATTCACTCAGGGACCAAGAACAACATCATCCCGGAAACGGCAACCCTGGGCCTCAGCGTCCGCACGTTCAGTGATGCCATCAGGGATAAGATCCTCGGCTCAATCGAGCGTATTGCCAAGGGGGAAGCCACAGCTTCAGGTGCTCCCAAGGAACCGGAAATTCATTTCGAGGAACGGTTCCCGCTGACGGTCAACGACGAAGCTGCCACTGAGAGGGTGTCCGCAGCCTTCAAGGCCACGTTTGGCGAAACACAGATGATCGACCCCGGACCGGTGTCCGGGAGCGAGGACGTGGGAGTCTTGGCAACGGCTGCCGGTGCACCGCTGGTGTTCTGGTTCCTGGGTGGCGCCGAGCCCGCCTTGTTCAAGGAATTCGCCTCAACTGGTCGCCTTCCCGAGGACATTCCGTCGAACCACTCGCCATACTTTGCGCCCGTTATCCAGCCAACGCTGACACGGGGAACGGAAGCCCTGGTGACGGCAGCCCGGGAGTTCCTGGCCGCTGCATCCTAGGGTTATAGCCAAGCCAACCAGCCTGCTGGCAAAGGTGAAGGCGCTGCGGACGCAGCGCCTTCACCTTTCTTGTTCGAGCAGGTCCAGTTTGCTTTCGGGCAGGTGCAGCTTCCTTGACCGTGCCAGTGAATGCCTAGACTTTCTCGCGGATGCGGTTCATCGTCGGTTCGGAAACCGCGGATTCCCTGCGACGGCGGGCCAGGAAAGTCCACAACGTTCCTTCCGTCCGTTGACGGCTCTCCGCCGGGGCCCCTGCCTTCTCTGCATCGGACTTTGCATCAGACGTGTGCGTCTCGGGCTTGCGCGCGGAGTCCTTCTTCGTGCGCCGCTCGAAGTCGTCGTAGTACGCGTAGCACATACCCAACCTCCTTTAACGGCTGTCTCTTAATCGTCCTCTGACAGGGCCTGCACGTCGATGGTTTTGTGCTTTGTGATCGGCTGGATCACTGTGCGGCACCGCAGCATCCGACCTAGTGGGATAGAGCTGCCTGGCGCGCTTCCCGCACAGCCGACGTGGTCTCCTCCATGATGAGATCGGCATTGATGGCAGCGCCCGACATGACTCCTGACGCTGCGGAAGCCATGACCTGCCCCATGAGATCCGCGACGTTTCCCGCAGCCCAGACACCCGGCACCGACGTTGCACCGCCCATCGGGTTCACTTCCACGTGGCTTCCTACGCCCATGGGGTGCTCCACCGACGGGACTCCCAAAGACTCGAGCACAGCGGACCGGGCCTCCAAGCGCGGTCCGGTCACCACGGCTTCCATGGGGATCACCTTGCCCGTAGCCAGGACAACACCCCTCAACGCGTCGTCAGTGACTTCCAGCGCTTGGACTTTGCCGTCCACCACAGTGATGGATCGGGCAGCGAGTTGTTCCCATTCCTCTTCCGTCGGCTCCACAGCGTCATTGAGGAACAGCGTGACGTTGGGGCTCCATTGACGGAACAGCAGTGTCTGGTGCAAAGCCATCGGTCCGGAACCCAGAATTCCAATCGCCTTGTTCCGGACCTCCCAGCCATGGCAGTAGGGACAATGCAGGACGTCGCGGCCCCACCGTTCCCGGATGCCCTCGATGTCCGGGAGAACGTCCGTCAATCCCGTGGTGACCAGCAAGCGGCGGGCACCCACGGTCCGGCCGTTCGCCAACTCCACCTCGAAGGCGGGCTTCGCTCCGGCGGTGGGGTCCGCCGTCGAACGTGCCGCAACGGCTACGCCCTCCACGACGTCCGCCCCGTAGTCCCGGGCTTCGGTCCGCCCCAGTTCCAGCAGTTCCCTCGGGTCGATTCCGTCCCGGGAAAGGAACCCGTGAACCCCGGCGGCTGGCGCGTTCCGGGGCTCTCCGGCGTCGATGACGAGGACGGACCGCAAGGCCCTGCCCAGGGTCACGGCGGCACTTAACCCAGCCGCGCCACCTCCCACCACCACGACGTCGTACTCTCCGGCCATCTGCCGGTCTGTTACTTCTTCGCTCACTGTGCCTCCAGGCGTATCCAGCGGCCCTTCGCCGCTCCTTCCATGGTTGGTCACTGTTGAAGGAATCAGCAAGGAAGTTTGCCAATATGGCAAACTGAAAGGCATGACTACCGATTTCACCACAATGCTCGACGCCGTCGGCCCTCGCCTGCGCGCCATGCGGACACAGCGCAACGTGACCCTCGCGGAAGCTTCGGAAGGGACGGGCATCTCCGTCAGCACGCTCTCCAGGCTGGAATCGGGCCAACGCAAGCCAACACTTGAGCTTCTTCTCCCCATAGCGAGGCTGCATCAAGTCCCCCTCGAAGAATTGATTGACGCCCCGCAAACAGGTGATCCGCGCATTCACCTCAAGCCGCACGTTCACGAGTGGGGAACCGCCGTTCCTTTGACTCGACGCCCCGGCGGAATCCAGGCGTTCAAAATGGTCCTGAAGGGTGGCACGGGCAAAGAGACCCCGACGCCGCAGTCACATGAGGGCTACGACTGGGTATATGTCCTCAACGGCAAGCTCCGGCTGGTGTTGGGCGGGAACGACTTTGTCCTCAAACCGGGCGAAGTGGCGGAATTCGACACCAGGACTCCGCACTGGTTTGCCAGTGCCACGTCAGAGCCTGTCGAGCTCCTTACCCTGTTCGGCCAGCAAGGTGAACGCCTTCACGTACGGGCACGACCCAAACGACAGGAAGTCGCCCCGCGGGACTAGGAAGCAAGCCATTCCCGAGCGTTCCGGCGGGAAGCTGCCGGCTCAGCATCGGGCGCAGGGCGGTTGATCTCTGACCACACCTCATCAAGGGACAACCCAAGGACGTCAGCAATCGCGGCCACCGTGGGAAACGCCGGAGTAGCCACCCTGCCGGACTCGATCTTCCTCAGCGTTTCCGGTGATACCCGGGCATCGAGAGCGGTCTCGAGCATCGAGCGGTCACCCCGGGCGCGACGCAGCAAGGCACCGAGACGCTGTCCACGCTCGGCTTCTGCGGGTGTTAGTGGCAACCTGACCATAGCTCCAATTGTAATACCGGGATAATATGGCCGGGATAGTTATTGGTCATACACGAGAAAGGTGCCGAATGATTGAGATCCTGAGCCCCACCGAACTGCACCGGGCAAAAGAGGCAGGCGCGCTGGTTGCCAACATCCTGCAGGCGCTGAAGAGCCGGGCAACAGTGGGCACAAATCTCCTGGATGTCGACCGGTGGGCCAAGTCCATGATCCTCGAAGCCGGGGCTGTCTCCTGTTACGTCGACTACGCACCGTCCTTTGGCCGAGGACCATTCGGCCACTACATCTGCACAGGTGTCAACGACGCCGTCCTGCACGGCCTGCCCCGAAATTACGCGCTGGCCGACGGCGACCTGCTGACCCTCGATCTGGCTGTCCTGAAAGATGGAATCGCAGCCGACTCGGCGATCAGCTTCATTGTGGGTGAATCCAAGCCATCCGAGAGCGTTGCAATGATTGACGCCACCGAACGCGCCCTGCGAGCAGGGATTGCCGCTGCCCGGCCAGGCGCCCGCATCGGAGACATCTCCTATGCCATCGGGTCGGTCCTCAGTGAGGCCGGCTACCCCGTCAACACCGAGTTCGGCGGGCACGGCATCGGGTCAACCATGCATCAGGATCCCCACGTACCCAACATGGGACGGCCCGGCCGCGGATACAAACTCCGCCCCGGACTGCTGCTCGCTTTGGAGCCCTGGGTGATGGCAGACACCGCACAATTGGTCACAGACGCGGACGGCTGGACGCTCCGAAGCGTGACCGGCTGCCGCACAGCGCACAGCGAGCACACCATCGCCATCACCGACGGTGAAGCCGAAATCCTCACACTGCCGACGCTGACTCACTAGATGTGACGCTGGCTCACCAGATGTACTGTCCCGGCAGCGGGATCTTCACATCAGCCCGCCGCGCACTGCGGTGATGTGCTCTGCAACCCCTTCAACCTTCCATCTTCACGTTCTGGAGGGTCGGTGTCCGGGGAGTGGCGGGGCTTTGGATTGGTAGCTGTGTCCGGTGGGTGTGCTGATGTGCAGGGTGTGGGTGTCTGCGGGGAGGGTTTCTGCGGGCAGGGGTGTGGCGGTCCAGCCGGGGTTTTCTTTGGTATGGTTGCACGCTTCGCAGAGTCCTGCGGCGTTGTCCAGGGTGGTGGTTCCGCCGGAGTGCCAGGGCACGATGTGGTCGATGTGCCGGATGGGCGCGTCGCAGTAAGGCGTCCTGCAGGTATGGTCGCGGGCTTGGATGAACCGCCGGTGTCGGTGGGGGAATAGCCGGGCTTTGGAGTCCATCGCCAAAAGTTCCCCGCTCCCGGGTGCAGTGTAAAGCCGCCGGACCCAGACCGCGAAGTCGTGATCTTCCTCCGGCACCGGCCCATGGCCCGACTGACTGCCCGTCGGTGTTGTCCGTGCTGGCGAGGACCCGCGGCTTGCCGGGACTTCCTGGCTGGCTGAAGGGGCACGCTGGGGTAACGGTCGCTGTCCCGTTGGCCCCTGCCTGCGTCCTTGCGTCTGTTCTCCCGGACCGATGAGGGTTCTGGCCCACTCCGCCGGGACGATGCCGTAGCCGTGGAGCCGGGCGGGTTCGGAATCGCTTTGGAACAAGGTCCGGTCGGTCATGACGAGCTGGAGTTCAACACCGGCGACCCCGCCCGGGGTGCCGGTGATGCGTTCGGTCAGGGTGTCGGCCATGACCTGGCCACGGCCACGGGGATCACCACTGGAACGGGCGGCATCAGCGGCCCGGGACAGCGCGGCATAGGCTGCCACGCCTTGGGCGACCGGGAGCAGCGCGGTCAGGTACGTCATGGTGTCCGGCGCCGGACGCAGACTCACGGTCCGTTCCGTCGCGGCATGGCTGGCCCTCTGGGCAACTGACCGTGGATCACGCCGGTACGCGGCAGCTTTCACGGCAGCGACCAAGGCCCTGTCACCAACACCGTCGAAAGTCCCGGTATCGGGGGCGAGCTCTTCATCCACCGCAGCCCGGTCCTCCACGGACAAACACGCTGTTTCCTTCACCAACAGGGTCGCCCGCCATTCGTTGAGCAGGCCTTTGTTCAACGCCGCCAGGGTCCGCGGCATCTCCGTCACCAGGGCTTTGGCCAGGCCCACCAACCTCGAGCCACGGTTGGGTGATTCCCGCCGCGCCAACGCCACCTGCGCCCCTACACCCTTGCCACGCTCCGCCGCCGGCACCCCGGCCTCGGCCTGCTCAGCCCGCTGCGCCAGATCAAACGCCACAGCAATCTGCGCCTGCAACCCGGAAATAGCCGACTTCATCTCCTCCAACACCCGCAACTGCCCCACCAGATCACCACTGATGGTGCCGGCCCGAGCCACCCCTTGAGACAAAGCAAGAAGCGGCGCAGCAGACAACGCCGCCGACTTCGCTTGCCCTTCCCGGATCTGCTTCATGCCCCAACTCTCGCAGGAGGCACAGACATTATTAGAGGCTTCGCCCAGCCCAGTGACCGAGCCACCACGGGGACCAGACACCGGCGCGCAGCGTTGCCGGTCAAGGCCAATTTTCTCGAGCAAAACTCCTGCCCTAATACGCCATTCCGGGCGCAGTAGGGCGGAGGAATCGAACAACGGCGGGAACAACGCCTCACCGGGCCCGGAAGCCAGTCATGAATGAAAGCCATTCGGTTGGCGTCTTGCACTTTCGTAGTGACTCCCGTCATACTAAATGAACGCTATTCATTTAGTGATTGCCATCTCACCGGAGTACATGCCGCCAATGATCGAAACTACCTGCCTCGAAGGCCCCCGTTCCCGGGCTCGCGTCGAGCCCTCCACACGTACCCCCGTCATCATCGAACTCCCCTGCAGCCTCAACAACCCCTTGGACGGGAAAGCCCTCCACACTCCCGCCGCTGCCTACCCGGACCGCCGCGTGGCCAGTGTTGACGCGCACGAACTCTTCCGCGGCGGCATCCACTGCCTGACGCAGCAACAGCCTTCGGCCATCTAGAAAGGGCCTCACATGAGCCAGACAATCCGCCGCAGCGGCAACGACGCTGCAACGTCGCACGACATCAGCGGCAAGGGACTGAAGACGGGGCAGCTGGGGCTCCTCGCCGTCGTCGTTCTTGGCATTTCAACCATCGCCCCGGCGTACACGCTGACGGGTGCCCTTGGCCCCACGGTCAACGAAGTGGGGCTGCAACTGCCCGTGATCTTCCTGATCGGGTTCATCCCGATGATCCTGGTCTCGCTCGCCTACCGGGAACTCAACGCCGACTCCCCGGACAGCGGCACAACCTTCACCTGGGTCACCAAGGCGTTTGGCCCGTGGGTTGGCTGGATGGGCGGCTGGGGCCTTCTCGCGGCCAACATCATTGTCCTGTCCAACCTGGCGGGCGTTGCCGTGGACTTCTTCTACCTGTTCCTGGCGCAGGCTACGGGCTCACCTGAGCTCGCCGACCTCGCCTCCAACAAGCTCCTGAACGTCGCTACGTGCTTTGTCTTCGTGGCGTTGGCGGTTTGGATCAGCTACCGCGGCCTGCACACCACCAAGATTGTGCAGTACGGCCTGGTGGGCTTCCAGTTGCTGGTGCTGGGACTTTTCGTGGCCATGGCCTTTGCCAACTGGTCTACTTCCGAGACAGCTGTTCCCTTCAGCTGGGACTGGTTCGACGTCACCAAGATCGAAACCTTCGGCCAGATCGCCGCCGGCATCTCGTTGTCGATCTTCGTGTACTGGGGCTGGGATGTATGCCTGACGGTGAACGAGGAAACCGCCAACGGCAAGAAGACCGCCGGACTTGCGGGTACGCTCACGGCCGTCATCGTGCTGGGCATCTACCTGCTGGTCACCATTGCCACCATGATGTTTGCCGGCGTGGGTGACACGGGAATCGGCCTGAACAACGAGGAAAACCACGCCAACGTCTTCACGGCACTCGCCTCCCCGGTCATGGGTCCGTTCGCAATCCTCATGTCCCTCGCCGTGCTGTCCAGTTCAGCGGCATCCCTGCAGTCCACCTTCACGTCGCCGTCGCGCAGCCTGTTGGCCATGGCGCACTACGGCGCCCTGCCCGAGCGCTTCAGCCACATGAGCAAGAAGTTCTCGACGCCGGGCTTCGCCACCATTGCGGCGGGCGTCCTGTCCGCGGGCTTCTATGCGGTGATGCACGTCATCAGCGAGAACGTCCTCAACGACACCATCCTGGCTCTGGGCCTGATGATCTGTTTCTACTACGGGCTGACGGCCATCGCCTGTGCTTGGTACTTCCGCAACAGCGTTTTCACCAGTGCCCGGAACTTCTTCCTGCGGCTCGTTTGCCCGCTGGTGGGTGGCATCGGACTGTTCGTGGTGTTCCTGCAGACCGCCGTGGACAGCTGGGCTCCGGAATTCGGCAGTGGGTCCGAGATCTTCGGTGTGGGGCTGGTGTTCGTCCTCGGCATCGGAATCCTGGCTTTGGGTGCGGTGGTCATGCTGATCATGTCCCGCGTCCGGCCCGGCTTCTTCCGCGGCGAGACCATCCGGAAAGATACCCCGGCTCTGGTGGTGCCTGAATAACGAGCGTCGAAAACGCTGGAAAGCGGCCAGTTCACCCGGAAAATTCCGGCGAACTGGCCGCTTTTGTACGTTCTCGGCGACCCGCGGCTGCAATCACCAGCGATGGGCGACGTCCACTACCAAGCGGGAGCCGCCGTCGGGCCCGTCCAAGGTGAAGACCCTGAATGGAAGCCGGGCACGCACACCCAGCCCAATGCTCGTGGTGCCCTCAAAGCTGCCGGCATAAACCACCTGGCGGAAGGTCTGATAACCGGAGACGTTGGAGAGCTCCGCTTTGGCTGCGGGCAGGTAGGTGGGCTGGCTGTACTGGTTGTACGACGGCGCAGTCACCACCACCTGCAGGTCTGCGTCACCAAGCACGGGGATGGGGTAGCCGGTGGCGTCCTGGGTGACTACCGGAACATATCGGACGGAATAGCCGGCCACTTTTCCGGTCATGTCGATCACCATGCGGTCGAAACACGGCTGTTGGCCCGTGCGGACATTGGTGACGTTGGCGGAACTCATGTCGGGGTCGGCTTTGGCCAAAGAACCCCACGCAAGTCCGCAATATGCTGCTGCCGACGCTGGCCCCGGCGCCGCCAGACCGAGTCCGGCTGCGGCCAGGACGGCTGCCAGACCCGCTCCAATTTTCCTCATTTTTTGTGCCCCCTTCAGGCGAAGTTGATACTTCAACAGTAGGAGGGCGCAAGCCACTTTGGACTGGTTGTTGCCGCTTCGGCGCATAACCGTTAATGGGGCAACAAGGGGGTCACGGGAGGGTCGTCAAGGACAGCATTTACGGCCGACACGGGCAGTTTCCAGAGCCTTCGCACCCATGTTCGTGATCGAAGATAACGAGACCCGGGCGTTACCTATCCTTCGCAGTCCTTGCAGAACTTGAGACCGTTCTTTTCGAGCGCAATCTGGGACCTGTGACGGACCAGGAAACAGGAACCACAGGTGAATTCATCCGACTGCTCCGGGACAACAATGACGGTCAGTTCTTCACCGGAAAGATCAGCGCCGGGAAGGTCGATTCCTTCGGCAGTATCGTTTTCTTCGACGTCGATGACTGCAGTCTGTGCAGCGTTGCCACGGGATGCCTGAAGAGCCTCAAGAGATTCAGCCGGAGAGTCTTCTTCGGTCTTGCGCGGGGCGTCGTAATCAGTAGCCATTGAGGGTTCGCTTTCGTTGCTGCATAGTGCCTATTCCGGCACCTCAGTGAAGCAGTTTAGGGCATAGTACCCGCGTTCAACGAATAGTGTGCCCAACGCAACATTTTGCAGCTTTCGCAGCGTTCCCTATGGCTTTGGATGCACCCCCACAGTGTGCGATTGGATGGCCTGGGCGCTGGCCACCGTCACGCCGCTCAGCGCGGGCAGCCACGCCAGACGGTGCTCGTCCCCTGCCTCCACTTCAGTGCAATCCAGAACGTAGGCGGCCTCGATCCAGGCCCCCAGGGTGGTGCCGAGACGGGTTGCCAGCGAGGTCAGTGAAGCGATCATGCGGCAACCGTATCCAGCCTGGGTTTGGGGTCAGTTTCCATCTGGTCACAAGCTTGTTAACTACTCGGCTAGGCTGCTTTCCTCAGCGGGTTGACGCAACGTTGCAGGCCTTTTGCCGCCGTGGCAATATCAGCGGCAATCTTTGCCGCTGTCCACCTTGTCCTGTTGACCTTCGTGTATCTCTTCATGCTCGGCATTGCCTTGGCGCTTCTGAAAAGATTCCACCAAAATCTCTGGGCGCCCGTATTTCTGCATTCCGTCAACAACGCTTTGGTGCTGCTCAACATCGTGTCGGCTACGCAAAATTAGCCACGCTGCAGCGCCTGCTCGACGATGTACTCCGCGATGGCCATCGACGACGTCGCCCCCGGCGATGGTGCGTTACGCACCAAAACCATGTCCCGGCGTCGTGCAATCACAAAGTCATCCACCAGCGTGCCATCACCGTTCATGGCCTGCGCACGCACGCCACGGGTGCCAGGCAGGATGCTGGCACCCTCCAGCGCCGGAACAAAGCGCATCGCCTCCCGGATGAATTTCTTCCGGCTCACCACGGTCTGGAATTCGCGGACCGCCGACGTCACATTCTGCCGGGCGAAATTCCAGAAACCCGGAAAGAGCGCGTAGTTGGCAACATCGCGCAACGTCACCTCGTTCCAGGCATAGGACTCCCGCCCGAAGGAGATGAATGCATTGGGGCCCAGCATCATTTCGCCGTCAATCCGCTTGGTGAGATGAACGCCGAGGAACGGGTGTTTGGGGTCCGGCACAGGATAGATCAGGCCCTTCACCTGGTGGCGGGCTTCCGGGCCTACCAAGTAATACTGGCCGAAGAACGGGACGATCTTCGGGGTCGCCGGCTCGCCGGTCGCCGCAGCCAGGCGGTCCGACTGGAGACCCGCGCACGCCACCACCAGGTCGTAGTGTTCCCCGCCGTCCTTGGTGGTCACCACTACCCCACTGGCCTGCTGCTCCAGCGCCACAACTTCCTGCCCCAGCCGGATGCTCCCGCCCATGGCTCGAACGTCGTCTGCGAGCGCCTCGGTGATGGCTGTGTAGTCGACGATCGCCGTTTCCGGCGAGTGCAAGGCAGAAAGTCCGACGGCGTTCGGCTCCACCTCAGGTATCTGCCCGCCGCTCAGCATCCGCACTCCGGGGACACCGTTGGCTGTGGCCCGGGCGAAGATGGTGTCCAAACGCGTGGATTCCTCCGGCGTTTGGGCGATCACCAACTTGCCGCAGGCCTCATAGGGAAGGTTCTTCGCGGCGCAGAATTCCTGCAGCAACTCCACGCCCCTCCGGCACAGGCTTGCCTTCAGCCCACCGGGCTCGTAGTAGAGGCCCGCATGGACCACGCCCGAGTTGTGCCCGGTCTGGTGTGCCGCGAGCCGGTCTTCCTTTTCGTAAATGGTGACCTGGACGCCGTCGAGTCTGTTGGAGAGCTCCCTGGCCACCGCAACACCGATGATCCCACCGCCCACCACGGCGCAATGCTTGATGGTTCTCTTGCGTGGAGGGTTGGGCATGGCACTCCTCGTCATTGGGGCTCGGTCCATCGTTGCGTGGGTCCGTGTTGCGTGGGTCCGCGTCAGTCACAGCATGTCACGACGAGTGTGGCGGGACAGTGGAGGGGGACAAAAAGGGCACGAAAAAGGGCGGCACACGGGGTGCCGCCCTTTTTCGTTGGAGCGTATTACTTAGTGCTGGGCTGACTATGCAGTCGGCTGGTCAAAACGCTGGCCGGCCGGGTTGGACGGCAGGAGGGCGAAGATGAAGAGCGCAATGCCGCCCAGGCCGGGAATAAGGCCAATCAGCACGATCCAGCCACTGAAGTTTCCGTCATGGAGACGGCGAACCAGCAGGGCAATGGACGGGATGAGGATTGCCAGGTAGAAGACGAGGGCCAGAATAAGGCCCACAACGGATCCCGGACCGGGAGTGGCGGTTCCGTTTGCAGAAACGGTGGCCCCGGCGCTGCCGAGAACCAAGGTGAGGATCTGCAGGACGAAGCCCACAACACCCAGAACCAGTGCCACCCACCAGTATTCACTGCGGCTGGCGCGGCCGCTGAACGCGGTGTACTTCTTGAAGAAACGCTTGACGGCGGCACCGATCGGTGCGCCGTAGTAAGGAGCCCACAGCGGCGGTTCGCCGGTCTGTGCAGCGTACTGCTCGGTTTGTTGCGGTTGTTGCGGGTAAGCGCTCATTGGTATATCCCCCGGGGTTAGGTGTGAGTCGTGATGAAGCTTCTTGCTCTGAGTGAGTCGTGCCTATCGTAATGCCCCTGAGCCGAATTAGGCAGTTCGATGGAGGAAATTAACCCGGATTTAGCTTGGTAACGGAATATGTCGGCCGGTAGGCGCCTCTCAGATCCTGTCTTACCCGACGGTAAAAACGTCAATTTCCACAGAACCCGGCCGGCGACGCCCCGTCCCTACGGTGATCACCTTGTTCAGCCAGGCCAGCCCGGGTGCTGCCGTGGAAAACCTCGGGCTGCATCGGAAGTAGATCAGCTCCGGGTCTACATCCTCGCCACGGTTGAGCCGGGCAATGTCTTCCGCGGTTCCACAGCGGAGTGCCTGGTTGTGGACGTAAACCATGGCACCGCCGTCAAGTTCCACCACGTATCTGGCGTCCAGCTCCGTGAGTTCGGGGGTGCGCAGGATCTGGTAATCAGCTCCTGCAGGCAGCACCCGCCCTTGAAGCCGTGGTCCGGATACTGTTCCTCCAACAATGGGAATGATCCGCCGGTGCCCTTCGGGGGTAACCCCCACCTCCAGAACAGGGCCCACGGTGACGTTGAGTGTGGCGAGGAACGTCAACGCGGGTGCCTCGGGAAACAGCGTCACAGCGCGTAGTGCTTCCGCAGGTCCGTCTTGCGGATCTTGCCGCTGGCAGTGCGTGGCATTTCCTCGACGAACACCACTGACTTGGGGATCTTGTACCGTGCCAGCCGCCCGTCGAGATGCGAGCGCAGTTGCTCCTCGGTCAGGGAACTTCCGTCCCGCAAGGTGACGATGGCGCGGGGCACTTCACCCCAGGTTTCGTCGGCAACGCCAATCACCGCCACGCTCCCTACAGCGGGCAGTTCAGCGATGGCAGCCTCCACTTCGGCCGGGTAGATGTTCTCGCCGCCGGAGATGATCATGTCCTTGATCCGGTCGGACACGAACAGGAAGCCTTCCCCGTCCTGGTGGCCCATGTCGCCGGAGCGGAACCACGAGGAGTCCGCGTAGCTGTCTGCAGTGGCTTCCGGGCGGTTCCAATACTCCTTGATCACGTTGGGCCCGGAGATCTGGATTTCCCCTACCTCGCCCACGGGAGCAACGCCGCCCATCGGATCGGCGATTCTCACGTCCGTGAAGAAGTGCGGCAGTCCGGCAGATCCGGCCTTCTCCTTGGACCGCGATAACGGCAGCATCGTTGCACCAGGCGCGGTCTCGGTCATGCCGTAGCAGCTGGTAAACCCGATGCCCCGTTGCTCATAGGCCTCAAGGACCCGGTTCGGTACCGCAGAACCGCCGCAGGTGAGCTTGTCCAGGGACGTCAGATCCGCCGTCGACCATCCGGGATGGTCGCAGAGCATTTGGAAGGTGGTGGGCACGCCGTTGAGGGTGGTGACCTTGTGCTTGCCCACCAGCTCCAGGACCCGACCGGCGTCGAACTTCGCTTCAAGCACCACCGTGGCTCCTTTGAGCAGCATGGGAAGCAGACCCATATCAAGGGAAGCCACATGGAACAGCGGCGAGATCATGAGCGCTACATCGTTGCGGTTCAGGTCCATATCCACCACCGTGTTGATGCAGTTCCAGGTGATGTTGCCGTGCGTCAGGAGCGCGCCCTTGGGCTTGCCGGTGGTGCCGGACGTGTAGAGGATCATGGCGGCGTCGTCCAGCGTGACGGTCTCATCGAACGGCGCCGCGGTCGCAGCGTCAAGCACCTCGCCATAACGCTCGACGCCGGACGGCAGCTTAGGGGCGGAACCGTCAGTGACGTCGTCGGGCGCCACTACAAGACGGTGGGTTACCACTGTGTCCGTCACGGATGCGGAGGCCACGACGTCCAGGGCCCCGGCGTTGATCAGGAGCCGCGCGCCGGAGTCCTGCAGTTGAAATTGCAGTTCCGGGGCTGCCAAACGGGTGTTCAACGGGACGAAGATCGCGCCCAGCAGCCCGCAGGCGAAGAACGTCTCCACAAAGGACGCGTGGTTCTCGCCGAGGAAGGCCACGCGGTCCCCCTTGGTTACTCCCCTGGCTTTGAGGGCGTTGGCCAGGCGGTCGGTGCGATCGGCGAGCGCGGTGTAGCTCAGCGTTTGATCACCGGAAATGAGGGCCGTTGCGGTTCCGGACTTGCGGCGGCGGCGGTGCAGCCAGGATCCAACTCCGTTGTTGTCCATGGTGCGCTACTCCTAACTGACCGTTGAAAGGTCGTTGTTCTTAGACTCCCGCGTCAACAGGATGAAGACAATCGACACCAGCGACATGACGGACAGGAAGACCACCACGGGGACGATGCTCTGGCCGGCGTCCTTGTAGAGGCCGGCGACGATGCCGGGGGTGAATCCTGCACCAATCAGCGTGGCCAACTGGTAGCCCACTGCCGCGCCGGTGTAGCGGTTGGTGGTGCCGAATTGCTCGGATACGAACGCGGCGAGGGGTCCGTAGAGGGAGGAGTGCAGAATGAGCGCCACGGTGAAGGCCAGGAAGACCAAAGCGATGTTGCCCGAGCTGAGCATCCCGAACATGGGGAACAGGTAGAGGATGAACAGCGCCAGGCCTGTCACCATCACCGGGCGTCGGCCAAAGCGGTCCGATAACCGGCCTCCCAGCAGCACGAACAGGATGGAGATGGCCGAGGCTCCTGCGAAGGCATAGAGCACGCCCTGCTGCGGTGCGCCCTTGGACACGGCATAAGTCACGGAGAACGTGGGCAGTACTACCTGCAGCCCGAAGCCGGCGGCACCGGCAAACATGATCATGATCAGTGCTTTGGGACGCTTCAGAACTTCCAGCAGCGGGATCTTGCGTTTGGTCCCTTGGGCAGTTTCCTTGGCCACGGCCTCGGCGAAGATGGGACTCTCGGACACCCGCAACCTCACGAACATGCCCACGATCAGCAGCACGAAGGACAACAGGAACGGCACACGCCAACCCCATGCCAGGAAAGCGTCCTGGGGAAGGGCTGAGAAGATACCCATGACCACAGTGCCCAAGACAGCCCCGGTGGGTGCGCCTGCATTCACAAACGACGCCGCGAAGCCTCGCCTCTTGGGATCGGAATGCTCCAAGGCCATCAGTGCGGCCCCACCCCATTCACCGCCGACGGCGATTCCCTGGCAGACGCGCAGGACCACCAGGATCACAGCTCCCCAAGGGCCAATGACGTTGGCTCCCGGAATCAGGCCGATCAACGTGGAGGCAATACCCATCATCGCCATGGACACGATCAGCATGCCCTTGCGCCCTATGCGGTCGCCGAAGTGGCCGAAAATGATGCCGCCCAGGGGGGCGGGCAACATAGCCTGCGGCGAAGGTGGCGTAGGCAGCGACTACACCCACCCATTCATCCGTGCCGGCAAAGAAGACTTTGGGGAAAGCGACCGCTGCCGCCGTTGCGTAGAGCAGGAAATCATAGAACTCGATGGTGCTGCCCAGATAGCTGGACATGATGACCGTGCGCGCCTCTTTGCGCTTGGCGGCCGTGCTCGGCTGTGCGAGCGCAGTGTGTCCTGACATGGCTGTTCCTTGGGAGAGGAGGGAAGGGAATTGGATCTTTACTTGTAGAAGCGGGCCAGGAATTCGGCGACGACGGCAGGGCGTTCCTGGCCTTCGATCTCGATGGTTGCGTTGACCTTGATCTGGGCGCCGCCTTTGACCTCGGTGACCTCGGCGATGGAGCCCTGCATGCGGACCTTGGAGCCGACCTTCACCGGCGATGTGAAGCGGACTTTGTCCAGGCCGTAGTTGACCTTGGTGGTGACTCCCTCGACGTCGAACAGTTCGCCCCAGAACGGGATGATCAGGGACAGGGTAAGGAAACCGTGAGCGATCGGAGCGCCGAAGGGACCGCCCTTGGCTCGCTCGGGGTCGGTGTGGATCCACTGCTGATCATCCGTGGCGTCAGCGAACAGGTTGATCTGCTGCTGGGTGATCTCACGGTAATCGGTAGTGCCGAGGTCCTTGCCGGACATGGTGGGCAGGGTGTCGAAATCGACAACGAGATTGGGCATCTTTGCCTCCTGTGTTGTTGGTTTGAAGAGATTTAGCTGGTAAAGGAGCCGACGCCGGTGAGGGCACGGCCGATGATGAGGGCGTTGATTTCGTGGGTGCCCTCGTAGGAATAGACGGCTTCGGCGTCGGCGTGGAAACGCGCGACGTCGGCGGCGAGGGTGATGCCGTTGCCGCCCACCACTTCGCGGGCCAGGGCGACGGTTTCGCGCATCATCAGGGACGTCTGCATCTTGGCCAGGGCCGAGTCCTGGTCCCGGTAGATGCCCCAGCCCTGCTGTTCAGTCAGCCGCACCACCAGTGAAAGCGAAGCGGTGATATTGCCGAGCATCCGGGCCAACTTCTCCTGGACCAGTTGGAAGGACCCCAGCGACCGGCCGAACTGTTGGCGTTCCTTGACGTAGGCCAGCGCGGCTTCGAACGCGCCGGCCTGGATGCCGGTCGCAATCCAGGCAACATCCGAACGCATCGCCCGCAGCATCGCAGCAACGTCCTTGAACGAATTCACGTTGTGCAGGCGCATGGCCTCGGGTACGCGGACTTTGTTCAGGGTGATGTGGGCGTTTTGCATCATCCGCAGCGAGGTCTTGCCATGGATCTTCTCCAGGCTGACGCCGGCGGCGGTCCGGTCCACGAGGAACGCCTTGACCTGCCCATCAGCGACGTCCCGGGCAAACACGCACAGCACATCGGCTGTGGAGGCGCCCCCGATCCACCGCTTGGCACCATCCAGAACCCACGTCCCGTCATCGGATCCCGTGCCGCCGTCGCCTGTGCCTGGTTCGAAGCGGGCGGTGGTGGCGAGCCCGCCGGCGATGTCCGAGCCGTGCTCGGGTTCGGTCAGCGAGAAGACACCCTTGAGGGAGAAATCGATGACCTTGGGCATCCACTCGCGCTGCTGATCCTCGGAAGCACCAACCCGGATCGCGGTCCTGAACAGCCCTGCCTGGGCGGTGTACCAGGTGGCCAATGATGCGTCCGTGCGGGCCAGTTCGAAGATCCGGAAGCCGTGGTAAATCTCCCGAGCCGGTGTCTCGACGGTCAGCTCGGCCGGTTCCATGATGTCCAGATCAATCAAGGGCCGGGCTAGCTGCTCCGGGAAATCGCCGCGCTCCCAGTATTCAGCCAGCAGCGGTTTCGCCTGTGCGTCAAGGAAGCCCCGCAACCGGCCCAACACCTGACGCTCTTCGGTGGTCAAGAGCGCTTCGGCGTCGTACCAGTCCGCCACGGAATAAAGCCGCTGGTCCGTCGCTGTTGATCCCGTCGTGGTGGTCATCTCAGCCACCCAGTCCCAGGAGCCTGACGGCATTGTCCTTGAGGATCTTCGGACGGACTTCGTCCTTCAAGGGAAGGTCCGCGAACGCACCCAGCCACTTTTGCGGGGTGATCAGCGGGAAGTCCGTGCCGAACAGCACCTTCTCCTGCAACACCGAATTGGACAGTCGAACCAAGGATTCCGGGAAGTACTTCGGCGACCACCCGGACAGGTCAATGAAGACGTTGGACTTGTGCGTCGCGATCGAGTTCGCCTCGTCCTGCCACGGCACCGAGGGGTGGGCCATGATGATCTGCAAACCCGGGAAATCAGCAGCAACCGCATCCAGCAACAACGGGTTGGAGTACGCCAGCTTGATCCCGTAGCCCCCTGGAAGACCTGCTCCCATACCGTTCTGGCCGGTGTGGAAAATGCATGGCAATCCCAGTTCCTGAAGAGATTCCCAGAGCGGGTAGAACTGCTCGTTGGACGGGTCGAAGCCCTGCAGCGACGGGTGGAACTTGAAGCCGCGGGCGCCGAGCTCAACGGCTTGGTGTTTGGCTCCGGCGATTGCCTCTTCCCCCGTGCGGGGATCGACGCTGCCGAACGGGATCAGCACATCGTTGTTCCGTGCGGCCCCGGCAATCAGTTCCGGGATGCTGTTTGGCTCGTGCTTGAGCTGCGTCCGGGCGTCCACGGTAAAAACGACGGCGGCCATGTTCAGTTCCCGGTAAAGCTCCGCGATCCGGTCCAGCGACGGGGTCCTGTCTTCGGCTTTGAAGTACTTCGCCGAGGCCTCCGTCAACGCGTCCGGCAGGGACCCATGCCCGCAGCTATCCACTTCGAGGTGGACGTGCATGTCAATCGCATCCAGCCCGGAGGCGTCAATGCCCAGTTCATAACGGTCGCCCATGATCAGCGCGCCTGTACCGCTTCTGACGTGGCCGGTTCGGGCTGCAGCTCGGCGGGCAACGGCAGGAACTCCTCACCGAAGCTCTGCAACGCCCCCGGCCCAAACAGCGAGCCGGCGTTGTCCTGCAAAGCCTCGTAGCTCCAGCCGCCTTCGCGGTACCCGGTGCTGGCCGCCGTCGGGTGCGTCCACACCTGCAGCCGGTCACCACCGGCACCGATCGCCTGGCCGGTAATCTCCGAGGCCGCATCAGAGGCGAGGAAGGCGATCAGCCCGGCGACGTCGTCGGCCGTTCCGAAACCGAGGTCGTGGCGGAAGAAGGACGGCATGGCCTCACCACGCTCGTCCGCTTCGACGGCTTTCTGGAAGTAAGGAACGGTTTTGGTCATGGCCGTAGCAGCCACGGGGATCACGGAGTTGACCGTCACACCGGCCTTTTTCATTTCCAAGGCCCAGGTCCGGACCATGCCCACGATTCCAGCCTTGGCTGCGGCGTAGTTGGTCTGCCCGAAGTTGCCGCGCTGGCCGGTCGGCGAACCGATGGTGATGATCCGGCCGGCGACGTTGTTTTCCTTGAAGTACGCAAACGCTTCACGGACACAGGTGAACGTGCCTTTCAGATGGACGTTGATGACGAGGTCAAAGTCCTCATCCGTCATCTTCAACAGGCTCTTGTCCCGCAGGATCCCGGCGTTCGTCACCAGAATGTCCAACCGGCCGAATGCCTCGACGGCACCCGCCACCAAAGCCTTCGCAGCCTCCGTACTCCCCACTGGAACCACCACGGCGGTGGCCAGGCCGCCGTCGGCCTCTATCAGCGCGACAGCCTCTGCAGCGGTCCCAGCGTTCACGTCATTGATCACGACGGCGGCACCACGGCGGGCGAGTTCCCTCGCGTAAGCGAGTCCAAGACCCTGCCCACTCCCGGTGACGATTGCAACCTTGCCGTTCAAGCTCATGGCGTGCTCCTTCGCATGCAGTAACCGGCCGAAGCCGGTGGGGCCGATCCCACTGCATCGTGAGATCCTTGTCATGATCAATGAGAATACGGATCATTGAAAAAGTCAACGATTGTTTTTCATTACTATTGGAGTTGTCATGGGCCCGCAAAGCACCGAAGTGGAAACCCCGCGCCTGGCCGCAGCAAAAATCGGCAGCGATGTGGGCCTGTTGCTGGCCAAACTGCATGCCACAGGATCACTCCTGAATAACAAAGCACTGGCCGACTACGGCCTCCGGGAACGGTCATTTTCAGTGCTGACCCTCGCCTGCAGCGGACTGGAACCCACGCAACGCGAGTTGGCCGATTTCCTCAGCCTCGACCCCAGCCAAGTGGTCAGCCTCGTGGACGACCTCGAACACCGCGGCCTGGTCAAACGCGCCCAGGGCAAGCAGGACCGCCGGGCCAAGATCATCGTCTCCACAGCGGAGGGCCGGCGGATCCACAACAAAGCGCGGGCCGGGCTCGAAGTGTGCGAACAGACCCAGCTCGCAGCACTGACGGAGGACGAGAACGTCCAGCTGAGGGCGCTGCTTAAAAAGGCATTGTGGGGTTAGGCCCCGGCTCAAGCTGGGCCCCATGGACATCTGCACAGCCGTCCGCCGAGGTGGTAGGCATCTGTCCATATCGGAGCCAAACCAGGTATGTCAGGATCAGAAACTATGAGCTTTCCTCTTTTCCACGATCCCCTGCAGGGCACCGTCGCCGTTGACGCCCCTGTGCGCGACCCCCAAGTCCGACGCCAAGCCCGCCCTACCAGCCCTCCGGCTCGCCCGGCAACGCACGGGTCCGTTCCGAACAGGAGCGCACGCCAGCGCGAGGTAGCCAAAGTTGCCGAGGATCTCCAGGCGTTGATGGCCCGGAGCGGCAAGCTGTAACACCCGGGTTAGGACAGTCCAGCGCGGGTACATTCACACCATGGGCATCCACATTGGCACGTCAGGTTGGAGCTACGACCATTGGGAGCACGTCCTCTATCCCCCGGGACTGCCTGCGTCCAAGCGCCTGGCCCTCTATGCGGCCAGGTTCAGAACGGTGGAGTTGAACGCGAGTTTCTACCGTTGGCCCCGGGACACATCGTTCGCCAGTTGGCGTGACCGTCTTCCGGCCGGCTTTGCGATGTCGGTGAAGGCACCCCGCGGGCTGACCCATGCGAAGAAGCTGTACAGCCCTGAGGTGTGGGTGGAACGCATAGTCCGCTGCTGGCACGAGCTCGGCGACAAAAGAGCCGTTCTGCTGGTGCAGCTGCCGCCCGGTTTCGCACGCGACGACGCCCGGCTGGACTACTTCCTGGCAGCCCTGCCCCCTTGGATCCGCGTCGCTGTCGAGTTCCGCCACGACAGCTGGGACCACCCGGACGTGTACGCGCTGCTTGAACGGCACGGGGCCGCCTACTGCATTATGAGTGGCGCCAACCTGCCGTGCATCCTCCATGCAACTGCACCCTTCGTTTACGTCCGCCTGCACGGTCCGGACCACCACCACCTGTACGGCGGTTCCTACTCCGATGATGACCTGCGCTGGTGGGCGGACCGGATTCGGGAGTGGAACGGCTCGCGCCAGGATGTGTACGTCTACTTCAACAACGACGGCGCTGGTAATGCCGTGCGGAACGCTGACACTTTGAGGTGGCTGCTGGGGGTCAACTGACCGGCAGGCCGCCGCCCGCGGTGAGGCCCGGCAGCCTCGATCAGCCCAAGCGGCCGCGTACGATCTCGCTGACCGTCTTGCCATCGAAGCGCCCTGCGACTTTCGCCGTGACAGGCTTCATCACGGCTCCGATGGAACGCATGGACAGCTCCTGTCCATCGGCCTTCAGGGCAGCGATGGCCTCGTCCACAATGGCTTCCACTTCTTCGCGGGTCAACGCCTTCGGGAGGTAAGCCTCGATGATCTCCGCTTCTGCCACCTCGGCCGCAGCCCGGTCGGCTTCGCCGGCTTCGGTATAGATCCGGGCCGTGTCCCGACGCTTGGCAGCTTCCTTCTGAAGCAGCGAGGTGACCTGCGCGTCGTCGAGCTCCACCGGCGTCTTACCTGACTTTTCGCGGGTGGTGATCTCGCCCAGCACGTTGCGCACTGTGGTCAGCGCAACCTTGTTGCCCGCTTTCATGTGGTCAACTACGTCGGCTTTCAAGCGTTCTTTAAGGGTCATGATGTTGCTCCTTGATTCGGGATTCCTTCTGCTATCTTCCCAGCTTGGCCGCTCAACAAGGTCTCCCGCCCCACGAGGACAACCTCGTACCATGGGCGGTGTGATGCTACAGGCTTGCCTCAACGGGGCTCGAAACGTCCCGCTCCACCAACGGCTGGCGGCAGATCCGGCCATGATTGCCCAGGAAGCTGCGGCAGCAGTGGCTGCAGGCGCCCACAGCCTGCATGTCCATCCAAAGAATCCACAGGGTGCGGACACCATGGAACCGCACTACGTCACCCAGTGGCTCCGCGCAGTGCGCCATGCCTGTCCTGACGTGCCTGTGGGTTTGACCACGGGTGCCTGGACTTCCCCCGACGCATCGTCCCGCGTGAAGATGGTGGAGTCGTGGCGTGACGCACCGGACTTCGCCTCCGTCAATTGGCACGAGGACGGTGCCGACGACGTGGCCGGAGCCCTGCACGCCCGCGGCATTGGCATCGAGGCGGGAATCTGGCAAGCGGACGCTGCCCGCCGATGGGCCTGCTCGCCACTCCGGGCTGAATGCCTGAGGGTGTTGATCGAGCTGCAGGACATCCCGGCCGAGGCTGTGGAAGGAGAGGCCAAGTGGCTCTTGGAACTGGTGCGGGAACCAGCGGTCCAGGTGCCGATCCTGCTCCACGGCGAGGAACGGTCCACCTGGGTTGCGCTGAAGCTGGCGGCCCAGTGGGGATTGGACACCCGAATAGGTCTCGAAGATACGCTCCTGCTCCCCCACGGAGGGCGCGCTGAGGGCAATGCTGAACTGGTTGCCGCAGCCAGGAACTTGCTTTCCGCCTGAACAGTAAGCGAGGCTGTTCAACCTGCAACTCCGCACAACAGTTGCCGGTCCCCCGTCAGGACTCCTTTGAAACCTCCGGGCCTGGCGGGTCCTGTTCCGTTGGTTCCTTCTCGATGGGCCCGCTGACTACAACCTGGGCGGGACTGTGAAGAAGATAGCCGTTGAGCCAGGAGAACAAGGCACGGATCTTCTGTTGGAGCCCCGACAGCAGCGCGAGGTGGACCAACAGCCAGGACAGGAAGGCAAGGATGCCCTGCAGTTGGATTCGCTTGCGGCCCAGTTCTGCCACCGCGGCGCCACGACCCACCATCGCCATATAGCCCTTATCCACATAGTGGAAGGGCGCCCGGCTGCCTCCGCCGAGGTCCGCGAGGATGTTCTTGGCCGCCCACTTACCGGCCTGTTGTGCCACCGAACCCAGCTGGGGCAGCTTCGCCCCCGTTGAATCGGTGATGTTGGCTGCGTCGCCGATGACGTAGACGCCCTGCACGTCCGGAGCAGTCAGGTCCGGATGGACGTCAACGCGGCCTCCCCTCCCTTGGGTCAGGCCTGAGCCGGCAATAAGGTCACCCGCCTTCAGGCCGCCGGCCCACACCACGATTTGTCCGGGAACCGAACTCCCGTCCGCCAAAGTCACCCCGTCCTGCCGGACCTCAGTGACGCCCAATCCCATGTGGAGGTGGACGCCAACCTTCTTCAAATGTTCGGTGGCATAACTCTGGGATTTCTTGGAGAACATGTTCAGGACACTGGGAACCATATCCACCAAATGCACCCGGCACCGTGCTGCGAGCTCCGGCGAGAAATACTTGCTCACCACATATTTGACGTTTTCCGCCATCGCTCCCGCGGTCTCCACACCGGTGGGCCCGCCTCCCACCACCACTACGTCCACCGAACCGTCAGGGTTTCTGTCGGCCTGGTCAAGCAATCGAGTCAGACCCGTCCCAAGCCTGGTGGCGTCTGTGACGGAGTACAGCGGGAACGCCAATTCCTGGGCGCCCGGAGTATTGAAAAAGTTTGGAACCGCCCCTACGGCGATCACCAGAATCCCTCCACGCAGGGTTCTTCCATCCGACGTGGTAACCGTGCGTTCTGCAGCACTCACTGACTCGATCTTCGCCGTCAGGACTTTCACCGTTTTGTACCGGCGGAAAACTGAACGCAGCGGCCGAGCGATGGCTGACACGCCAATCTGGGACGTCGCTACCTGATAGAGGAGCGGCTGGAACTGGTGGTAGTTGTTCGAGTCGATCAGCAAGACCTTTACACCCTTGCGTCCGAGTTCCTTGGCTGCCGCTACGCCTGCGAAACCGGCACCGGCAATGATGACTTGGTATGAGTCCTCCATGCGAGCAACTTACTTCACTCCAAGTCCGGACAAAAGGGGGTTCGCAATCGTCGTCGTGCGTTTACCATCTGGCCCTGATGGGTACGCAGTGGGTAGTGTTCTGCATTCGGCAACGCACGCGGAGGAGTGATCTTTGTGAACGAGGACGGACTGACGGACGCAGTGCAGGAGGCCGGTGCCGTGGAGTTGCTGCTGATCCGGCACGGTGAAAGCGAAGGCAACGTGGCCGCGACGGAGGCGCGCCTGGCCGGAGCGGAGATTATCCAGGTTCCTGCCAGGGACCCCGACGTGAATTTATCCGGCACGGGCCAGGAGCAGGCGAAAGCACTGGGAACGGCACTCGCCCGGATCGCCGAAGAGTTCCGGCCGGATGCTGTGGTGTCCTCCCCCTATGCCCGCGCCAGACAGACAGCGGATATCGCCGTGGAGACAGCCGGCTGGCCCGTCAAGGTACTCACCGACGAACGTCTGAGGGACCGGGAACTGGGGATTCTGGACCGTTTGACGCGCTTGGGCGTCGAGAAGCGGTACCCGGACGAAGCCGAGCGGCGGCTATGGCTGGGCAAGCTGTACTACCGTCCGCCCGGTGGGGAATCGTGGGCTGACGTCGCACTCCGCCTGCGTTCAATCCTGGACGAGCTCAACACCTTGGGCACGGGGCACCGGGTGATGCTGGTCTGCCACGATGCCGTCATCCTGCTGGTCCGCTACGTCCTGGAAGGTATGTCCGAGGACGAAATTCTGGACCTTGCCGCGACCACCTCGGTGCTGAATGCGTCGATCACCCGTTACGTGCGTCCTACCGGCGCCGGCCCCTGGGAACTGGAAAGCTTCAATGTGGCCGACCATCTGGCCGAGCAAGGAGTGGCAGTGACCGAACATGCAGGAGACGCCAATGTCCATCCACAGTGAATCCAGTGCCGCCATCCTGGTGACACCCTCGCTGCTGCGTGACTGGCCGTTGCCGGCACCAGGCGAGGACAAGTACTCGCGCGGAGCGGTGCTGGTGATCGGAGGGGCCCGGACCACGCCCGGCGCGGCGCTGCTGGCCGGTACCGCGGCGCTCCGTGCCGGGGCTGGGAAAATCACTCTGGCCGTCGCCGAGTCCGCTGCGGTGCAGATTGGCGTGGCCCTGCCTGAATGCGGAGCTGTTGGCCTGCCCGACAACACCAACGGCTCAGTGACCGGCGAGGGCCTGGACCGCATCGCCGGCGACCTCGAGAAAGCGGACTCCCTCCTCATTGGGCCCGGCCTGGACGACCTCGACCTCGCTGAGGCACTCCTGCGCGCGTTGCTGGAGCGGGAACAGTCCGACGGCGGCACGGGCACCGAAGGACGTCCCGCCGTCGTACTAGATGCTTTTGCCCTGGGAGTGCTGGGCAGGATCGAGGAGGATCTCGAACCGTGGCGGGGACGGCTGATCCTGACGCCCAATCCGACGGAGACCGGGATATTGCTGGGCCGGGACGTGGAAGACCTCGAACGCGATGTTGCCGCTGTGGCAGACCGGTTTGATGCAGTGGTGAGTTGCCAGGGCATTATTGCCGGGCCGTCGGGCGCAGACGGGAAGTTATGGAAGATCACCACCGGGTACGGCGGGCTGGGGACGTCCGGCAGCGGTGACGTTCTCACTGGCGCCGTAGCCGGGCTGCGGGCGCGGGGAACCAGCGATGCGCAGGCCGCCTGTTGGGGAACCCACCTTCACGCTGCGGCGGCGGACCGTTTGGCCAGCAAGCTCGGCCCGCTCGGTTTCCTGGCACGCGAGCTGGCCGACGAACTTCCGGCCCTGATGCTGGAACTCCACACCTGAACTCCGCACTGAAGCAGTCGGCCGGCGGCTGCCGCAGGCACTTAGGCAGGCTTCAGCAGCCCGTGCTCGACGACGGCGGAGCGGGACAGTGTTTTGTAGCCCTCCTGTTCGAACAGGACAGTGATGACATCATCCTCGTGGCGCATCACCAACCCCGGCCCCCATTCCTTATGGACCACCGTGGACTGGAGGGGAAACGTCTCCCCCGCGTCGGGTTGGGGCGCCCGGTCCAGCGTGTCGTCGTCGTGCCTGTCAGCGCACGGGTCGCAGTTGCCGCAAGGCTCCGGCAGGTCCTCACCGAAGTAGCCCAGCAGGAACTGGCGTCGGCAACTGTCCGTCTCCGCGTAGCCGCGCATCATGGTGAGCCGCGACTGTTCAACTCGCTGTCGGGCCTCTGCACGCTCCACGGCACGCCCCACCAGGGTGGACAGCCGGGCTTTCGATTCAAGGCGCGTTCCGCGTTTGCCCGTGCTGACGGCACCCACTTCTTCCAGCTGGTTCACCAGTGCGGTGACACGCCGGGCGGGGAAGCCCGTGAGCTCCACCAACGCGGTCTTCGGGGCAGGAGCGCCGGCATTCTTAATGACCTTCAACACCGCCGTGAGCGCATCGGGATCCGGGGAATGGGTGCTGAAGAACTTACGCAGCCCCAGGTCCTCCGCCCGGTAATGCAGGATCGCCTCGGCGGAACCGCCGTCACGGCCGGCCCGGCCAATCTCCTGGTAGTACGAGTCCAGTGACGCCGGAATGTCGGCATGCACCACAAACCGCACGTTGGGCTTGTCAATGCCCATGCCGAACGCCGTGGTGGCCACTACTACATCCACTTGGTCATCCATGAATGACTCGTGGATGGTCTCCCGGTCAGTGTCCGATCTGCCCGCGTGATACGCCTCCGCACGAAGCCCGGCATCTGCCAGTTTGGCTGCGTACTTTTCGCTGTCCTTGCGGGTGGCAACGTACAGCAATCCCATCCCTTTCGCCGCGGCCAGGGAGGCAACATGGTCCAGCACGGCTGTTCGTTTAGCTTTGTCTTCCTGGTGCCGGACCACTGTGAGGCTGATGTTTGGCCGGTCGAAGCCGCGGATCAGGACGAGCGGGTCTTTCATGCCCAGCCGTTCCACGATTTCGTCGCGCACCGGCGGGGAGGCGGTGGCAGTCAGCGCCACCACGGGCGGGTTGCCCAACTGCTCGCGGACGGTGCCCAAGTCGAGGTAGTCGGGTCGGAAATCATGGCCCCAGGAGGATACGCAGTGGGCCTCGTCCACCACGAACATGGTGATGTCCAGCGCGGCGATCCGTTCTACCGTCGCCTGCTTGGCCAGTTGCTCCGGTGCAAGAAACAGGAACGTGGCCTTGCCGGATTCAGCGGCGTGCCAAGCGGCCTCCACCTCGGAATCGCTGCGGGAAGAATTGATGGCGACGGCGGCATGGTGGCCCAGGTCCTCCGCGAGCCCGTCAAGCTGGTCTTCCTGCAAGGCGATGAGGGGAGACACCACGACGGCGGGGCGTCCCGTCTGCTGGTAAAGGTACTGTGCCGCCACTTGGTAGGTGGCGGATTTGCCGTACCCGGTGGGCATGACGGCCAGGACATCACGGCCCTCAGCAAGGGCGCTCATCCCTGCGAGTTGGCCATCACGCAGTTCAGGAAGGGAAAAAGACGACGCCGCGAGGGCGCGCAGGGCAAGGTCAACAGACATTTCGTAGGGTGGCTCCGCATAGAGGTTCCTGCGGCCACTTGCATCAGCCGAGGTGACCAGCCTAGCGGAGGCTGGCCCTCGACGTCGTGCGCTGCTGACCCGCTGTGGATAACTCGCTGTTGCCTGCTCCCTAACGGCGCACCCGGTAGATCAGGTGGGTCACCCGGGTGCCCGGAACAATCACGGGCTCGTCAAACAGGAGGTCGCCTTCACGTGCTCCAAACCACGGGATACCGCTTCCGAGCAGCACTGGCACCAGGTCTACACGGAGCTCATCCACCACGCCGTGCCTAAGGCACTGCTGCACGACGTCGGCCCCTGCAACTCCGATTTCTCCGCCGGCGGCGAGAACGGCAGCGCGCTCCAGTGCCGTATCCAGGTCCCCGGCAAACTCGAAGGGCACGGGCTCGCCGTCCCGTCTGGTGGGCGGCCAATCCGCCGGGGGTTCGCGGTGCGTCAACACCACGGTGGGCGATTCATTGGGCGGATGGCCTCCCCACCCGTTGGTGATGTCGAACAGCCTGCGGCCCGAGATGAACGCCCCCTCACGCGGAAGCGAGTTCCAGTACGCAGCATCGGCTTCACTGAGGTGGAACGGAACAGGGTGTCCAGGCATCCAGGTTTCAACGTCCCCCGCCTCGTACCAGTCGAACAAGGGGCCCACGCTGTCATCGTCGCGGGCAATGAAGCCGTCCAAGGACATCGAAAACTGGGCCGAGACCCGGCAATTCCTATACATGAATTCAGTGTCGTGGGTGCGTGCGGGTTGTCAAGATGCCAACCGCCAAGCGGACCGGAAGAACGACGGCGACGCTTCCACCCGCAGCAGCGTCGCCGTCGTTCTTTCCAGCCTTTAGGGCGGAGCCTTAGATGGGGTTCCCGAACTCGCGGATGGTGATCCCGGTGAAGCTTGCCGGACCGCTGTCGGCATAGAGGGAGATCCCCGTGTCCCCGGCAGCGAAGTGCACCTGCTGCGAAATCACCGAGTGCCCGGAGTTCACAAACACCTCAACACTTTGGGTGTCTACGAAGATGCGCAGGTGGACGGATCTGGCGTTGGCGTCGATAGGCGCGGCGGCGCGGGTATAGGGTGCCAGCGCGTAACCGCTTTGGTCCGAGGGTGCGCGATCGACGTACAACTCGTCACCGTATTTGCCGATGTTTGTATGGCGGCTGCCATCTGGTGAGCGACCCACTGACACCCCAACGTTCGCTGCCGTGTCCCATGAGATACCGAGCTCCAGCTCATAAGCCCGCCCGCTCCACGGCAGTACGAAACTTCCGTTGACGGTGCGGTCCGGAAGGGTGGTGCTGGACGTGACATAGTTCGTAAGCGCCTGAACGGGGGTGCTGAGCAAGGTGTACCAGCCGCCCGGTTGGCGCTCGAGCCTGAGCTCGCGCGTGATGGAATTCTGTCCGTTGTAGCCATCGGACACGTCCGTGGGCACGTCGCGGGCCGCGTATTTCCAGTTGTTCATCCACGCGGTGGCAAGGCGCTTCGTCTCAGGCGCTTCCACGGCCGGCCAGGTCACGGCGGCGTACCAGTCCCATCCCCAGTCAAGCCACTGTGGTGTGAGGTTGTCCGCGATGAACGCTGTGCCGTTCCATGAACCTGTCCAGTAGGCGAAGGTCATGGGCAGGCCAATGCTGTAGGCGTCCATGCTGGCGCCGAATACCCAATGCCGGGTGCCGTCTCCGGCGGTCATCTCAAACAGATCCGGGCATTCGATGCCGCCGAGGGCATGGTTGGGGAAGTCGAAGTTGGACTTCCATTGCCAATCGCGCAGGTTGGGAGAGGTGTAGAAGGCAGCGTAGCGGGCCCTGCCGATGACACAGACCCACTCATTGCGCGTCGCGTCCCAGTGAATCTTGGGGTCGCGGAACCATTCTGCGTTTTCCACCTCGGCGGGGGTGGTGGCCGTCCGTCCGTCAGTGTTCACAATGACCGCGTCAGGCAATGCGGTAAAGGTGTAGCCGCCGTCCGTGGACCAGTAAAGGTACTGTTCCTGGAATTTCCGGATGCCGTCCGTGGGTTGGGTGGCGAGCGCGATCACTGCACCGGCACCGAAGCCGGCCGTGTTGGCGGTGTCCACGACGGCCGATCCCGACCACACGGGGAAGTCCGGCTGCAGTGGCATCACCACTCCATGGTGGGTATATGACACTCCGTCGCCGGTGGTCGCATGGTCCCATCCGCCCGGTCCGTTGTTCTGTCCGGAGTGAAGGTAGTAGAGCTGGTAAGCGCCGTTTGAATGGACGGGTCGCTGCGGATCACACAGCCAGCCCGAGGGCGGAGTCATGTGGTAGATCGCCCGGAGGGATGTCTGGGCGTTAGCGGCCACGGGGATGGCGCTGCTCATGAACAGTGCCAAGGCACCAACCCCTGCACCTTGCAGGGCAGTGCGGCGAGAGATGTCGTACGTCATTGATTCGTTTCCTCTCAGTGTTTGGCGGGCGCGACGGCATGCCAAACGTCATGGTGATGAGCGTGCAGGGCCGTCGGGAAGGGTCCCGGGCAGCCTGATACTGCACGTCAGAGGGAGAGCTGGAGCGGTACTCATGGCCGGGTCCGGACGGCTCAGCATCGAGCGGCCCGGTGAGTCATCGGCTACGCAGGACATTAGCGGCGGATGTCATGACGGTCAAGCGTTTTAGCACCATGTATTTGGACGAAAACAAAAATTGCTAAAACGCTTGATCGTGATTGAATTTCAAGCTAACTTACGAGTGATCAAACGCTTTAGCAGAACGGACATCAGTGCAGATGAAACGCCCAGTCTTCTTCCAACCCGACGACGGATGGGTTGGGGACCTTATCCCCTACGAGAAGGACGGGGAGTTCTGGCTCTTCTACCTTCACGAAGACCGCTCAGACCCAAAACCCGGAACATCATGGAACCTGGTCACCACCAAGGACCTCACCCAGTTTGAGAACCACGGCGTCTCCCTGCACCATGGCAGCGAAACCGATCTGGACTTCAACGCCTACACCGGCAGCGTCGTGGCGGACGGGTCCGGCGTCCACCACCTCTTCTACACTGGCCAAAACCCCCGGAACGTCGGGGCCGACGGCGCGCCCCTCCAGTTGGTCATGCACGCCACCAGCACCGATGGCATGCGGACCTGGCAAAAGCATCCGGAACTGACTTTCGGCGCTCCGGAGGGCTACGAGTCCGGAGACTGGCGCGATCCCTTCGTGTTGTGGGATGACAGCAAGAAGCAGTGGAGGATGCTGCTGGCAGCCCGGCACTCCACCGGTCCGGAACGCCGCCGCGGCGTGATAGCCCAGTGCGTGTCCGCCGACCTGATGGCCTGGCAGTACACCGATCCGTTCTGGGACCCGCGCCGGTACATCACCCACGAATGCCCGGATGTGTTCGCCTGGGGTGACTGGTGGTACATGGTGTACTCCGAGTTCTCGGAATCGTTCACCACCCGCTACCGCATGGCCAAAAGCCCCGACGGCCCGTGGACCGTGCCGCACCTGGACAGCATCGACGGCCGCGCCTTCTACGCCTCAAAGTCCGCCGAGCGCGACGGTCGCCGGTTCTTCTTTGGCTGGATCGCCACCAAGGAAACCAACACCGATCATGGGCCATGGCAGTGGGCCGGCACCATGTCCGTGCTGGAAGCCCGCCAAAACCCGGACGGAACCTTGGCATTCTCCTTCGCGGACGAGCTGGTAGAGAGCTTCTGGGATGACGTCCCGGTGTCCCTGACCAGTGCGTTGCCTACCCGGCTCGATGTGCCGGACGGGTACACGGCTTTGGTGTCCGATGAGGAGTTGCCGCAGCAGTTTTACGCCAAGGTGGTGCTGGACATAGCTCCCAACACCACCGAGTGCGGGTTGCTGCTCCGCTCAAGCAACGATGGCGACCATTCCTACGTCCTCCGTCTGGAACCCAAGCGTGGCCGGCTCGTCTTCGACCGCTGGCCCCGCGCCATCACCGGCGATGCGCAGTGGCACGTCTCAGGTGATGTCCCGTTCGACGTCGAACTTGAGCGGCCCTGTGACCTCACCCCCGGCGTGCACACGCTTGAGGTCATCGTCGACGACGACCTTTGCGTCGCCGTCGTGGACCGTCAAGTGGCGCTCAGCGCCAGGATGTACGACCTCACTACCGGCAGGATCGGCGTCTTTGCCGGCGAAGGAACCGCCACTGTCACCGAACTTGAGATACGACAGCGCACCGACAACTGAATATCCCGCACCCCACCCCAACCTCTGTTCCAATCAAGGGAGATTGCCGCAATGAAGAAACTACTCCGTGCTGCCGCCGTCGCAGCCGTCGCTGCCCTGGCGTTGACAGCCTGTGGCGGCGGAGGAGCTGCTACAGACCCCTCCAATGTCAGCCCCACCGGGGAGATCAAGCCCCGTGAAATCTCGTGGCTCCTCTCCAGGCCTGCCGATGGCGCCGTCATCAACATCATGAAGAAGCTCGCCGACGACTACGCCAAGGACCACCCGGGTTTTGCACTGAACCTCATCACCACCCCGGACCGGCCTTCCTACATCCAGAAGCTCGAAACCCTGGCTGCGGCCAACAAGCTCCCCGAGCTGTTTGACACCGATGCCACCCCGTTCGCCCAGCAGCTGGCCAAACAGGGCAAGATGGTGGAGGCCGACAAGCTGCTGAAGTCGCTGGACCTCTACGACGACTACCGGCCCGGAGCCCTGGACTACCAGCGCTTCGATGACGGATCCCTCTACATGATCCCGTTCCAGTTCGAGCTGGAATTCATCTGGTACAACAAGGCCCTGCTCCACAAAGCGGGCGTGGCTGTCCCCCGGTCCTTGGACGACATCCCCGCGATGTGCACGGCCCTGCGCAGCGCAGGAATCACACCGATCGCCATCGACGGGCAGGACCAGTGGCCGCTGGAACGCTATATCGCATACCAGCCGTTCCGGGCTGCCGGCCCGGACTTCGTCCAGAAACTGAAGAAGGGCGAAGCTGCGTTCAGCGATCCCGCGGGTCAGAAGACCGTTCAATGGATGGCCGAACTCGGCAAGGCCAAGTGCTTCCAGGAGGGCTTCTCCGCGCAGGGCTACTCGGACGCCCAGAACCAGTTCACTTCCGGCCAAGCCGCGATGTACAACATCGGAACATGGGAACTTCCCAGCCTCGCCACCGACAAACTCAACCCTGACGTCCGGGACGACATCGACTTCTTCACCCTTCCCACAACACCGGGTTCCGTGACGGCGGCCAACGAGTTCGTTTCGCCTTCCGGCATCGGCATGGCCGTGAACTCGAAAACGTACGATCCCCTGGTCAGCGACTTCCTGAAGTTCGCCTTGGAGAAGTACCCGGCTGAGTACGCCGCCACCGGGGCGCTCTCCCCCACCACCACCGTGGAAACCACCGTCCCCGCGAACGCTACGCCGCTGTACAAGAAGGCCCTCGAAACGGCCAACACCCTCGGGGAAAAGCAGGCCATGCCGTGGGACACCCAGCTTGACCCCACCACCAATGGCCGCCTGCAGCAAGAGCTGGTCCTCCTGGTCCAGGGCAACATCACACCCGAACAATTCACCAAGACCATGGACGACGCCATCAAGCAGAACGCGCCCAAGTTCTTCAAGTAAACCGAAACGGCGGGGGCCGGCAAGGCCCCCGCCCGAAAGGCCCACCATGCTTCCCAACAGGTCACGAACCTCAGTCCTGGTTTTCCTGCTCCCGCCCCTGCTGCTCTACTGCGCAGCAGTCCTCTTCCCCATTCTTCAGTCCTTGTTCCTGAGCTTCTTCTCATGGAACGGCATCAGTGACATGGAGTTCGTCGGGCTCGCCAACTACGTCCGAATGCTCACGGCTGATGACATCTTTTGGCGTTCCTTCTTCAACGCCCTGATCTACCTGGCCATCTGCCTGGTCCTGCAACTGGGCGGTGCCCTGGTTGTCGCCAGCCTGCTCACCTCCCTGCGGAGGGGACGCGAACTCATCAAAACCCTGTATTTGCTGCCCGCAGTGATCTCCACGGTGGCCATTGCGTTCCTCTTTGTCCGTATCTACTCCATTGACCCCGTCGGCCTGCTGAACCAGCTGCTGCACTGGATAGGACTGGGTTCCTTGGAGCGGGCCTGGTTGTCCGACGTCAACACCGTGCTGGCCGCGGTCTCCGCCCCTGAAGGATGGCGGTTCACCGGCCTCTACATGCTCATCATTTACGCGGCCCTGATCGCCGTGCCCAAGGAACTCGAAGAAGCCGCGGTCCTGGACGGCGCATCGAAGTGGACGCTCTTCACCAAGATCCGTTTCCCCTACATCCGGCCCGTGTGGATTACCACCACCATCATGGCCACCACCTACGGCCTGCGTGGTTTTGATATCCCGTACCTCATGACCAACGGCGGCCCGGGACAATCCTCCGAGCTCCTCACCACCTATATGTACAAGACAGCCTTCACCAGCACGGATTTTGGCTACGCAAGTACCATCGCCGTCTTCATCGTGATCGAGTGCCTCGTCGCCGTCGGCCTCATCTTGTTCATGCTCAAGCGGAAGGCAGATTCATGATCACCCAGACAGCCCCGGCTCAGCCGACCCGCGCCAGGGTTCCTGCTCCCGTCCCCCAGCGCCGGCGTCGGAAGCCCAGCTTGTACCGGACACTCTCGAGGGTCCTGATCATGCTCATCGTGATCGTTCAGGTGTACCCGCTCGCCTGGCTGTTCGTCACCAGCCTGCGGACCGAACAGGACTTTGCCACCGGCGATCCGTTCGGACTTCCCAGCTCGTTGACGTGGGACAACTATGCCCGCGCCTTTGAAACCGGCGACCTCGGACGGAACATCCTGAACAGTTTCATCGTCACCATGGGCGCCAACATTCTGATCGTCCTGTTCGGCATGATGGCCGCCTACGCCATCCAGGTCCTTGGCTTCCGCCTCAGCAAGTTCGTCCGGGGCTTGTTCCTGGTCGGCATCATTGTTCCCGTCCAGATCGCGCTGGTCCCGCTGTTCATCGACTACTCCGCGGTGAACCTGCTGGACACCTACCAGTCGATGATCATCCCGCTGGCCGGCTTCGCCCTGCCGATGTCCATCTACCTTTTCTCGTCCTTCTTCGAGTACATTCCCCGCGAAACCTACGAGGCAGCATCCCTGGACGGGGCCGGACCCTACCGGATCTTCGGGCTGATCACGCTGCCGCTCTCCCTCAACACCGTGGTGACCGTGGTGCTGGTCAACAGCATCTTCATCTGGAACGACTTCATCTTCGCCAACACCTTTGTTCTCTCAGAAGACCTCAAGACCATCCCCCTGGGCTTGCAGAACTACATCGGCGCCATGGGCAAGGTCGATTGGACGGCCACCTTCGCCGCCGTCTGCGTGACCATCACACCGCTGCTGCTGGTATTCCTGGTCCTCAACAAGGCCATGATCCAAGGCCTTGAGAGCGGAGCGAACAAGGGATGACCGCAATGGCCGACGGTTATACTCCTGATGGAGGACAGATGATTTCGCAGGAGAGAGAGTCAGGCAACGCGGCCACCCCCGCTGTTCCTGTCAGAACAGGCCGTGCCCATCCGGTGACCCTCCGCGAAGTGGCTGAGCTGGCCGGAGTATCCACTGCCACGGTTTCCCTGGTGATCAACAAAAAGAAGAACGCCCGGATTGCCGACGAAACCCGCCAACGTGTCACCGAGGCGATCACCGAGTTGGGATACCGTCCCAACGCCATGGCCAAAACGCTGGTGAGCGGCACGTCCAGATTCATCGGGCTGGTCGCCGACGGCGTAGCCACCACGCCGTTCGCAGGCCAAATCATCCACGGCGCCCAAGACGAAGCCTGGAAACATGGTTACGCCCTGCTGATCGCGAATACCGAAGGCAATCAAGAGCTCGAAAAAGACGCAATCGCCATGATGCTGGAATACAAAGTACGCGGCATCCTGTACTCCACGTGGTTCCACCGCCCTACGGAGATTCCGGAAACCCTTCGGGAATCTGACTTCGTCCTGGTTAACTGTTTCTCTCCGGAATCCGGAGCTGCGCGCGCCGTGGTCCCGGACGAGACACAGGGTGGCCAATCGGCCACCGGGATCCTGGTCCGCGGTGGCCACCGTCGCATCGCCTTCATCAACGCCACCACCCCCTCACCTGCCAGGGATGGTCGACTCCAGGGGTACAAGGACGCCCTCGAAGCCGCTGGAATTCCTTTTGATCCCGATTTGGTGCTCGAAGCGTACCCGGATCAGGAAGGCGGCTACGGCGCCACGCAGAATTTGCTCACGCTGGGGGTCAGCGCCGTGTACTGCTACAACGACCGCATGGCCATGGGACTTTACGATGGCCTGCGGGAAAACGGGCTGTCCATCCCGGAAGACATTGCCGTGGTTGGTTTCGACAACCAGGAAGTCATCGCTGCCCACCTGCGTCCGCCGCTCTCCACAGTGTCACTGCCTCATTACGAACTGGGCGCGGCCGGCGTGCGCATGCTCCTGGGCCTGGATGCTGCTCCCCTTGAATCAGCTGTGAAGATCGCCTGCCCGCCGGTTGAACGGGCGTCCGTAGCCGTGCATTCACCCGCTTAGCATTCCTGCACAAATAACTGCTCATTGCCCCCAGGCGCTCATGGGAATAGCGTTGAGGGTGGAAGCCCAGTGGTCCCCCATCACTGGGCTTCCCTTGTGAATCTGTCAGCTCTTGGGAAGGACATTGCTTTGATCGGCTCTCTGGAAACGGGTGGTTCCACCGACGAGCTGACCGGGATCGTCGGTGTTGCCGCTCAAGTAATTGAAGCCCTCGGCGAATGGGGCGTGGGCCTGCTGACGCTTCTTGAGACGGTATTCCCGCCGATTCCCAGCGAAGTCATCCTCCCCCTGGCAGGCTTCCTCACCCAGCAAGGCAGCATCAACCTGCTCCTGGTGTTCCTTACCAGCACCCTGGGTGCCTATGCGGGAGCGCTGCTGTTGTACTGGCTGGGATACAAAGTTGGGCTTAAGCGGTCCATCCACTTGCTGTCGAAACTTCCACTGGTCGATCGGGAAGATTTCGAGAAAGCCGCCGATTGGTTCGAACGCCACGGTAAGTCAGCGATCTTCTTCGGCAGGCTCTTGCCCGGGGTGCGCAGCCTCATCTCCCTCCCGGCGGGCGCCGAACGCATGAACCTGATGACCTTCAGCATCTTCACCATCGCCGGCACCGGAGTATGGAATGCGCTGCTCATCGGCCTGGGCGCGTTGCTCGGCAAGCAATACCACTTGGTTGACCAGTACTCGCGATTCCTCAACTACGCCGTCTACGCAGGGCTTGCCGCCTTCATTGCGTGGCTCGTTGTCCGCAGGGTAAGACGAGGCAAGGAAAGCGCCAAGTAGGCGTTCTGAGTTAATGTTCTGACCGCTGGCTTGGATAACACCTCACGGCCTACGTGGTTGGACCGGAGCCGTGGGGAAGCGTTTGAGCGGCGGATGGATGTGCCGGTCCGTGGCCGTGAACAGCGCAGCCGGGGCGCCGCCGGTTGTTCCGCGGGTCTTCCGGCCGGCGTCATTCAACTGAGGCATCATCTTGCGGGTGAAGTTGCCCGCGGCCAGGGTTGTTTCCCACACGGCGTCGTATACGGTGCGAAGCTGCGTCAGCGTGAACTCCTCCGGCAGGAGTCGGGCAGCGACGGTGGTGTATTCCATTTTCCCTGCCAGCCGCGCCAATCCGTCCCCCAGGATGGCGGCGTGATCAAAAGCCAGCTCTTTGCCGCGGAGAATGTCATGGACGCCATACCAACCAGCAGCGGCAGCATCGGACCCGGCGGCGATCTTTGGCAGCGAGATCCCATTGGAAGCCAAGAGTGCCAGATGGGCTACAGAGACAACCCGCATTCGGGGATCCCTGTCCGGGCTGGTGTAGGTAGCCAACTGCTCGATATGAACCGGCAGCCTTCCGAGGTCCAGACCTGTTTCTTCGGCGAGTTCACGCCCTGCTGCCTGACTGGCCGACTCCTCCGGGCCGACAAAGCCTCCTGGCAGGGCAAGCGAATCCTTGAAGGGGTGCTCTCCCCGCCTGACCAAAGCGACATTCAGCACCCCGCCGGTGACTGCAAAGACCACCAGGTCCACCGTCAAGGCTGTGGGGGGATAGTCCCGGGGGTTGTAGCTTTCCAGAAATTTCCCGGCGGAGTTTGTTTCGGGCGTCATGCCGTTGCTCCTTCGAGAACGGTTCTGGTGGCCCAGGGCGGGGAAATAAGGCTGCTCCGCTGGGCAAGGATCAGGTCAATGATCCCGACGGCGGTTTTCATGCGCCGGTCGTGGTCACCGGTGACCAGTATCCAGGAGTGCCCTTCCTCAGTCAGCGTTTCCTTGAACCACTCAGTCATTTCTGCGCGTCGGTGCTCTCCTTCACGCCACCCGTCGTCTTCAAACTCCACGCCCTCGTGATCGGTGATCAGGTACACATCACGCCGGGGCAGAACGTCGGCGGCGTGGTACGAGCCGAAGCTTCCTTCCCCCAGGTAGAACCTCTCCCAGAGTGTGGTGGCCAGTGCGTCGGTGTCTGCAATCACCAAGGGACAGGCGTCGGCTGCCGCATTTTCCATCTCGGTCTGTCGCGCGCCAATCAGGCCGAAGTCCTGTGCTGTCCACACCATGTTCTGAAGTGTGGCATCCGGGGTCCGGGCACTCAGTTCCTCGAATTTCGTGTAGGTGTATTCGCGACCAAATTCGGGGACGTCTGCGAGCCGAGGGAACCGTGGCCGGTAATGCCCGGTAAGCGCCTTGGCCAGTGTGGTGGTGCCCGTGGACTCGGCGCCAACCACAATGATGCGCGTTGCCATCTCCTGGCGGGCGGGCCTGATGATGCAGGGCCACGCCGCCCCGAGGTCATCACGGCATTGGGTGCCACTGATCGGGTAGGTGCTCCGGGACGGGTCCACCAAGACGTGTTCAGCGTTAAAGACGCGGGCCAACTGGTTGCCGTACTCTTCGGAGCTGAACACGGCATCAACGGAGGTAATGCCGTGGGACTTGAGCGCCAAACGCATCAGTTCGGTCTGGGCCTTCCAGATTTCGTCTGAGTGGTAATCCTCAGGGCAGTCGTTGCGCATTCCGATGACCTCCACGCCGTCGACTCCTTCAAACTCTTCGGCAAGCCACGAGGCCCGGTCTTCAACGCTGATGGACTCAAAGCGGGCGCCCAAGACCAGGACAGCGACCCGTTCGGCCTGCGCCGCGGCAGTGGTGACCAGGTGGGCGTGGCCTGCGTGTGGCGGATAGAACTTGCCGATAACCATGGCCTGCTTGTACACGTCATGCTCCTGTCTTGATGGCTTCGGGGATAACCGGTGTTTCAGACCTGCGGGCACGTTTCCAGTCGATAAGTCCGTAGATGCAGAGGGCCAGGAAGCCGACGTAAAGGATGGCTGTCAGTGCCAGACCGCGGCTGAAGTAGAGGGGGATGGAGACCACATCGATGAGAATCCATACATACCAGTGTTGGAAGATCTTCTTGGCCTGCCCGTAGGTTGCTACGAGTGAGGCGGTCAGCACGAAGGCGTCCGGCCAAGGAACCTGGGAATCGGTTCCGTGGGTGAGGACCAGCGCCACAGCAGCAGTGCCGGCCAAGGTAGCGACGGCGCCAAGGAGGATCTCCCTGCCGGCGGCGTCGCGGATCCGCAAGTCGTTCTTGTTGTCGGTGTCGGCACTGCCCCGCACCCAGTTGAACCAACCATAAACAGCAACACACGCGAAGATCACTTGCAGAACGGTCTCCCCGTAAAGGCCGGCTCCGAGAAACAACACGATGAACGCAAGATTGTTCAGGATGCCGACAGGCCAGTTCCACAGCTTTTGCCGGGCTACGCCATAAACACAGGCAGCACCGGTGGCGAAGCCGATGACTTCGATCCAACTCACGGGACTGCCGAAGAGATCGGGGATTGCTGCGGAATTCATCCAGTCGAGCAGTGCCATCATCGTCGTTCTTCCTTCGTTATTATCACGCTGATAAGAATGACAGTATCAGAGTTATCGTCAATCTGACAACAACTCTTCGAAACGGTCTCGGAGGACAGTCCGGGACCCGGGTTTGTCCCGTGCGGGAGTCTTGAGGTTTTCCTGAGGAAGTGTTGCGGGTTTGCAGGATTGGTTCTTGATCCAGCCCCGGCACAGTAGTTCTTGTCAGCCAGAGAGGCTGGAAGAAACGGCCGGCCGGACCCGCGGTGGCCTCCCGAAAGGACCACACCCAGATGGCCATCAGCCTCAAGACCACCTCCGGCAAAATCCTCGCCTCCGTCGCACTGGTCGGCACCGCAGCCGCCGTCGCCGGCATGGGAACCTACGGTGCGTTCACCTCCTCGACCTCCGCGTCGCAGGCTGTCACCGCAGGTACGGTCACCATCGCCCTGGGCGCCCCCGGCCCGGCCAACACCCTCAACGTCCCCATCGCAGGACTGCTCCCCGGAGACAAGGTCGAAAAACTCGTCACCCTGGCCAACACCGGCAACTCGGACCTGAACAACGTCACCCTCACCACCTCCGCCGGAGCCACCGGATCCCTGCTCACCACAGACACCACCAACGGCCTGCAGCTGACCATCGAAAACTGCTCCGTAGCCTGGACCGGCACCGCAGCCCCCTACACCTGCACCGGAACCAAGACCACCGTCCTGGCCTCCGCCCCGGTCATCACCGCCAACAAAGCCCTGGCCAACCTCAGCTCCGTAACCTCGGCCAAGACCGACAACCTCAAGGTCACCACCGCGTTCCCCACCACCGCGAACAACGACTTCCAAGGCGCGACGTCGACCGTCGCCTTCTCCTTCACCGGCACCCAACGCACCGAAACCACCAAGTAAACCCCCACCCCGCTGACCCACCACCGTCAGCCCGCTAGACCCCAGGGGCCGGCCGGTATGCCCTTCCGGCCGGTTCCTGGCCATTTCCTGATCATGTCTTGAGGCCTACCCGCACGCTCCCTTGAGCAGGGGAGGACAGACTGAAAGCACGTCGAACACCACGAAAGGAACGCCAGGCATGAGCGCACTGAGCACCATCACCACTCCCGCAGTTCGCGGCCGGCGTTCTGCCGCAGCAGAGAACGGGACCCAACCCGCCGCCGTCGTTCCTTCCGTCCTTCAGACCGCCGCTGTGAAGCAGCCCGCAGCGGCCACCTCCATTGCAAGCACCACCGGCACCTTCCGCCGGATTGGCGGCAAAGTGGTGAGGGGTATCGGCGTGGGCATGCTGGTCCTCGCTGCGTTGGTGTTCCTGTTCCTCGCGATCGGCCCGCGCGTTCTGGGTTACCAGACCTCCACCATGCTCACCGGATCCATGGCGCCGTTGATCAACCCGGGCGACGTCGTCGTCACCGTCCCCACCCCCATCACCGACGTCAAGGTCGGCGACATCATCACGTACCACATCCCGGTCGAAGACCAGCGGGTGGAAACCCACCGGATCATCGAGATCACCACCACCGCCGACGGCGGCGTGGCAGTCCAAACCAAGGGCGACGCCAACAACGGCATCGACCCCTGGATCGCCACGCTTCAAGGCAAGACCGTGGACAAGCACGTCGCCACCATCCCGGGTGTCGGCAACGCCATCCGTGCCCTCCGCGAACCCCTCGTCATGAACATCCTGATGTACGGCGCACCCACCATCCTGGTCATCGGAATGCTCGCCTCCATCTGGACCAAGGACCCCGCCAAGACCACACCCGGAGAAACGGCCGGAGGCCGCGATGAAGCCATCGGGTAATCCAGGCGGTGAACTGGATCTGGGCAGGCTCCAATCCCTCGCCGAGGAACTGGGAAGCCCCGAACCGGCACTGCGTTTCCTCGCCAAATACCTCGCGATGCTTCCGCAACGCGTCGAACGAATCGTCCACGCTGTGGACGAGCACGACGCCACGGAGACCACCACCGCTGTTCTAAGCCTGAAGATCAGCTCTTCCATGGTGGGAGCCATGGAAACGGAGCACCAATGCCGGGCCATCGAATCCATGATCCGGGAAAACCACTTTGACGACGCCGCCCATGCGCTGCCTGCGCTGAGGCAGACCACAGACCGTTGTCTCGCTTCACGGTCCGACCTCATCCGGGCCGCGCATACATCGCTGACCCGGCACCGGGGTTTTTTCCGGTCTTGAGCGGACCTTGAGTGTTCACCGAGGTGTTTCCTGAGGCCCGTTCGGCACACTGGAAACACATCATTCGCACTACCGGAACGGCATCACGCACATGCATGGCAAAGGCATCGTCTGGCAAGTACCGGCCATCATCCTGGCCGCCATGCTCCTGCTGCTGGGCGTTCACATTTCACCGGCGCACGCCAAGTTCAACGACACCGCATCAGGTGCCATGGCTGTCAGTGCGGCAACGATCCCGGCCCCGGCAGCCAACACGGTAACCGTGACGAAGTCCTGCGATTCATTCCTCTGGTTTGGCCAAGCCAAAATCAGCGTCAGCAGTTTCACAGTCGTCGCCCACGCGAATTACCACGAGCTCAAAGTCATAGACCCCGACGGCGTTGTGCGGTTCACGGGCGACCTCAGCAAGGCCTCAGGAAAGAGCTACGGCTCCGGGGTCCAAAGCACGAGCAACCTCTCAGGCACCTGGACTTACCAGATCCGTGGCTACTACAAAGTGCCCAACTCCACCAACGCATGGGCGGGCGCACCCCTGACAGGGACGCTGAACTGCCCGTGAGCCAGATGCCTGCGGTCGGCGCCGGGGGCGTAGGTCTGTGACTTGTGCCCTCCGCCGGGCTTCTGCCTGTTGGGCTCAGTTGGTGGACAGCGCCGGCCTGCGCAACAACAGGCCCACCACCAGTGCAGTGAGCAGGCACAAGCCCGCGTTGACCCAAATGGCGGTGGTGACGCCGCTGAGGACGGCCGGGGCCTCGTTGTTCCCGATGGTGAGGATCCGGGCTGTGAAGATAGCGCTCATGATCGGAATGCCCATGGTGATACCGATCTGTTGGCTCATGGTTGCCAGGCCGGTGGCCAAGCCCTGTTCTTCATCTGGCAGGCCGGAGGTTGCGGTGACCATGAACCCGACGATGACCACGAGGTTGGCGACGCCACCAATGAAGGTGGCGACCAGCAGCAGACCGATGGATGCGGGGTCTGCGCTGATCAACACGAGGGCCCCGGTAGCGATCGTCTGGACGATGAACCCGTAAACGATTGCCTTCTTGTTGCCGATTTTGCCTATGACCTTGGGACCGAGGATGCCCCCAAGCACGGTACCGAGGCCAAGGACTGCGAAGGCCAGGCCGGCCCCGAGCGGGGTGTAGCCGAGGACCTGCTGGAGGTACAGGGTCAGCAGGAATACCAAGGACGTTTCGGTGACAAAGGCGAGGATGCCGGCGATGTTTCCGCAGGCGATTGTGGAGCGCTTCAGAATCTCCAGCGGTACCAGCGGCGAGGCTGCCCTGCGTTCGACGGCCACAAAAGCCACAAAGAGGACGACTGCTGCGGCGAGGGAACCCAGTGTCAGGGGGTCACTCCAGGAGTGCTCGGCAGCATGTGTAAGGCCGAAGACCAGTGCCAGCAGACCGAGGGTCACCGTGATGGCACCTGGAACGTCAAGCCTCAACTTGGTGCTGGGTTTGCTCTCGGCCAGAACGATGGGGGCAATGGCGAGGACTGCGATCGCTACAGGCACGTTGATGAAGAACGCCCATCGCCAGCTGAACAGGTCTGTCAGCAGCCCGCCCAGAATGGCGCCGGTCGTGAAGCCCGCAGCCATCAGGGAACCGTTGAGGCCCAATGCTTTATCGCGCAGGGGCCCCTCAGGAAAGGATGCCAGCAGCAACGATAGGGCGGCGGGAACGACAATGGCTGTCGCGATGCCTTGGCCGACGCGGGCAATGAGCAGCAAAGCAGGGTCGGCTGCCAATCCGCCGGCGAGGGAAGCTACGCCCAGCAAGGCCATGCCGATGATGAACATCTTTCGCCGCCCGGCGATGTCTGCCACACGGCCAAACAGCAGAGTCAGCCCCGCTGCGCAGAGCGCGAACGCCGTCGCGATCCACTGGAGGTTCTCCAAGCTGAAGCCGACGTCGGCGCCGATGGCTGGAAGGGCTACGTTGAGGATTGAGAAGTCGACGGCGAGGGTGAAGCTGGCCGCGAGCAGGACAATGAGCGCCAGGCGCTGCCGGCCGGTCATCTGCCTTTTCGAGTCCGATGGGGGTTTACGGTCGGTGGCAGGTGGAAGGCTGGTGCCTTTGGTGACATCCGGTTGCGTCGTCATTGAGGTGATCCTTTGCTGGAGCTGTAACCGCCCGCGGGCGGCTTCTTCACAGCTCCAACGGTCTACGCATGCGCCCGGATCAACCACACCCCCTCCTGCCTACCCCTGACAGGGACAGGACACTACCGCCGGGGACCGGCAGAATGGTGGTCATGACTATGGTGAGTGAACTTGGGGAGTTCCTTCGCGTCCGAAGGGCCGCCCTGAAGCCGGAAGACGTTGGGCTGCTCAATTACGGCATCCGCCGCGTACCAGGCCTCCGGCGGGAGGAACTGGCCATGCTCGCGGGAGTCAGCAACACCTACTACACCCGTCTGGAGCAGGGCCTCAGTAACAATGCTTCTGAAGCCATCATCGATGCGATTGCCCGGGCCCTGAATCTCACCATCGACGAGCGAGCCCACCTGTTCAATCTTGCCCGGGCCCGCAACACCAAACGCCGCACCGTGACGAAGCCGGACAAGGCCAGGACGGGGACGCTCCGCCTGATTCAGTCAATGTCCGGCACCCCCGCCATCGTTCTGGGACGCCGTAGCGAGGTGCTTGCCTGGAACCGGCTTGGCCATCGCCTGGTTGCCGGGCACTTGGACTTCGACGCACCAAAGTCGGCTGCAACAAGGCCAAACATGACCCGTCTGTTGTTCCTTGACCACCACACCCGCGAACTTTACCCACGCTGGCTGGAGGAAGCGACGCGCGCCGTGTCATCCCTGCGGCTCGTCGCCGGCCGGGCCACAGATGACCCTGAACTAGCGTCCTTGGTGGGTGAGCTCACCTTGAAGAGCGAGGAGTTCGCGAAATTGTGGGCTCGGCACCCCGTGGAGAACTGCATGTCCGGGTTGAAGCATATGCACCACCCCGAAGTAGGTGCCCTGGAGCTGAACTTCGAGGTCCTCACACCGCCCGACGATTCCGGGCACAGGATCCTCATGTACGCCGCGGACCCGGGAACGCCGGCCGCGGAAGCACTTCAACTGCTGGCCGCCGGCGATGCGGCAGAGCCGGAAGGGCCGGCCCGATTGTCCCTGGATCAACAATCGTCCACGCTGCCACAGTCCGATGGTCCCTTCCGACTTCGCTAGGCTGGCCGTATGCCCTCGCCCTGGACTTTGCTCATCGCCCTGCATGCCATCGCAGCGGGCTACGCCCTGATCTTCGGCGCTGTGAACCTTCTCCGCCGAAACAAAGGCAGCGCAGCTCACAAGATACTGGGGCGCATCTGGGCGGTGGCCATGTACGTCGTGGTCCTCACCTCGTTCGGGATCCGGACCATCGACGGCGGGTTCAACTGGCTCCACGCCCTGTCCGTGCTGACGTTCTGCACCCTGACGTTGGGCCTGGTGACCGTCCGCCGTGGCAACGTCCGGGCGCATCAGCGGTTTATGACCGGCAGCTACTTCGGTCTCATCGGCGCCTTCATCGGCGTCGTCGCCGTACCTGATCGACGGCTCCCCCAAATGGCCATCCACGACCTCGCCGGCCTCACACTCTGGGTAGCGGCCCTGGCGCTTACTGCCGGGCTGACCGTCGCCGGCCTGATGCAGCTTCGTCAGAAGACTGCACCGGTGATCAGCGTCCGAAAGTAGCACCTTCCAGCCGCTTTCAGTGTTGCCGCGGACCTGGTGAGGCCAATTAATTTATGCATGTGAGACGCCTCTTGGAGTGGCGCTCTTCGCCGCCAGCGCTGAAATTCGATGCCGTTCAGCACCTGAGTCCGCCCGGACTCGTTGTCGCTGAGATCTGGTTCCTGCAAAAACAATCGTGCGTCAGCATTGCAGACACGCAAAACCCCTCCATCCCGGCAAAATCGCCGGAATGGAGGGGTTCGTGGAGCCCCCTGTCGGATTCGAACCGACGACCCCCGCTTTACAAGAGCGGTGCTCTGGCCAACTGAGCTAAGGAGGCACGCTCCGGTTACCCGAAGCACAGCGCGAAAGAGCGCTAGATAAGGTTAGCCCAGACCATCCCCGTCAACGAAATTCGCCAGGACCAAACCGTACCCAGCCGGGACCAGACAGTACGACAGCGGCCGGCTACCCAGGAACAAGGGTGGCCGGCCGCCGTCGTGCATTCCGCGAGGGTTGCTAGCCCTTGGCGTCAACTGCCGTCTGGATTTCAGCGTTCAGGTCGGTGCTGCCGTCCCACTGCTTGCCGTCGATGAACACGGTGGGTGTGCCGGTGACGCCGACTGCCGCAGCCTCCTGCGTGGCGACCTTCACCCACGGACGGAACTGCTTGCTGTCGACGCAGGTGTCGATGTTGGCTGCACCAACCTCGGTGGCCATTTTCTTCAGGTCGTTGTCGGAGATGCCCGCTCCGCCTTCGGCCGGCTGGCGCTCGAAGAGCAAGTTGAAGAAGTCCGCGTACTTTTCCGGGGATGAGTTCACTACGCAGGCAGCTGCGTTGGCTGCGCGGGAGGAGTAGTTGGTGGTGGACTGGCGGTCCAGGAAGCCGAGGGGACGGTATTCGAGGGAGATCTTGCCTTCGTTGCGGAGATTGGTCAGCGATTCTCCGTACGTGGTTTCGAACCGTTTGCACACGGGGCAGATGAAGTCGATGTAGGCAATGACCTTGACGGGCTTGCCGGCTTCGGCTTCGCCGCCCGGGACCGTCACGGTGGCAGGCGGGGTGGCTGCAGGGCTGGGGACGTCGGCAACGTTGACGCTGGCCGGCTCCGACTTAACAACTTCACTGTTGGCCAGCAGCGTCACGCCGCCGTGGACGTTGCCGTTGGCCGGCGTCGGGCCCTGATCGGCAATAGGTGCGTTGTTCTGCGCTTGGCCGATGACCACGAACGCCACCAAGGCGATGATGACCACAACGGCAACCACAATGCCCCAGCCGACCAGAAGCTTGTTGCGCTTGTCCTTCTTCAACTGCTCTTCGCGGATTGCGCGCGCCTTTTCCCGTGCCTGGGCGGTGCGTTCAGCCTTGGACAGGCGTTGTTCGTTTGCGGGGCTCATCAGTTCCTCGGGGTATTCGACGTCAAAGGGCATAGCTAGGGCAACGGGGTCAGTTTACGGGAGCAAACTTGAAGATCCGGCGCAGACCCCTTGCCCGGTTGTTGAACGATCAAGTGCCATGGAAGATTCCGCTAGTAGGCTGGGAGTTGAGTCACAGCAACCCCAGGGAGCATTAATGCAGGATTTGGCAAGCGAGAAACTCAAGACCGATGAAGGCGTTCGGGCTTCTCCCGTCAAGAAGCCCACGGCAACCAAGTTCGACTTCATGGTGGTCTCCAACAGGCTGCCCGTTGACCGCATCAGCGATGACAACGGACATGGCAGCGACGGTTGGCGGCGTTCGCCCGGCGGTCTCGTAACGGCGCTCGCGCCAATGATGACGAAGTCCGACGGCGCGTGGGTGGGTTGGCATGGCGCCCCGGACGAGACGGTGCGCCCGTTCAGCCATGAAGGCATGGACCTCATACCGGTCCAGTTGAGCAGCGATGATGTAGAGCTGTTCTACGAAGGCTTCTCCAACGCGACCATTTGGCCGCTGTATCACGACGTCATTGCGCCGCCGGAGTTCCACCGTACGTGGTGGGATTCCTACCGCAAGGTCAACCGGAAGTTCGCCGACGCCGTGACCCGCCATGCCGCCGACGGCGCCACCGTCTGGGTGCAGGACTACCAGCTCCAGTTGGTTCCCCGCCTGCTGCGCGAGACCCGGCCGGACCTCAAGATTGGTTTCTTCAACCACATCCCGTTCCCGCCGCCGGAGATCTTCGCCCAACTGCCGTGGCGCCGTGAAATCATTGACGGCCTGCTGGGCGCGGACCTCCTGGGCTTCCAGCGGCCCAGCGACGCCGGCAACTTCATGCGTTCGGCCCGGCGCTTCCTGGGCGCGAGCGTCAAGCAGCAGCAGGTTCACGTCAAGGGTCCCGACGGCGAGGTCACGCACATTGCCAGGGCGCAGGCCTTCCCGATCTCCATCGACGTTGCCCAGATCCGCGAGCTCGCGTCCAACCCTGAGATCATCGAGCGCGCACAGCAGATCCGCAAGGACCTCGGCAACCCCAAGACCATCCTCCTGGGCGTGGACCGCTTGGACTACACCAAGGGCATCCGGCACCGGCTCAAGGCCTTCGAGGAACTCCTGGCGGACGGCCACATCAAGGTGGAGGACGCCACCCTGATCCAGGTGGCAAGCCCCAGCCGGGAACGGGTTGAACAGTACAGGCTGCTCCGCGAGGAGATCGAAGGCACCGTGGGCCACATCAACGGCACCTACGACACCATCCAGAACACTGCGGTCCGCTACCTGCACCACAGCTACCCGGTGGAAGAAATGGTGGCGCTGTACCTCGCTGCGGACGTCATGCTGGTCACCGCGCTGCGCGATGGCATGAACTTGGTGGCCAAGGAGTACGTCACGGCCCGTTCAGAGGATGACGGCGCGTTGGTCCTGAGTGAGTTCGCCGGAGCTGCCGACCAACTCAAGCAGGCGCTCCTGATCAACCCGCACGACATCGACGGACTCAAGTCCACCGTCCTGCGGGCCATCAATATGCCCGCCAAGGAAGCCCGCCGGCGCATGAAGCTGATGCGCAAGCAGATTTTGGACCACGACGTCGATCACTGGTCGGCGGAGTTCCTGGCCGCCCTGGAAGAGAAGGTAGTGCGCGATGACAGCTGAGAGGCTTTCCCTGTCGCCGGAGCTGCTTGAAGCAGTGCGGCGCATTTCCGGCACGGAGCATCTGTTGGTGGCCCTCGATTTCGATGGCACCCTCTCCCCCCTCGTGGATCGGGCGGAGGATGCCCGTCCCCTGCCCCGTTCAGCCGCCGCTCTGGCGAGCCTCGCCGAACTTCCACGCACGACGACGGCACTCATCTCGGGCAGGGCACTGGACAGCCTGCGGCTGGTCGCTTCACCTCCGGCAGACACGCTGCTGATTGGCAGCCACGGGGCTGAAGTGTGGCTCGGTGAAGGATCCTTGGGCCTGGAACTGGACGATGAGCAGCGCAGCAAACTGGCCTCGGTGCGTGAGGTCCTCGCGGAAATCGTGAACATCGCGCCGGGGACGTTGCTCGAAGACAAGCCCGCCGGCGTCGTCCTCCACACGAGGATGGCCGACGACGACGTAGCGGAAGACGCCGTCGAGGCCGCCCTGCGGGTGCTCCGTGAGCATCCGGGTGTCTACCTCAAAACGGGTAAACGCGTGCTGGAGACGTCCGTGGTCCACGCGTCCAAGGGTGAGGCCGTTGAATTCCTGCGTCAGGCAACCGGCGCTACGGCCATCCTGTTCGCAGGTGACGACGTTACCGATGAGGACGCGTTGGGCCGGCTCCTGGGTGATGATGTGGGCATCAAAGTTGGCCTGGACTTCACTCAGGCCCAGTACAGGGTGGAAGCGCCGGTGCACGTGGCGGAGTTGCTGGAAGCCCTGTTGAGGGAGCGCCGGAGGGTCACCGCCGAGGCCTAGCGAGTGATCAGGGCAACATGTGACGTTCGTAACATTTAGGTAGTATGCCCAAAAGTCTGACATACTCTTGGATGTGATGTGACGCACAGTACCGTGCGACGTCACATGATCCTCCCCGGCCATTGGCCGGGGAGTTCAACTGAAGAAAATGAACCATTCACAACGGATCGTCCGGCACGTACCTGCCGGTGAAGGGATTGATAACTGTGGCTACAGTTACTTTTGATAACGCTACGCGTCTGTACCCGGGCACAGATAAGCCCGCCGTCGATAAACTCAACATCGACATCGCCGATGGCGAATTCCTGGTCCTCGTTGGACCCTCCGGTTGCGGTAAGTCCACCTCCCTGCGCATGCTTGCAGGTCTTGAGGACGTGAACGCCGGCCGCATCCTGATCGGTGACCGCGACGTCACGGATGTTCCCCCGAAGGACCGCGACATCGCAATGGTCTTCCAGAACTACGCCCTGTACCCGCACATGACGGTTGCAGACAACATGGGCTTCGCTCTGAAGATTGCCGGCGTCTCCAAGGAAGAGCGCGCCGAGCGTGTTCGCGAAGCCGCCAAGCTTCTTGACCTTGAGGCTTACCTGGACCGCAAGCCGAAGGCACTCTCCGGTGGTCAGCGCCAGCGTGTTGCCATGGGCCGTGCAATCGTCCGTAACCCGCAGGTCTTCCTCATGGATGAGCCGCTGTCCAACCTTGATGCCAAGCTCCGCGTCCAGACCCGTACGCAGATCGCATCCCTGACCCGCCGCCTTGGTGTCACCACCGTTTACGTGACGCACGACCAGGTCGAGGCAATGACCATGGGTGACCGCGTCGCAGTGCTGAAGGACGGCCTGCTTCAGCAGGTTGACACCCCGCGCAACCTGTACGACCGCCCGCAGAACGTCTTCGTTGCAGGCTTCATCGGCTCCCCGGCCATGAACCTGCTGGAACTGCCGGTTGTCGACGGCGGCGTCCAGTTCGGCGGAACGGTTTACCCCGTGCCGCGCAACATCCTCGAAGAGGCTCACGGCCAGACTGTCACCGTCGGTTCGCGTCCGGAAGACCTTGAGACCGTCGGCAACGGCGAAGGCCTCCAGGTTGAGGTTGACGTGGTTGAAGAACTCGGCGCCGACGCTTACGTCTACGGCCACACCATCCTTGATGGCAAGAGCCACGACATCGTTGCACGCGTCGACGGTCGTCGTCCCCCGATGAAGGGCGAGTCCATCTTCGTTCGTCCGCAGTCCGGCCACGTGCACCTGTTCGACACCAAGACCGGCCTCCGCCTGGGCGACTAGTCCACCGGTAGTCACATAACTCCGCATGAAAGCGGCCCGACCCCTCCAGGTCGGGCCGCTCTCGCGTTAACCTTTCTCCTGCGAAAGAATGGCATGAACACGACGGACACCCTGATCCCCCGCCCCTCCCACGTCGCACTCCAGGACATACCAGCCTTCAGGCTCGCCCCCACAGCACGGATCCGCGCCACAGCCCCAGCCGCGCAGCCCGCCGAACAGTTGGCCTCGCTGCTGCGCGCCGGCACCGGTTTCGAGCTGCCCATCGTTGAGGACACCCGCCCCGGTGACATCTCCCTTGAGTTCGCGGAAGCGTTCGACGGCGGCCCGGAAGCGTACACCCTCAATGTCACCGAGGATGGCGTCAGGCTCACGGCCTCCACGCAGGCCGGACTTTTCAACGGGGTTCAGACGCTCCGTCAGCTTTTCCCTGCCTCCATTGAGAAGGCGGACGCAAGCAGCGCCGAATGGGTGATTCCCGCCGTCGACATTGCCGACGCGCCGCGGTTCGCATACCGCGGCCTGATGCTGGACGTTGCCCGCAGCTTCTTCACGGTGGAGGAGGTCAAGGCGCAGATCGACGTCATGGCCCAGTTCAAGCTGAACGCCCTGCACCTGCACCTCACGGATGACCAGTCGTGGAGGATCGAGATCCACGAACCGGAACAAAACCCGTCAGGGTTGCCGTACGCCCAGCTGACTGCCTTGGGCGGACAAGGCGCCGTGGAGGTCCCTGCCGCGGTTCCTGCCCGTGGGCGCGAGGGTTTCTACACACAGCAGGATTTTAAGGACATCCAGGCCTACGCCGCCACCAATAACGTGCTGGTGATCCCGGAGATCGACTTCCCGGGCCACGTCAACGCAGCCCTCGCCGCCATTCCACAGCTCAACCCTGACGGCCAGGCCAAGCCCATGAGCACCACCCCCGACGTGGGCTGGTCAACCTTCTCAGCCGACCTGCCCGCTACGTACGAGTTTGTCCGCGAGGTTCTCCGCCAGCTCGCCGCCATTACGGACGGCCCGTACCTTCACATCGGCGGCGACGAAGCCCATGTCACCGGACATGACGACTACGTGGCCATGGTCCAGCAGTTCGTTCGGATCGGCGCCGAAACCGGCAAGACGGTGGTGGGCTGGAACGAGTTCGCCGCCGTCGAGCTTCCGGAAGGTGCCGTGATCCAGTATTGGCACGGCGACTTCGCCCCGGTGGTCCGTCAGGCCGAAGAAAGCGGCGCGAAGGTGATCATGTCTCCCGCCGCCAATACCTACCTGGACCAAAAGTACGCGTCTGACAGCCCCATCGGTCTCGAGTGGGTGGAAGGCGGACCCTTCACCTGGTCCGAGTACTACAACTGGGATCCTGCCCAGGGCGGCCTCAAGGACCACCAGATCCTCGGCGTCGAAGGGCCCCTGTGGACAGAAACCGTACGGAACAACGAGCAGGCGCAGTGGCTCCTCTATCCCCGGGCTGTTTCCTTGGCGGAAGTCGCGTGGTCCGGCCAGGAAGTCCGCAACGCAGGTGACTTCCGACGTCGTCTGGGCGCCTTGGGCGAGCGGCTCGCCCAGCAGGGCGTCGCCTTCCAGGCCGCGCCCGACGTCGAGTGGTCAGCCACCTCGAAGTGGCCGTTCCCGGACGCCGGAACATCCTCCACCCCTGAGTACGGAACAATTGAGGCATGAGCGAGCAAAACGGAGCCCAGTGGCACGACGAACCTACCGACTACGGGCAGATCGGCAAGCTCCCCCGCACTGAAGCCGCGAGTGCGCAGGACACCGCACCGCCCGCGAGCGTCATCGGTTCGCTGAACATTACGGCGGCGTCGGCCGACCCTGAACTGCTGGATCTTCCGTGGCACATCGCCCTGGAGGATTGGCCGGCCGAGAACCTTGCGGCGCTACCCCGCGGCATCTCGCGGCACATCGTGCGTTTCGCGCATCTGGGTGGTTCGGTCATCGCCATCAAGGAAACCTCCGAGCACGTGGCCCGCCACGAGTATCACATGCTGCGGAAGCTGGCCCGGCTGGATGTTCCCTGCGTGGAGCCGGTTGCTGTGATCACCGGACGCACCACCGCGGATGGCCGGCCGCTGAACCCTGTCCTGGTGACCCGGCACCTCAAGTTCTCCATGCCGTACCGCGCGTTGTTCTCGCAGATGCTCCGCAAGGACACCTTGACGCGCCTTATTGACGCGCAGGCCCTGCTGCTGGTCCGCCTGCATCTCGTGGGCTTCTACTGGGGTGACGTTTCGCTGTCCAACACGTTGTTCCGCCGTGATGCCGGGGCCTTCGCCGCTTATTTGGTGGACGCCGAAACGGGCGAACTCTATCCGGACCTCTCCATGGGCCAACGTGAATACGACCTCGAAATCGCCCGCGTGAACATCGCCGGTGAACTGATGGACCTGCTGGACGGCGGGCTGATCGAGGAAAAGGTGGATCCCGTAGCCACCAGTGAGCTGATCATGGACAGCTATCGCCGGCTCTGGACCGAGCTGACGGAGAAGGAGTCCTTCGAACTCGGCGAAAGGTGGCGCGTGGCTGCCCGCATCCGGCGCCTCAACGAGCTGGGCTTCGACGTGGAGGAGTACGCCATCAAGACTACGGCGGACGGCTCCACCATCCAGCTCCAGCCCAAAGTGGTCGACGCCGGGCACCACCAACGTCGGCTGCTCCGCCTGACCGGATTGGACGCCCAGGAGAACCAGGCCCGCCGGCTCTTGAACGACATGGACCAGTTCCGGGCGGACAACAACCCGGACCTGGACGAGGAAATCAGCGCCCACATTTGGGTCAGCCAGATCTTCGAGCCCATTGTCCGTTCCATTCCACGGCACCTGGCCGGGAAGCTGGAGCCCGCGGAAGTGGTGCACGAAGTCCTGGAGCACCGCTGGTACATGAGCCAGAAGCAGGACAGGTACGTCCCCTTGGCGGAGACGGTTCAGTCCTACCTGGACACCGTGCTCCAGCACCGCCGCGACGAGGCTGCCATCATGCTGAATCCGGATACGGAGCTGCTGAAGATCCTTGAGGTCGAGGTGGAGGAATCCGGCCGGTACGACGATGAAGACGAGGACGAATACCCGGACGCGGACGACTAGCGGAGTTTTTGTACAGATGACGCCCGGAAGAGGGCCTCTAAAGGGCGTTATCTGTACGAAAACTCACGGTTCCAAGGTTTCGGCGAGGCCGGCCAGAACTGGTTCGCGGCCCAGCTCGATGTGTGAGTACGCCAGCGAGTAGGCCAGGTCCGGCCTGCCCTTCAGGATGGCATTGCACAACTCCGTGTGCTCGTCGCGCTGGAGTTCGTTGCTGCGGTTGTGGGCCAGCCCGAAGATCCAGCGCATCCGGCCAAAGAGGGGCTTCACGGATTCGATCAGCAGCCGGTTGCCGGATAGGCGGACGATTTCGGCGTGCAACCCGGCGCTGATGACGGCGACGTCCTCTGCCCGGTCCTCGTCGATAGCAGTCTTGGACGCTTCCATAAGCTCTTGAAGTCGTCCGCCATCGCTGCCCTCGGCAACCCTGGTTGCAGCCATCCGCGCGGCGAAGGTTTCCAGGCATAGGCGAATATCGAAGAGCTCGTTGACATCCGTCAGTGTCAGTTGGCGCACCACGGCACCACGGCGCGGAAATGTCGCTACAAAACCGTCCTGCTCCAAGCGCTGGATGGCTTCCCGGACCGGTATGCGGGAGACGTTGTAGAGCTCGGAAAGTTCGCGCTCGCGCAAGCGCATGCCCTGCGCGTAAGTACCCGTGACGATCCCTTCCAACACCAGTTGGTAGACGTTTTCCGCGCGGGCCTCATCATCACGGCCGTTCCCGGTATCCGGCATCGTCTCAGCCACTGTCAAACTTCCCTTCATGCCGGCGTCCGCTCCTTTCGCCGGACGGCTCCGGTCAGCGTTCCAACCGAGCATACACGGGAGGAAACAGCTGATCGGCCGGTCGGTTCCGGGCATCCCGCACAGTGTAGGCGCGGCGCATCTTGTCGAACAGTTCCTGGCCCTTGGACCGCCAATAGTCCAGGTCTACTCCGGCGATCACGCCGTCTGCCATGATGGTCCGTCCTGCCACCACGGAGAGCACCGCCTGGCGCGCTGTTCCATTCAGGAGGAGGGTTCGGATGGGGTCCTCGTGGACGCCGTCGCGAAGGTCGCCGAGTGAAAAAGCGACCATGTCTGCTTGGGCGCCGGACTCCAGCCGCCCCAAGTCGGGACGCCGCAAGGCCTGCGCTCCACCCAGCGTGGCGGCGTCGACGTATCCGGCAACGTCCCCGGCGTCGTTGGAGCCCGCCAGGATCTTGGCGAGTTGCACACCGGAGTCAATGCCCCGGATGAGGTCCGGTGGGAACGAGTCAGTGCCCAGCGAGATGTTGATGCCTGCCTCCTTGTAGGCATTGAACGCGTCGAGCGTGCTCCCGTAGCGCATGGAGGTCAGTGGGCAGTGGATGATGCTGGCGCCGCTGTCCGCCAGCCTCGTCAGGTCCCCGCGGTCTTCGCCATGCACCGCAGGATTCCTGTCCGTGTAGGTTGCATGCGGGATCAATAGGCGTTCGTTGAGCAAACCCACTTGGTCCAGGAGCTCCAGGGGCGTCACGCCGTGCCACTCGTGGATGAGCTCACGTTCAACCAAGCCCTGCAGCGAGTGCAGGCGGACCAGGACGTCCCGCTCGCCGGAGGCCGCCGCGGTCGCCTTGAGCAGCTCAAGGTCCAGGGTCTCTATGCGGCACGGGAGCAGGACGCCGTTAACCAACGGGTCATTGAGTTCCGTCGCATGGTCCAGGAAGCGCAAGGCATCGGCCAGTCCCTCACGGCCGCGATCGTCGTCGAACATTACTGAACGGCTGCCGTTCTCCAGCACAACGTTGACGCCCGACCGGTAGGCGGGACCAAGGTAGCCCCGAAGGCCAAGCCGCCGGCTGGTCTCCGCCATGCCCGCCAGCTCCTCGAAGGGTTCAGCCCACTCGGAATGAACCTCGGACGCGATGGGCATGTATGTGGTGATGCCGTGCAGGATCAGCTGAATCAAGGCGTATTCCCGGACCTGCTGGCGTTCTTCGGCCGTGAACACGTTGGCCCGGCGGTTGCGGAAGTAGTCCTCGGACCACTGATGCCCCTTGGCCTGCTCCGGGCCGGCCCAACTGTCCAGAATGAGGTGGTCGATGTCCGTCAGGGCATCGAGGTCGATCAACCCCGGCATCAGCAAGGCATCCCCGGCGTCGAGTTCCTCGTCCACAGGCCCCGTGTAGTCGTGGCCAACGTAGTCAATGACGTCGCCGCTGTAGACCACACACGCGTCCTCCAGCAGCACGTGACGTCCCTTGTGATGACCCAGCACGTACCGGGCGGTGACCTTGGTGGGCACGGCAACTCCTCCTCATGTGGTACAGATCCAAAAAACTCTCTGGTATTCCAAATAGTACATTATTTGTGATTTACATCGCATCAATCCTGATCTAGTCTATTTTGGTATACAAGAACTCCGGAGCCAGCTCCTTGGATCATGAATCGAGCAGAACCGTTGACCCAGTTACAGTCCGAACCAAGCATCGGCAGCCCGCCGCTTCCTCCGGCAACGACGCCGGAGGCCAAAGCACCCGCCGAGGCCCGCTCCCTGCTCGCCACCGCCTGGATGCGGATCCGGCGAAGCAAGATCGCCCTCCTCAGCCTGTGCGTGGTGGTAGCGATCATGCTCTTCGCCATCCTGGCTCCCGTCTTGAGTGCCATGTCCGGCAACGACCCCTTCACCTCCAACACCAGCCCGGATGTACTGGATGACTTCCAGACACCAGGGCTGCCACTCCCCGGCTACATGTACCCGTCCGCCCAGCACTGGCTGGGCGTCGAGCCCGGGCTGGGCCGCGACCTGTTCGCCAGGCTCGCCTACGGCGGGCAGGTCTCCCTCACCATCGCCCTGCTGTCCACCGCAGTGTCAGTGGTCCTCGGAACGGTCCTCGGAGCGGCCGCCGGCTACTTCGGCGGCAAGACCGACGCCATCATCAGCCGAATCATGGACCTGTTCCTGGCATTCCCGCACCTCCTCCTGGTGCTGTCCCTGACGCCCATCCTGCAGTCGCGGCTCAGGGATACCCCGCTGGGTGAAGGCAGCTTCCTGCCCATGGCTTCGCTGGTCATCATCCTGGGCTTCTTCGGTTGGGCCTACCTCGCACGGATCGTCCGCGGGCAGGTGCTCAGCCTCCGCGAGCGCGAATTCGTGGAGGCCGCCAGGTCCTTCGGCGCCTCCCACCTGAGCGTCCTGTTCCGGCAGATCATCCCCAACGTCATGGGCGTCGTCCTGGTGTACGCCACCATGCTGATCCCCACCAACATTTCGGCAGAAGCGGCGCTGTCCTTCCTCGGCGTCGGCGTCAAGGACCCCACGCCGTCGTGGGGGCAGATGCTGAACGCTGCCCAATCCGGCAACTGGTACCTCAGTGATCCGTGGTTCCTCGCCGTGCCCGGCATCATGCTCATCGTCACCGTCCTGGCCTTCAACCTTTTGGGCGACGCAGTCCGCGACGCCCTGGATCCCAAAGCCTCCCGCCACTAACCCTCATCCCCCGCATCGCCTCCCACCCCTCACAAGGAGCATCATGAAAACCCCTGCAAGAGCACTGGCACTTTCGGTGTTGATCGCCATGGCAGCCACTGGCTGCGGCGCCGGCCAAAGCCAGCCTGGCAGTTCCCAGACGGCCGGGTCGGTCACGGAGTTGGCCCCCAACGTGGTCAAGTCCGGCTTCAACGGCAAGGGCGGCAACGTCAACGTCCTCATGTCCTCCGATTTCCAGACCCTGGATCCGGGCAACAGCAACTATGTCCAGACCGCCAACGTCGGCCAGTTGTACTACCGCACGCTGACCATGGCCAAGGAAACCGCAGGCCAGCCGCCAACAGTGGTCCCGGACCTCGCGACCGATACAGGCAAGGTCTCCGATGACGGCCTGAGCTGGACGTTCACCCTCAAGGAAGGCGTGAAGTTCGAGGATGGCACGCCCATCACCTCGGCCGACATCAAGTACGGCGTAGAGCGAACTTTCGCGCAGGACGTCTTCACCCAGGCGCCGCAGGAGCTTAATGCAGCGCTCGACGCCGGTGGGTACAAGGGGCCGTATAAGGATCCTTCCGCTGTGCTCAAGGCGGTTGAAACGCCCGATGACCGCACCGTGGTCTTCCACTTGAAGAAGCCGTTCGCGGAGTTCCCGGCCCTGGCATCGCGGTCCAACACGGCCCCGGTTCCGAAGGCCAAGGACACCAAGCTGGACTACACCAACCACCCCGTTTCCTCGGGGCCCTACATGGTGGAGTCGTACAACCGCGGCAAGTCCCTCAAGCTGGTCCGCAACCCGCACTGGGATCCCGCCACGGACCCCAACCGTTCGGCCCTTCCGGACACGTTCAGCTTCTCGCTCTCCACGTCGCAGGCCACCATCAGCCAGCAGCTGCTGGCCGATTCGGACCCGAACGCCATCACCCTGGACTCCAACGGCGCCTTGCAGACCTCGGATTCCGCCAAACTGGTCGATGCCAAGGTCAAGGACCGCGTCGCCTCCGGTCTCCTGGGATGCAACGACGTCCTGAGCCTGAACACGGAAAAGATCAAGGACCCGGATGTCCGCAAGGCCATCGCCTTGGCGCTGGACCGCCAGTCCATCCTGGTCCAGTACGGCGGACGTCGCTTTGGCGAGATCACCCAGAGCCCGCTGAACTCGAAAATGCGTGGCTACGTGGAGACCGAGCTGGAACTGGATCCCACGGGTAAGCCCAAGCTGGAGGAAGCCAAGAAGCTCCTGGAAGGCAAGGATTACCCCAAGAGCCTCACGTACGGCTACGCCAACAACCGGGATGCTTTCAAGAACACGGGCACCGTGGTGCAGCAGAACCTGAAGGCCCTGGGCATCGAGGTGGAACTGGTGGCGATTCCCGCACCGAACTACTACTCCATCCTGGCCAGCGAGCAACTCCCGGACATGGGCCGTTCCGGCTGGTGCGGCGGCGCCGATCCTGCGTCCATCCGAACCTCCGCAGATCCCCTGCTGGGCCCGAACAACGACGGCACCAGCTACGGCTTCTCCAACACGTCCCGCTACTTCGATCCCGTAGTTTCCAAGGCCATGTTTGATCTCCGCAATACGGATGGCACGTCCGAGGAACTGGGCAAGAAGTGGTCCGAGGCCTTCGGATCGGCGTTGAAGACCTACCCGATCGTCCCGCTCATCCGCAGCCACACCAACAGCGTGGTGGGTTCGAACGTCCGCAATGCCCAGGTGGGCTACTTCTTCGGCGGCATCGACCTCTCGATCGTCGGCGTCGAGCAGTAGTCGGGCTTCGAAAACCAATAGTCCAGAAGGAGAAGCGGGCCGCCTGCATCAGCGGGCGGCCCGCAACCACCACCATGATGACTTTCATTCTTCGCCGGACCGGCTCGTTGGTCCTGCTTCTCGCCGCCGTCAGCTTCATCACCTTCACGCTCTTCCAGCTGGGCCCCTCGGACCCCGCGGCCGCTGCTTGTGGTCAGGAATGCACGCCCGAACGCGTTGCCGAAGCCCGCGTTGCCTTGGGAATGGACCAGCCTTTCCTGGTCCAGTACGCCGACTACATCCGCGGACTCTTCTCCTCACGGATGATCGGTGCCCCCGGCGCCCAGACACTGTGTGAGTGGCCCTGCCTCGGGAAGTCCTTCCAAACCAATGAGAACGTGGCGGACATCATCGCCCGCTCGCTCCCCTACACCTTCTCCATGGCCATCGGCGCGCTGGTGCTGTGGACCGTCACCGGCGTCGGCCTGGGTCTTTTGGCTGCCCTGCGCAAGGGGTCGCCGATGGACAAGTTCATTGTTGGCGCAGCCTCCGTGGGTGTCTCGCTGCCCATCCCGGTGACCGGCCTGTTCCTGTTGCTCCTGTTCGTCAACCAGCTCCACCTGCTGCCGTTCACCACCAACGAGATCAACAGCCCCTTTGGCCCGCAAGGTCCCGGGGCGTGGGTGGCCAACTACTTGCTGCCGTGGATCGCGTTGGCCGTACTCTTCAGTGCTTCCTATATCCGTGTCACCCGGACCAACATGATCGAGACGTTCGGTGAGGACTTCATCCGGACTGCCCGGGCCAAGGGCTTGGCGCCGCGGACTGTCACGTTCAAGCACGGCGTGCGGGCCGGCATCACTCCCGTGGTGACCATGCTCGGTATGGACATTGGCCTCCTTCTGGGCGGCGCAGTCCTCACGGAACAGATCTTCTCCGTCCCCGGCCTGGGCTTCACCGCAGTGCATGCCGCCATTTCCGGCGACCTCCCCGTCACCATGGCCATCACCATGCTGGCCGCGTTCTTCGTGATCGTCGCCAACGTTGTGGTGGACCTCGCCTACGCCGCCATCGATCCCCGAGTGAGGCTCCAATGACCCAGTTGAGTACAACTACCGCGAGCGCACTTGCCGGCGGTACAGCCACCGCTCCTTTCCTGGAGGTCCGGAACCTCTCCGTGAAATTCCCAACGGACGACGGCGTTGTCTCCGCAGTGAATGGCATGGACTTCGCGCTGGAACGCGGCCAGACCTTGGGGATCGTGGGCGAATCGGGATCCGGAAAATCCGTCACCAGCCAGGCGCTCATGGGCCTGCTCAAGGGCACCTCGGCGCAAGTCACCGGCCAGGCGATGTTCCAGGGCAAGGACCTTGTTGCGATCCCGGAATCGACAATGCGCCAGCTCCGTGGACGCAACATCGGCATGATTTTCCAGGATCCGCTCTCGGCGCTGCACCCCTTCTACACTGTGGGCCACCAGATCGCCGAGGCATACTTGGTCCACAACAAGGCGAGCAAGAAGCAGGCCCGGGCGGCCGCCGTCGACATGCTGGGAAGGGTGGGCATCCCCAGTCCCGAGCAGCGCTACGACGAGTACCCCCACCACTTCTCCGGTGGCATGCGCCAGCGCGCCATGATCGCCATGGCGTTGATCTGCGAGCCGGAGCTCTTGATCGCCGACGAGCCCACCACTGCACTGGATGTCACGGTGCAGGCCCAGATCCTGGACTTGATGTCCGGGCTCCAGGAGGAAAGCAACTCCGCGTTGATCCTGATCACCCACGATCTCGGAGTGGTTGCCGAGGTTTGCGACAACGTGTTGGTCATGTACGGAGGCCAATGCGTCGAGTCCGGCCCCGTGGATGACATCTTCTACGACACCCAGCACCCTTACACGCTGGGCCTGCTTAACTCGATGCCCACGTTGAACAGCTCATCCAGCCGGCTGAACCCCATCCCCGGTCAGCCGCCGTCGCTCCTTGACCTGCCCAAGGGCTGCATCTTCAGCGCACGGTGCCAGTACGCAGAGCTTGCCGACGACGGCATCTGCGTCAGCCAGCGCCCTGAGCTGCGGGTTGAGGACGGGCACGGCAAACGATGCCATTTGAGCAGCCCGCAGATCATCACCATCCGGAATTCGCGTTAGGACCCGTCATGGAACATCAGCCCATTCTCCAGGTGGAGAACCTTCAGAAGCATTTTCCGCTGAAGGGCGGTCTCCTTCCGGGGGCTGCCAAGCGCTCAGTCAAAGCGGTCGACGGCGTGTCCTTCAGTCTTGCCCGAGGCCAGACTATGGGGCTCGTGGGTGAGTCCGGTTGCGGTAAGTCGACCACCGGCCGCATGGTGGCCCGCCTCCTGGATCCGACGGGCGGGCGGATCGTGGTCGACGGCGTGGACATCAGCGGGTTGCGTGGCAAGGATTTGTACAACTTCCGGCGCAAAGTCCAGATGATCTTTCAGGATCCCTTTGCTTCCCTGAATCCCCGGCAGACCGTCGGCACAGCCATCGCGGCTCCCATGGTGGCGCAGAAGATCAGCCCGCCGGGTGGGCTCAAGAACCGTGTCAAGGAACTCCTGGACCAGGTGGGACTCAAGCCGGAGCACTACAACCGCTTCCCGCATGAGTTCTCCGGTGGGCAACGGCAACGTGTGGGCATTGCCCGGGCTATTTCCCTGAACCCGTCGGTGATCGTGTGCGACGAACCGGTCTCCGCCTTGGACGTCTCCGTGCAGGCACAGGTGGTGAACCTGCTGCAGCAGATCCAGCGCGACACCGGTGTTTCCTACATTTTCATAGCCCACGATCTCTCCGTGGTCCGGCACATTTCCCATGAGGTTGCGGTGATGTACCTGGGCAAGATCGTCGAACAGGGGCCGCGCGACGCCTTGTTCAGCGATCCAGGGCATCCGTACACCAAGGCGCTGCTCTCGGCAGTGCCGTTGCCGGACCCCCGTGCAGCGCGGGAACAAGTGAAGATCCGGCTTCGCGGCGACCTGCCCTCACCGGCCAACCCGCCCAGCGGCTGTGTCTTCCGCACCCGTTGCCCGCTGATCGGCACCCTCCCCGACGATCAGCGGCAACGCTGCATCGACCAGATCCCCACGCCTGCCACTCCTGCCGCCCCTGCCTGCCACCACACGGGTATGGCGGCAGCGGTACTGGCAGGCGTGCAATAGAGGCATGCAACAGATCCACTACCGAAGGAGCACCCATTGAACACCCTGATCCACGCCGTCCGTCCTTGGGGACAAGGGATCAGCGATGTGAGTATCGCTGACGGCAAGATCACCGCCGTCGAACCTCACGACCCGGCCCGCGCCGTTCCCGATGGTGTGACGGTTGTCTATGGCCGCGGCCGGATTCTGTTGCCGTCGTTCTCCGACGTCCACGTCCACCTCGATTCCACTCGCATCGGCTTGCCCTTCCGCGAACACACGGGTGGTCCGGGCGTGTGGAACATGATGATGAACGACCGTCAGAACTGGCGCAACGCCGAGGTCCCGCTGCAGGATCGGGTGAACGACACCCTGGGACGGATGATCGCGCGGGGCACCACCCGCGTGCGTTCCTACGCGCAGGTGGATGTGGACTGCAGGCTGGAGCGTTTCGACGCCGTTGCTGCCGCCAAGGAGAAGTTTGCCGGTCAAGCGTCCGTGGACATCATCGCCTTCCCGCAGGCCGGACTGTTGCTCGAGGAGGGCACTGTTGAGCTGATGGAAGAGGCACTGAAGGCAGGGGCCAACGTGATGGGTGGCATCGATCCCTGCACTTTGGACCGGGACCCGGCCAAGCATCTGGACATCGTCTTCGGTTTGGCGGAGAAGTACCAGGTTCCCATCGATATCCACCTCCACGAACCGGGCGAGCTGGGTGTGTTCAGCACGGATCTGGTGCTTGAGCGCACCCGCGCGCTGGGTATGCAGGGCAAGGTAACCATGTCCCACGCCTACCAGTTGGGCAGCGTCAACGAGGCCACCACCCGGAGGCTGATTGATGCGTTCGCGGGGTTGGACGTTTCCCTGGCATCGGTTGCCCCCTCGGCTGCCGGCCAACTGCCGATCCCCTTGTTGACCGAGGCCGGTGTCCGCTTGGGCTTGGGCGAAGACGGCCAGCGCGACTACTGGTCCCCCTACGGCAACACCGACATGCTGGACCGCACCTGGCAGCTGGCCTTCACCCACGGTTTCCGCAAGGACGAGCTGATCGAACACTGCCTGGCCATCGCCACCATCGGCGGCGCCAGCATCCTTGACCCCAACGCGACCAGGCTCAAGGACACGGCCCACCGTCCCGGCGTCGAGGTTGGAGACCCAGCGGACCTGCTGCTGGTGGACGGCGAAACGGTGGCCTCGACCGTCATGGATCGTGGCAAGGACCGGACCGTGATGCACCAGGGCAAGATCGTGGCGGACCAGTTGGAACTGGTCTAAGCTACCCCTTTGAACCCGCTCTTGTCCGATCCCCCGCAGCTGAACGCGAGGGTGATCGAACAGGGGCGGGTTCCGGCGTTAAGAGCTACTCGCTCCGCGCTGTGGGCGCATCATCCAACGGGGTCCACCACGTGACCGGAGGTGTCACAGTGAAACGGCGGCCCGTCACTGTGGTGGGGGTGATGCGGATGAACTGGTCTTTTTGTCCCGCCTCCCATGGAAACAGGAGAAGCCCGACGGTATCCAGGACATCCTGGGCAAGCTTCACCGCGGACGCCTGGCCTTTGACCACCACACTCCACGCCACGCCCGTCTCCACGTTGACGCCATCGGCTTCAACGGCAACTGCGGTGTCGCTGAGGGCAGCGTGGAGCTTGGTGCCTTCACCGGTCCGAAACACCATGGTTCCGTGGTCCACCTTGTAGTTCACGGGGAAGATGTCCGGATGATCGTCCACCCACACGGCAAGCCTGCCCACGGAGACACCCCTGAGGAGCTCCCAGCATTCGTTGGTTTCCAGGACTTCGGTGGCTGGAGTGCTTGGCTGATCGGTCCCTGATGGTGAGTTCGTCATACCGCCGAGGATACGCTGCAGGGCTGCGCCCGGACAGGGCCCCACATGATCAAACGTGGGTTGGTTGGGGGCCTGGCTCAGCTGCTGCCGTTGCCTGCTCCACACTCACCAAGGGGCCACGGATCGCGAAGAATCCTGCGCCGGCGAGCACCACGGCTTCGGCGGCCAGCACCCAGAACGTCACTTCCCAGCCACCGGTCAGGGTGTGCAGCAACCCCGCCCCGAGCGGCCCGAAGGACGCCAGTGCGAATCCGAACCCCTGGCTCATGGCGGAGAGTCGTCCTGCAGATTGAGGTCCGGCCGAGCGGATCACTACCAGTGCCATGGCGAGCCCGAATCCGGCGCTTTGCACCACGCCCAGAATCCCTACCATCATGAACTGCATTTCAACCGGGGCCGCCAGGACGCCCAGGAGCGCGAGCGCCACCGATAAGCCAAGCCCCGGTGCCAGGATTTTCAGGATGCCGGGACGGCCGGCGAGTACGGGGGCCAGCAGGCTTGCCGGAAGTCCCGCCAGGCTGAACCACGCCAAGAGGGCCGCCGATTCTGCTGGCGCGATTCCCCGGGATACCAAATACACTGCCAGCCACGACGTGATGGCGAAGTAGAGCATCGCTTGAAGGCCGAAAAACGCGGTCACCGCCCACGCAGTGCGCTGCTTTCTGAGCGGAGTAGCCGACTTCCCGGGGACAGGTACGTTGGTGCCGCCTCTGTTGGTGTCGGCCGACGACGACGCGTCGCCACCTTTCGTCCGATCGGCACCTTTCCAAGGGGTACCTCCGGATCGGTAAATGAGGCTGGCGCCTACCAGGGCAGGCAGCGCCCATACGGCCAAGGCCCATGGGAGGCTGCCGCCCAGGAGGTGTTGCAAGGGCTGGACCAGCCCGGCGCCGAGCGCAGCGCCCAGACCAAATCCCATGGTGCAGAGCCCGGTCCACCAACCCGTGCCGCGGTTTGCCTTGACGATCTGAGGCACCAGGACACTGGCGGTCATGATCGCCATTCCGGCCAGGAACGTGCCCGGCAGCAAGAGTGCGGGCACCGTTGCCCGGACAATCAGCGCAGCAGCGAGAACCATCAACGCAAAAGCCACAGCCCGCCCTGTCCCCCATCGTCGGGCCAGCCAAGGTCCGATCGGACCCGAAACCCCAAAGGCCAACACAGGCAAAGTCCCCAGCAACGGAAGAAGCGCAGGATCCAGACCAAACACACCCGGCACTTGGTTCATCACCCCGGCAACGGTGGTAATGGCCGGCCGAAGATTGACGGAAACCATGACGAGCCCAAGCAACACCAGCCCTGTTGTCAGCCTCGGACCCAGTCCAGCTCCAGCCTGCCGCTTCTCGCGCACGTCATTCCCCTCATAGCACTTTGGTATACCAAGTAAGCCTATGAGGAGAGTGGCGGAAAGTAAATGGAAGCAAACAAGGCGAACGAATGAGACCAACGTCAATCGCTACGGGTTTGGAATACCAAGAAACCTTGAGGCGATCTGCACGATGGTTGGAAGTGATAGAGCGTCACCCCCCAACCACGCGGGACGTGATAGAGCGTCAGGCCCCACTGGCGGCCCCGCAGGGCCGGGACGCGGCAGCGCGCGTCTAAGGGAGGAACGACCGAGCGCGCCGAGCGTTGCGGCCCTGCGGGCCACACCCTGCGCCGCACCACGAAGAGGGCCCTAGATAGCCTTCCCCGGATTCAGGATCCCTTGCGGGTCGAACAGCTCCTTGATCCGCCGCTGCAACTCCCGCACAGGCTCCGGTTGTTCCAATCCGAGCCAGCGCAGTTTGTATTGGCCCACCCCGTGCTCGCCGGTGATGGTGCCGCCCATGTCCAGGCCTACCCGGATGGATTCGTCCAGGGCAGCGTTCAGCCGCCTCAACGCGTCGGCGTCGGTGGTCGGGTCCACGCGCTCCATCCAGAAGGTGGGGTGCAGGTTGCCGTCGCCTGCATGGGCTACCACTTTGAGGCGTACCTGGAACCGTGCGGCCATGGCTTCGAGCTCCGCGACGAAGTCCACCAACCGCGAGCGGGGAACGGCGATGTCTTCGCCAACCCGGAATTCGTCGTCCACTTCCACGCCGCGGCTGTTGCGCCGCAGTTCCACCAGCATCTCGGCTTCGGCGCTGGCTTCGGTGGTGACGGTGGCGCCGCCGTCGACGAGTACTTGCCGGACGACGTCGGCCTCTGCGGCCGCACCGAAACCGTCTGTTTGGATGAGGAGCAGTGATTTTCCGCGCTTTTGGAGGTCGCCGCCGTGGAGTTCGTCGAGCTGCTCCAGGGTGCCGTTGTCCAGTAGCTCCATAATGGCGGGCTGGACACGGGCCTTGCCCACGGCAAGCACTCCGGCGGCGGCGCTTCGGAAGTCCTGGTAGAACGCGGCGATGGTGTGGATTTCGCGGGGCAGGTATTTCAGCCGGACGGTCACGCCCACCACGATTCCGAGTGTCCCTTCGGAGCCCACCAACAGCGCGGTGAGGTCGTACCCGGCCACGCCTTTGAAGGTTTGGTGGCCGGTGTGCATGAGGGAGCCGTCGGCCATGACAACATCCAGGGCCAAGACGGAATCGCGGGTCACGCCGTATTTGGCGCAGCGCAGCCCTCCGGCGTTGGTGGCCACATTGCCGCCTATTGTGGACACCTTGTAGCTGGCAGGGTCGGGCGCGTACATGAGGCCGTGTTCGGCGGCTGCAGCGTTGAGGTCGGCGTTGATGACGCCGGGTTCGACGACGGCGGTCTCGTCGTCGGGGTTGAGGTCCAGGATGCGGTTCATCCGTTCAAGGCCCAGCACGATGCACCCCTGGGTGGCGTGGGCTCCGCCGGAAACGCCGGTGCCCGCACCCCGGGCGACGATCGGCACATGATGCGCCGCGCACGTGCGGACGACGTGTTGCACGTCGTCCACGGATTCGGCCCAGACGACGGCCAGTGGCAGGTGCCTCTCCAGCGTTGGCCCTTGATCGATGGAGTAGACGGTGAGGGTTTCTTCGTCGCCGGCCATTTGCCCGGCCTGCAGCCCCGCCGACAACTCCTGCAGGAACGCCCGTTGCCCGCTTGTTGGTCGGGTTTCTTCCGCCGGCCCCGCCATACGGTCCTTGATGCGTTCCGCTGATGTACCGGCCACAGCCGTTTCGTCCGACAAAGCACTACCTCCACATAAGCGCCGCGGACACGCCAAACCGGCAGTCTTCGCAGCGTTTTCAGTGCTCATAGTCTAGCCAGAGCGGCATGGGCAGTGACGGCAGCAGGCAGCGGCCTCAACCAGCAGCGGCGTCGACCGGAACCCGCTGCAATCACAGGATTGGAACCGCGGTTCCCGGCAACGCCCAGATCCCAGCGCTGATACCTTCGGCATGCAGGCAAACACCGTCGACGCCGGATGGCCCCGCAGGTGCCGATGTCACCGTCCCGGACTGGTGCAGTGGTGCGGCGAGCAACGCGCCCAGTTGGGCATCGCTGAGAACGGAAGGGTCCAGAAGCACCTGCGCAGCGTCCCGCGCGGCGAACACCAGCACTGAAGACTCCGGCGTTTCCCGAATGAACACCATGGCGTCACCCTCGGCATGCAGCCAGCGCACTCCGCCCTCCGTCAGTGCCGGCAGTTCCCTGCGGAGCCGGGACAGGCGTGAGTAAACGGATCGCAGGTCCTTGACCACGCGATGATTCCCGGCCCGGACGCCCTGGTCCCAGGGCATCGGCGTCCGGGAGTCCTCGCCGTTGTATCCTTCGAAGCCGAATTCGTCGCCGGCAAACATCACCGGAACTCCGGGCAGGCAAAAGGTGAGCACAGCGCCCACTTCCTGGCCGCCGTCGATCATGACAGTCGCCGCCCGGGCAGTGTCGTGGGTATTGAGGGCGTTCATGTTGTTTTGTCGCACACCCCAGCTAAATCCCGAGGCAAGGTCGTGATGCGTCGCGAGGAAGTCCTCGGCGGAGATCCTGTGGGGGCCGGGCTGTGGCGATCCGAAGAAGTTCACGTTCGGAGCGTCTTTCGCGAGCCAGGACCACAGCGGACGGGTGAGGTTGGAATAGGTCATGGCGCCCTGCCAGTGTTCCCCGGTGACATCCGGACCGGCATCGGACGTGAACTCGGCCAACAGGGCAGCGTGGGGGTTGACCTCCCTGACCCGCTCCGCGATGAGCCGGGCAACCTCATGGTTGAGATCTACAGATCCCAGGCGTCCTGTCATGTTTCCGACGTCGATCCTCCATCCGTCCAGGGTGAACGGCGGCTTCAGCCAGCGGGCCACCACGGAATCCTCATCCGTCACGAAGCGGCGGCGGAGGGCCTCTGAGGACCAGTTGAATTTGGGCAGGGATGGCACACCCCACCAGGACTCGTAGCTCAGATGATCGTGGCTGAAGCAGTAATACCCGGCCTCTTCCGAACCGGGGTCGGCGAGCGCCTTGACGAACCACTCGTGGGCGTCGCCCGAGTGGTTTGCGGTGAGGTCCCCCATAACGCGAATGCCGCGCGCATGTGCTGCCTCCACCAAGTCCACCAACGCTTGGTCCCCGCCCAGGAGTGGATCCACACAGTCAAAAGTGGAGGCATCGTAGCGGTGGTTGGACCGTGCAGGGAAGAACGGCGTCAGGTACAGGACGTCGACGCCCAATGCGTGCAGGTGGTCGAGTTTGCCTGTGATCCCCGGCAGGTCTCCCCCATAAAACTGTGTGGGCGTCTCCGCTCCCGTTCCCTTTACCGGCTCATCCCAGCCACAGGCGACGGCCCAGTCGGGAGTGGGATGGTTCTCCGCTTGGGTGGAGCGGGCAAAGCGGTCCGGGAACACCTGGTACATAGTGCCCCTGTGCAGCCACTCCGGCGCGGGGGCAAAAGTGGTCAGCCTGAAGTCGGCAGCATCGGAAACATCCCTGCCGAACAGACCCTGGGCGTTGAGGTGCCAGTACCGGCGTCCCACGGTGCTGCCGGCGGCGGCCGCCGCGCCTGTGCCGTCGTCGGGCGTTTCAGTGACCTCCAGCAGGAAGCGGTACTTGGCCACGGGGTTGGCCACCAGCATCGCCGCTTCCCACCAGTCCCAGCCTTCGGCTGAGCCCAACCGGATGGCGGCGTCGTAGCGGGGCTCGCCGTCCTGGATGGAACGGACCCACACTTTCGACGCCGGACCCCACCCCTGCGGGACGCGGACGCGGAGCCGGACGGTATCGCCCAGGGACACGGACAGAGCTGCGGTGTTGGTGACGAAGAGACCCGAACCGTCGTGGTGCGGAAGGGCGATCGGCATGGTCAGCCTTTCACTGAGCCGGCGGTGAGGCCGCTGACGATGTACTTCTGCAGGAAGAGGAACAGCGCCATGACCGGGATCGCGGCGATCACGGCGCCGGCGGCGAAGACGCCCCAGTTCTCGGAACGCTGCTGCGCCACGTAGGAGTAAAGTCCGACGGCGAGTGTCTGGCTGTCGGGGTCGGTCAGCACTACGCTGGCGATCACGAATTCGCTGGAGATACCGATAAACGCCAGCAGCCCCACTACCGCGAGGATGGGAGTCACCAGGCGCAGGATGATGCCGAAGAAGATCTGCACGTGGCTGGCGCCGTCGATCTTGGCGGCCTCGTCCAATGACTGCGGGACCGTGTTGAAGAACCCATACATCAGATAGGTGTTCACCCCCAGCGCGCCGCCGAGGTACACCATGATCAGGCCCAGCTGGCTGCCCAGTCCCAGCGCGGGGATCACCTGGGAGATACCGCTCAGGAGAAGGAAGATGGCGACGACGGCCAGCAGTTGCGGGAACATCTGCAGCAGCAGGAGGGTCAACAGTCCCATCCGGCGGCCCTTGAAGCGCATGCGGGAGAACGCGTAGGCGGCCATGGCACCGAGGAAAACGGTAGCGGCGGAGGTGACGGTTCCTACAACCAGGGTGTTCACGAACCACCGTCCGAAGGGCCTGGTGGGGTCGCTGAAGAGAGCCACGAAGTTACCGGTATCGAATCTGGTGAACAGCCCGTTGGAACCTACCAGGGTGCCGTTGGAATCCAGGGCAGCGGACAGCACATAGAGGAGCGGGAAAACGGCGAAGATGGTGGTGACGATGCCTACAAGATGCCGCCAGCCTTTGTCTTTGAACCAGGCCCCGAACGGGCGGCGTTTTGTGGGAGTCAACGGTGGGGTGCCGCCGTCGGACGCTGTTTCCTTGGTGTCGGCGAGTGTGCGTACGCTCATCAGTTCACGTCCTCGAGTGCTTTGGTCTGTTTGAAGCTGATGGCCGAGATGGTGGCCACGATGATGAAGATGATGATCGCGAGTGCGCTGGCAAGGCCGTAGTCCCGTCCGGTTCCTTGGCCGAACGCCACTTTGTAGACCAGGGTGATCAGAATGTCGGTGGATCCGATGTCCCGGTCCGTGTCCGCGAACCGCGGTCCACCGCCTGTCAGCATGTAGATGACGTTGAAGTTGTTGAAGTTGAAGGCGAAGGAAGAGATCAGCAAAGGCGCTACGGATACCAGCAGAAGTGGCAACTTGATGGAGCGGAATACCCGCCAGGCAGAAGCACCATCCATGCGTGCGGCCTCGTCAATTTCTGAGGGCAATGACTGCAGGGCGCCGGTGCAGACCAGGAACATGTACGGGAAGCCGAGCCACACATTGACCACCAGCACGCTGATCTTGGCCAGGACGGGGTCCGTCAACCAACCGATGTTGGCGCCGCCCAACAGTGTCTGATTCAGCCAGCCGAACTCGGGGTTCAGGATTCCGGACCACACCAGGCCGGACAGGAATGCGGGGAAGGCGTACGGCAGGATCATCAGGATCCGGTAGGCCTTTTTGCCACGAAGGTCCTCGCGGTTGAACGTGATGGCCAGGAACAGTCCCATCACGAAGGTCAATGCGACTGATGCGATGGAGAACGTGAACGTCCACAGGATGACGCCCACGAGCGGTCCGCGGAGGCTGGGATCTGTGAAGGCCCGGACGAAGTTGTCCATGCCGACATCGATCTTCCAGCCGGTTGCCAGGGTCTCGCCGTTGGCGTCGGCGAAGGCGCCCTTGCCGTTGTCGCGGTATTCCTTGCCGGTCTCCGTGTCCGTGAACGTGTCCTTGGAGGCGTCATAGTTGAGCGCCGGCTTGAATTGGTAGGCCGTACTACCGTCCGCAGTGCGGAGCGTTCCATCTGCGGGGTTATCGGACACTGGAACAGTGATCTTGAGAATCTCCTGCTGGTTGGCCACGATCTCCTGGAACGTCAGCGTCTGGTAGCCCGGCAGGGAGGTGGCCTTGCCGGTGGAGTCTTTGCCGGCGTCCGGAACCTCGGTGAGGGGCTGCCCGGTGCTGCCTACCTGGGCCTTCCCGGCCGGATCGGTGAACAACAAGGAGAACCCGTCGTCCTTGGTGAGGACCGCCGCCTTGTACGCCGGGGAATCCGGGACCCGCTGCTGGGCCGTCAGCTGGATGGCCGAAATGGCATCCTCTTTGGTGCTGTTGTGTCCGTCGCCGTAGTTGGTGAAGGCGATATAACCGCTGAACACCACCACCAGAACCTGGAAGACCAGCAGGAACAGCACCCCGGGAGCCAGATACTTGGCCGGGAGCCCTCCTTTGCGGAGATAGATCCAGTTGATGGCCAGGACCACCAGCCCCGATACTGCCAGCGCCGCCCACGACTGGCTGAGGAAAAGCATCATCAGGACGTACACCGCGAAGGCGTCAACAAGTCCCAGCAGGACCACCTTCAGGAGGGTGCCCTTGACGGAGTCCGGGTGGCGTAGGGGCTTTGTTGGGCGCGCCGGATTGGCTGGGCGGGTGCCGCTCGGGAGGGTGACGTTGCTGGAAGACCCAGCCGGGGTCGGCTTGCCTTGGGTAGCGGGCAGGTCGCGGACATCTGGTTTTGGCATTGTGGGTCCTTGGGTGAAGCGGTAGGCGGCAGGCAGGACCGGGCGGTGGGGTGCCGCCCGGTCCGGGGCAGACCGGTGGAGTCAGCCGGTCGCGGTGTTAGCCGCCGATCTTGGACTTGATGCTGGCGGCCATCTTGGTCCACGCCTCGGCGGGATCGCCTTGGCCCTTGATGATGGCGAGCTCAGTAGCTCCCCAGTCAGCCCAGACCGCACTCATTTCCGGAATGGCGGGCATGGGAATGCCGGTGGAGCCGATCTTGCCGAAGGCCTCAACAACGGGATCGCTGGCGGCCTTGTCGAACGACGCCTTGAGGGCCGGGGGACGTCCGCCTGCCGCGTACATGGAGTCCTGGGCCGACTCGGACGTGAGGTAGTTGGTGACGAACTCATTGGTGGCCAGCGCGTTGGCGCTCTTGGCGCTGATGAAGAAGCCGTTGACGCCGATGAACGGCTGGGCAGGCTCGCCGCCCGCGGTGGGCAGCTCATCGACGGCGAACTTGATGCCCTTCTTCTGGACATCCGGAACGTTCCACGGTCCTGTCAGGAAGTAAGGGGATTCACCGGCCAGGAACTTCTCCTTGGCAATGTCTGCCGTGATGTTGGAGTTGATGATCTTCTCACCGGCATCGCCCCAGGCGGCCAGCTTCTTGGCGAATTCGACGCCGGCAGCGTCGCCAATGAGGAGCTGCTTGGCGTCGTAACCGCCGTCGGCATTCTTGCCAAAGACCTGTGAGCCCATGGAAGACTGCAGTGGGTACAGGTGGTAGGGATCGCCCTGTTTCGGGTCCATGCCCACCAGGAACGGGAAAGTGGCTTTGCCGTCGGCCACGGCCTTCTTGCCGTTGGCCACTACCTCGTCCAAGGTGGACGCCTTGCTGTCCACAATGCTGGTGTTGCGCAGGAGGGCAATGTTCTCGATCGCGTAGGGAACGCCGTAGACGGCCCCGTTGTACGTCATCGCCTTGATGGAGGAGTCCTGGAACTGGCCTGCCTTGTCACCCAACTCCACGGGTGCGATCACACCGTTCTGGACAAACTTTCCAATCCAGTCATGAGGTCCAACAATCAGGTCCGGTCCCTGACCGGTGGGAACCTGGGTGATGAAGTCGTCACGTACGGCTGCGAAGTCCTTGACCACCAGCTTCACTTCGACGCCGGTATCAGACTTGAACTTCTCGGTGATGTCCTTCAGGGCCGGGGAGCGCTCAGCATCCACCCACATGGTGATGACGCCTGCACCTGCAGCCTTGAGGTCCTGTTTTGTCGCTTCTGCACTGGGCGCTGTGGAGGCGCTTCCACCGCAGGCGCTCAGTGCCAGAGCTGCGGCCAAGGAGATCGCCCCGGTGGCGAAAACCCGCCGGGTGGTTTGAGTCGCGAGGGTATTGTGCACCTTCATTGGTGTCCCTTTCGTTCTTTTCTTCGTCGACGGCAAGGGCTGCAGGCCCACTACGACGCCGGTGATATGGCTCACAACTGCAAGCGCTTCCACACACTACAGGGCGGCATGCGAATTTGAAAAGCCCAGCCCCCGTTCTCATTGCAAAGACAGCACCCTTAGGACTGGAAACGTTTACACTTTTGCGATTTCTCTTCTACGATGTGTTCATGTCCGTTGATTCATTGCTCTCGGTTGCGACCCATGAGCCCACTGCAGCCTTCACGCATCTGACCCCGATCCACGATGCGTCCACGGCGCATGGTTGGTGGCGTTCCGCTGTGATTTACCAGATCTATCCGCGCTCCTTCCGGGACCTCAACGGCGACGGCGTAGGAGACTTGGCGGGCATCACCGCTGAACTTCCGCAATTGGCAGCGTTGGGCGTCGACGCCGTTTGGCTGTCGCCGTTCTACCGTTCACCCCAGCGGGATGCGGGGTATGACGTCAGCGACTACTGCGACGTCGATCCCCTGTTCGGCACCTTGGCCGACTTCGACGCCCTCATTGCCGAAGCCAACAGGCTCAACCTGCGCGTCATCGCGGACCTCGTGCCCAATCATTGCTCCGACCAGCACATCGCCTTCCAAGCAGCGCTGACTGCGGGTGCCGGCAGCGTGGAGCGGGACATGTTCATCTTCCGCGAAGGCCAAGGGCACGACGGCAGCGAGCCGCCCAACAACTGGCAGTCGCATTTCGGCGGTCCGGCGTGGACGCGCATCATCGAGCCCAATGGACAGCCCGGTCAATGGTTCCTGCACCTCTTCGATTCCTCGCAGCCGGACTTCAACTGGGATAACCCGGCCGTCCACGCTGAGTTCGAACGCGTCCTCCGCTTCTGGCTGGACCGCGGCATCTCAGGCTTCCGGGTGGACGTAGCCCACGCCCTGGTCAAGGCAGCCGGCCTGCCCAACTGGGGCGGCCGCGCCGACGGCAACAGCTCCGATGGCTTCCCCGGCCAGGACGCTCCGATGTTCGGCCAGCCTGCCCTCCACGACATCTACCGCCGCTGGCGTTCCATCCTGGAAGAGTACGGCCCGGACCGCATCCTCTGCGCAGAAGCCAATGTGGATCCGCTCCCCCGGCTGGCGCAGTGGGTCCGCCCTGATGAAATGCACCAGGCCTTCAACTTTCCGTACCTGCACGCCGGCCTGGACGTACACCGGCTGCGCCACAACATCACCGACTCCCTGGTCTCCCTCGACGCCGTGGGCGCCCCCAGCACGTGGGTACTGTCCAACCACGATGTCGTCCGGCACGTCTCACGCTTCGGGTACGACGGACCTGGTCCCCGCGACGGAGACGGCATCGGCCCCGACGACGCGCAGCCCAACGAAGAACTCGGACGACGCCGGGCTGCCGCGGCTACCATGTTCATGCTCGGCCTCCCTGGTGGCGCATACCTCTACCAAGGCGAAGAACTGGGCCTGCCCGATTCCTCCAGCATTCCCGGCAGCATGCGCCAGGATCCCACCTTCGCCCGCACCGGCGGAGCCCGGATCGGCCGCGACGGTTGCCGCGTACCGCTCCCTTGGCGTTCGTCCGAACCCCACTCCGGGTTCGGTAGCGGCGTGGACCCCTGGTTGCCGCAGCCCGAGTCCTGGCCCACGCTGGCGAGAGACCTGCAGGAGTCCGATCCGGCGTCGCACCTTAACCTGTACCGGGCCATGCTCGCTGAACGCGCCACGCTCCGGCTCGGCCAAGGTTCACTGGCCTGGGTCGAGGACTACTGCACCGGGTCCTCCCTGGCGTACCTGAACGGCAACACCCTGGTGATCATGAACGCAGGCTCCGATCCCCTGCCGCTTCCGGCCGGCCGCACCATCCTGCGCAGCGCCCCCTCAGCAGGCGCTGATCAACCAGGCGCTGATCAACTAGGCTCAGGGGAGACAATCTGGCTGACAGTCAGCTGATTTTTCACCTAGGAGCGGCATGACGGGCATCAAGGACGTAGCCGAGCGAGCAGGGCTGTCCGTTGCCACTGTGTCACGGGCGCTGAGCGGCAAAGGCAATGTATCGCCCACCAGCCGGGAGCGTGCCCGCGCCGCAGCATCAGAGCTGGGGTTCGTGCTGTCCTACCATGCCTCCAGCCTGGCCTCCGGTCGCACGCACAACGTTGGCTTGGTGGTGCCCTCGGTCCACCGCTGGTTCTTCTCAGCGGTGATCGAGGGCGCGTCGGCCGCGCTGCTCGAGGCCGGGTACGACCTCACCTTGTACAACATCGGGGAAAACCCCGAGCACCGGCACAGCGTGTTCAACGACTTCCTGTTGCGCAAGCGGGTGGACGCGGTGATCGCGGTATCGCTGGAACTGAGCGAAGCCGAAATCCAGCAGCTCCACGCCATGCACCGTCCGATCGTCGGAATTGGCGGGCCCTTACCCGGAGCGTCAACCATCAGGATCGACGACTCCGCGATCGCGCGAAAGGCCACCAACCACCTGCTCGGCCTGGGGCACACCAAGATCGCGCACATCACCGGCAATGAGGCCTACGACCAGGACTTCCATCTTCCCGGAACGCGTCGGAGCGGATTCGAAGAAGCAATGAACGACGCCGGCTGCCCTGTCCGGCCCGAATGGATCGTTTCCGCGGACTTCACCATCGAAGGCGCGTACGCTGCGGCACGGCAGTTGCTGGCCAGCGCACCGGACAGGCCATCCGCCGTCTTCGCCGCCTCCGATGAAATGGCCATCGGCACCATCCTCGCGGCCCGGGACTTCGGGCTCCGCATTCCGGATGATCTTTCCGTCATGGGAATCGACGGCCATGACTTGGGCAATGTCCTGGGCCTGACCACCATCGACCAGGATGCCAAGGGCCAAGGAGCGCTGGCCGTCCGCACACTCCTGGGTGCGATCACCAAGGGCCTCGTCCTGGAACCTGCCGATACCGAACACCCCACTCAACTGGTGGTGCGCTCCAGTACCGCGGTGCCCAAAGCCGGTACCTTCTAGGGATCCGGTGCTTTGTACGTGGCCCGCTATGACAGCCGGCGCTCCATGGTGAGCTCAAGCTTGGACGTGTCCTGCGGATAAGGCCTGCTGGCACCTGTGGTCTCGAAGCCGTGACGCCGGTAGAACGCCAGTGCCCTTGAGTTGTCCTCATGCACCCCAAGCTGGATGCTCCCGGCAGTGAGCTCTTCCGAGGCCGCTTTGCATGCCTCATTGAGGAGTTCGTCGGCCAGTCCAAGCCCCCGGTGCCCGGGTGCCACGTAGACGCTGAGCAGCATGGCCTGCAGCGGCTTCTCCGTGCTCTGGTGGTCCTTCACCACCACACGCATCAAGCCGCAGAATGTGCTGCCGTCCTGGCCAGCATCCGCAACCAACGTGAAGCTGCTGTCCCCGGACATTGCAGCGGCACGCTCCTGCCACTGCGTCTCGGTCTGTCGGCGGGCCGCCTCCAGACTCTCCACGTAAGCCATAGGTGTGTCTTTGAGCATCTCCAGCCGGACCTCACGCAGCAAACGCCAATCACTGGGTTGGAGCCGGCGGATCCTAGGCAATGGCTCCACCCATGAACCTCACATAGCATGCCAGCACGCGGGGCCAGCCCTCAGCGTAGGATGCCCTGGACGCAGCGGGATCCTCGGCACCTTCCCACCCATCGTGGATCAGGCGCACCTCCGTACCCTCATCCACGGCACCAAAGACAACCCGGATCTCGGTGGACCACAACGGCGTTCCAGCCGGGTACCAGGCGGCGTGGAAAGACAGCGGAGGCTGCCAATCATCAATAGTGCCCCACACCGACGTACGGCCGTCCTCGGCGGTTTCAAGAATCAGGTTCTCTTCGAACTCCACATGTGATCCTTCGCCGTACACGCTCTCTTGCTCCAGTGGCCACCAGAGGTGTGGATGATCTGTGAAGCCCTGGAAGGCGTGCGAAACGTTCGTGGGCACCACAACAGTGACGATGAGCGGCTGCAGTGCATCGCCGCCCTGCTGTGAGGGTTCGGGGTCAGAGGCCGAGTGGCTGAAGAGGTTTTCCATGACCACCAACTCTACCGGTGGGCGAAGGCAAACAGCCGGGCCAAGGAGGGCGCTGTTGGGCAAGGACGGTGCTTAAAAAGCGAAGAGCCCCGACCTGTGGTCGGGGCTCTCCTGAAATTATGTCCGGCGGTGTCCTACTCTCCCACACCCTCCCGGGTGCAGTACCATCGGCGCTGTGGGTCTTAGCTTCCGGGTTCGGAATGGGACCGGGCGTTTCCCCCACGCTATGACCGCCGTAACTCTGTTACCCGTCCCAACCCTGTGGTGTTTGCCGTGGGGTGGGTGGGAAGTTTTTGGTTACAACTGTGGTGTTGTTATGTAGTTGTTGTTGGTTCCTGGAACGGTGTTGTTGTTCGGGAACCACATAGTGGACGCGTGCAGTGTGTTTGTGTGGTGTAAGTTGTTGGCCTATTAGTACCGGTCAGCTTCACGAGTCTTTAGTCCTCGCTTCCACATCCGGCCTATCAACCCAGTGGTCTGGCTGGGGGCCTCTCACACATAACTGTGTATGGAAATCTCATCTTGAAGCGAGCTTCCCGCTTAGATGCTTTCAGCGGTTATCCCATCCGAACGTAGCTAATCAGCGATGCACTTGG